>JABURT010000214.1 GCA_014762495.1 Gammaproteobacteria bacterium | reverse complement strand
ACCGGAGAACTGTGGGTCCTGCATCTTGAAGGAGAGGATGTAGCTAACGCGGTCCCAGACGTCTTCGGGGCTTAGCTTGACGCCGCGGGGCAGCAGATTACGAAACTCGCAGAATTCGCGCACCGATTCGGTGAGGCCGGTGCGCAGGCCATTGACGTGGGTCCCGCCCTGGGCCGTCGGGATCAGGTTGACGAAGCTCTCGGTGACCAGCTCACCGCCCTCGGCATTCCAGGCCAGGGCCCATTCCACCGCCTCGTGGCGACCCGACAGGGCGCCGGTGAAGGGGTCTTCAGGTAAGACCTCGGCGCCGGCCAGCTCGCCGGTAAGATAGTCCTTGAGACCATCCTCGAAGAACCATTGCAGGGTTTCGCCGGTATTCTCGTCGGTGAACTCGACATTGAGGCCGGGACAGAGCACGGCCTTGGCGCGTAGCAGGTGCTTCAGGCGTGGCACGGAAAACTTGGCTGAGTCGAAAAACTTCGGATCGGGCCAGAAATGGACGGTGGTACCGGCCTCCTTCTTCGGGGCCTTGCCCACCACCTTGAGCTTGGAGGTGCGCACGCCATCGGCGAAGGCGATGTGATGTTCCTCACCCCCACGGCGTACCCATACCTCGAGTTTTGAGGAAAGGGCGTTGACCACGGAGACGCCGACGCCGTGCAGGCCGCCGGAGAAGGTGTAGTTCTTGTCAGAAAACTTGCCGCCGGCGTGGAGCTTGGTGAGGATCACCTCTACCCCCGGGATCTTCTCTTCCGGGTGGAGGTCCACCGGCATGCCGCGGCCGTTATCGCGCACGGACATGGAATTATCCTTGTGCAGGGTGACCTGGATACGGTCGGCATGGCCTGCCAGGGCCTCGTCGACACTGTTGTCGATGACCTCCTGCGCAAGATGATTGGGACGCTCGGTCTGGGTGTACATGCCGGGGCGCTTGCGCACCGGCTCCAGTCCGCTCAATACTTCAATAGAATCAGCTGTATAGGAACTCTTTGCCATATTGTGTTGTGCTTTATTCTCAAAAATGCCCGAAGGGGGAGCGCCAGAGGCAAGCACAGGCTATCCGGAAATCCCGCGCCACTCAAGTGAGCAGACCTCAATCTCGAGACGAGCCCAGGCCGAAAAGAAAAGGGCGACCTGGGTCGCCCTTGAGTTGAGATAATGGAATCTTGCTAGACCTTGAACTGTGAAACAAGCCCGCGCAGATCCGAGGAGAGCTTGGCGAGCTCGTCGCTGGCACGCGCCATCTGCTCGGTGCTCTCGTAGGTCTGGTCCGACAGGTCGGTGATCGAATGGATGTTTCGATTGACCTCCTCGGTCACATTGCCCTGCTCCTCGGCTGAGCTGGCGATCAGGGTATTCATGTCACTGATGGTACTGACCATTTGCGTGATTTTGCCCAATGACTCACCGGCCCGGCCCGCCTGCTTGACGCTGTGATGGGCCTTTTCGCGTCCTTCGGCCATTACCTTCACCGCGCGCTGGGCACCATCCTGCAGTCGTGAAATCATTTCCTGGATTTCCTGGGTGGAGTCCTGGGTCCGGGACGCCAGGGTCCGGACCTCGTCGGCGACCACGGCAAAACCACGGCCCTGTTCCCCGGCTCGCGCCGCTTCAATGGCGGCATTGAGGGCCAGCAGGTTGGTCTGTTCGGCGATGTCACGGATGACATCGAGTACGGTGCTAATAGCGCCGACGTCGCCTTCCAGCTCGTGAATGACCTTGGAGGCATTGTCCACCTCTTCGGCCAGGGAAGTGATATCTCGAATCGTCTCGTCGACCACCTGGCTACCGGCGGAAGACTCATCGTCCGCTTCATGGGCCGAATTCATGGCCTGCTGCGCATTCTGCGAGACTTCATTGACGGTCGCCGACATCTCGTCGATGGCGGTGGCCACCTGTTCGGTCTGGCTCTTCTGAGCCGCCACATTCTGAGTGGTCTGACTGGTGATCACCGACATCTCCTCGGCCGCGGATGCAACCTGGGCGGTAGAGGCAGCAACCTCCTTGACCAGTTCGCGTATCTTGTTGGCGAAGCCGTTGAAGGAGTTACAGAGGTCGGCGATTTCATCATTGCCCTTGACCTTGAGCATACAGGTCAGGTCGCCATCGCCTGAGGCGATGTCATGCATGGCATTCACCGCCGTGATCAGAGGCCGGGTAATCATGCGTTCGTTGAAGAAGGCCACCACACCACCGATGATCAGTCCCAGTACCAGCATGATGTTAACGAACCAGCGAGTGCCCTCCATGGTGGAGGCCAGTTCCGCACTGAGATTGTCGATATTATTGCGCTGTCGCTGAACCAGCATATCCAGCTTGTCACCGATGCTACCCAGCAAGGGACCGATTTCGGTTTTAATGAGATAGGAGTCGGTGCGCCAGCGGTCCGATCCATGAACCTTGATAATCTCTTCCATACTGTCGAAGAACCGATTTCGAAGCTCTTCGATTTGAATCACACCTTCTTCCTGCTCAAAGGTAAGCATGCCTTTATCCATATAGCCTTTGAGCCGGTTCAGGACGTCACCACTGCCCTCCTGGTAGAGGCGAATCTCATTGAGTGCGTTGTCTCCGCGAAAGGCGAGATAGGCGCGTACGCCGTTCATGACGTTAGACCAGGTATAGCGGAATTCTTCTATGTCCATCAACAGACGCCGACGGGCGGCGGTGGCCTCTTCCTCCTGCTCCGATATAATCATCTGGCTGGTGACCTGGAGGATTTGCTGTGAGATGGGATTGACCCCGGTGGCAGCTTGAGCGATTGCGGGGAAGTTTTCATTATTGTTTACCGCCAGCTCCAGCATCCGATCGCGGTATCCAATATAGCGATTGATATCGTTCTCTATCGCATTGATCTGGGAGGCCATACCCTGGTCACTGCGCACCATTTCCAGAGACTTCATACTCGAAAAGATGTCTTCGATCTTGGCCAGGCTGCCAAGATAGGCGTTTTTATGCTCCTCTTCCTTACTGAGGAGATAAAAACCCAGGGCTTGGTTGGACTTGGCCAGTTCGGCCGACAATTCCATCGAGGCCAGTACCATCGGCTGGGCGTTATCCACCACCTCATCGACGGTTTTTTCTGCCTTGGTCACGCTATACAGGGTCTCAGAGACCACCACAACCAGGACCAGCATGATAATGCCGAAACCACCCCAGATCTTGTGCTTAATCTTCCAGTTCTGAGGTTTGAACCCAGCCAGGCTGAATTTGGGTACGTATTGTTTCATTGACTGCCTCCACCACTGCAGTGATATCTGCGACGACGCGTTTTTTATTATGGTAGTCAAGATCTATCGGACGGTCTTGCATAATCCTTTAGCGAAACAGTGTGTTAACACATTTATTTCAAACCCCTGTTAAGTCAGGGTATATTGGTCAGGATAAGCGTCTTCAGGCATCGATTCCTACGCCGATGCGACGTGCGACCTCCTCATAGGCCTCCACGACGCCACCCAGACCCTGACGGAAGCGATCCTTATCCAGCTTTTCACGGGACTTGGCATCCCAGAGGCGACAGCCGTCTGGGCTAAACTCATCCCCCAGCAGCAGTTCACCGTGATAGCGTCCGAATTCCAGCTTGTAGTCCACCAGCAACATACCTGCCTCTCGGAACAACTTACTTAGAACCTCATTGACCTGAAGACTCAGCTCACGCATGCGTACCATTTCTTGCGGCGAGGCCCAGCCAAAGGTCTCGACATGCGATTCATTCACCATGGGGTCGTGCAGGGCATCATTCTTGAGAAAGAACTCAAAAACGGGCGGATTGAGTTCCATTCCCTCTTCCACGCCCAGGCGACGACACAGACTGCCGGCCGCGAAATTTCGAACCACACACTCTACCGGGATCATGTCCAGCCGTTTGACCAGTGTATCCGTATCATCCAGCAAGGACTCAAAATGTACCGGGATGCCGGCCGCCTGAAGCCGTTGCATGATGAATGCGTTGAAACGGTTATTGACCATTCCCTTGCGATCCAGTTGCTCGACCTTCTCTCCATCAAAGGCGGAGGTATCGTTGCGAAAATGCATCACCAACTTGTCTGGATCGTCGGTGTGGTACACGGTCTTTGCCTTGCCGGCATAAAGCTCAGTGGTCTTTTTCATCTTTCAGTGCTCATTTGTTTAACTCTCGCCAGGAGAAGCCCGTCTCCTGATCGGCAATGCCTATCCAGTGGGACTCGCAATCCAGGGCCTGGGCCATGCAATGGCTGACCAGATCGGCCTGGTTATTCTGATCGCTCAGGTGCATGGCCACCAGATGTTGCAAGCGGGAATGATCCATGCGCATAAGCAGTTCTGCCGCCTGATCGTTACTCAGGTGTCCCAGGCGTCCGGCGACCCGTTGCTTCAGACTGGTCGGGTACGGCCCATTCTGCAGCATTTGCAGGTCATGATTACACTCCAGCAGGAAGCCATCCACGCCATCGACCATTTCAACGATATGGGGCGTAATATTGCCCACATCGGTCAACAGTGCCAGCGAATGGACACCATTTCGAAACACGAACTGACAGGGCTCGCGTGCGTCATGCGGTACCGTGTAGGGTACGATCTCGATGTCTCGAATGGCAAAACTTTCATGTCCACTGAAGTGCTGCAGGCTGGGTAGTGTACCGCCATTAAATTGCAGACTGGTGCCGACCGTCATCCACACTGGAATATCGTGTTTCCTAGCCAGCACGCCAACCCCACTGACATGGTCGCCATGCTCATGGGTGACAAGGATGGCGTCTATATCGGCGGGCGTAAGTTGCAGGCTGGCCAGACGAGTCTCTACCTCACGCGCAGAAAATCCACAGTCGACGAGGAGGGTCGTGTCCTGCCACTGTATGACCGTGCCATTGCCGCGGCTGCCACTGCCGATGGACGCAAAGCGCATAGCTGTTTTTGGGCCCTACAGGTTGTTCTTGATAAAGTTCAGGATACGCTGCGCAGACTCATCGCCCAGCATCTGGCCGTCCTCGGAACGCACCAGGAGACGACTGCTGCTGCCCACCTCGAGCAGGTTGAGCGTATAATTCTCACGCTGTTCGTCATCCGCCTTGGGGTCTCGATAACGAATATAGAATAAGCCGGCACTGCGATTGACGTCGGTCAGTGTAAATCCGCTGGACATGAGCGCGAGCCGGACATTGCGCCAGGCCAGGTCATAGCGCATCGCGATCTCCAGATAGACCACACCATTGGCATCTTGCTTTTGTTGAGCAATGACTTTCGCGTTTCGCGCATTGTCATTGTGTGCTTCCCCCGCGACATGTTCGAGTCTTGGAGGCACCATCAGTTCGGCCGGTTTCAGACTTTGGATGGCATCCTCGCTTAGCGCCTCGGGCCGGTAGGCTGTGGCCTGGGCGGGCCGGTCCAGATCCGCCGGCACGCGAGGCACCGCCTCGACACGACTTTTCTGGTATTCCTTGCTGGGGCCATCGCTGGAACAGGCTGCCAGGGTCGCAAGGAGGACAATATAGCCAATTGTTATGCGTGGCATGTCTAGAGCACGCCGGCCTGGTGCAGGGCTTCCCCTAACTCGCCGCGATAGGTCTCGGCCAGCGGGGTCAGCGGCAGTCGTATGCCATCATGGATCATGCCCATTTCGTACAGGGCCCACTTCACTGGGATCGGGCTGGATTCGATAAATAGCTTGCGGTGCAGGATATCGAGACGACTGTTTATGGACTCAGCCGTCTGCCGATCACCGGCCAGGGCCGCAGCACACATTTCATGCATCGGGCCAGGCGCGACATTGGCGGTGACCGAGATGTCGCCTTTTCCGCCGAGCAGGATGCACTCCATGGCCGTGCCGTCGTCGCCGCTGTAGAGGTCAAGGCGGTCGCCGCAGAGTTCGAGGAGTTCACGTGCACGATCAAGGTCGCCGGTGGCCTCCTTGATGCCAACGATATTAGAGACATGCGAGAGACGTTCGACGGTCTCCGGTTTCATGTCCACGGCGGTACGTCCGGGTACGTTGTAAAGGATCTGGGGGACTGCAACTGCCTCGGCGATGGTCCGAAAGTGCTGGTAGAGCCCCTCCTGAGTCGGCTTATTGTAATATGGCGTCACCAGCAGACAGGCATCCACGCCCATTTGCATCGCACACCTTGTGAGCTCAATAGCCTCGGAGGTGGAATTGGCACCCGTGCCGGCAATGATGGGGACTCGGCCCTTTGCCAGTTCGACAGTACGCTTGATGACCTCGCAATGTTCCTTATGGTCGAGCGTGGCGGACTCACCGGTGGTGCCGACGGACACGATGGCATCGGTGCCGTTATCGACATGAAATTCCACCAGTTTGGCCAGTCCATCCATGTCCAGCGAGCCGTCCTCGAACATGGGTGTGACCAGTGCCACCATACTACCGTGAAACATGCAAACCTCCGATGAGAATGTCAGACCGCCATGTTAATAGTCCTACCCAGGCATGACAAGCAGCAGGCAGGCCCAGCCCGATTCGTACCGCCTAAAAAACAATAGTGGTACACTCAAGTCACGGTGACTGCAGAGGCTTTCGGGAACATGACACAAGACAGAGAACAACAACTGGTCATCTCCGCCATTGGCGAAGATCGGCCCCAGCTGGTCAGCCAGTTAACCGCTGCCATTAGTGATTGTGGCGCCAATATCATGGATAGCCGTATGACGCTATTGGGAGGGGAATTTGCAGTCCTGATCCTGGTCTCAGCGCCCTGGAATGCCATTGTCAAACTCGAATCGGCACTACCGGGTCTGGAGCAGGAACTGGAGCTGACCCTGATTAGCAAGCGTACCGATGTCAAAACGCCCCAACCCCGCGCCCTGCCCTATCACGTCGAAGTCATATCGGTGGACCATCCGGGCATCGTCAACCAGATCGCCGGATTCTTTTCCGAACAAGGTGTCGGCATACAGGAACTGGATACCTCCCGCTATATGGCCGCCCATACCGCGGTCCCCATGTTCTCCATCGATATGACCATCAAGATCCCCAGCGATCTGTCCATTAACAGTTTGCGTGAGCGCTTCTTCATGCTTTGTGATGAACAAAACCTCGATGCAATCATCGAACCTATCAAGTAGTCAGTTAGAGAGGTAAACGATGCCCGCGAAAAAAGCAGCCCTTGGCAAAAAGGTCCCCGCATTCAAACTTCCCGCCACCGGGGAACAGGAGATCGCCCTCAAGGACCTGGCCGGCAAGTATGTCGTGCTCTATTTCTATCCCAAGGACAGCACGCCAGGTTGTACACGTGAGGGCCAGGACTTTGGTGAGGAACACGCCAAGTTTAAACGCCAGGGCGCAATCATTCTTGGTGTCTCACGTGATAGCGTGAAATCGCATGAAAACTTCAAGGCAAAGCAAGGCTTTCCTTTTGATCTACTGTCAGACAAAGAAGAAGTTCTGTGCAATATTTTCGATGTTATTAAAGAAAAGAACATGTACGGAAAGAAAGTCATGGGTGTAGAACGTAGTACCTTCATCATCGATCCCGATGGCAAGCTTCGCCACGAGTGGAGAAAGGTTAAGGTAGATGGTCATGTGAGCGAAGTCCTCGAGACATTGAAGCAGATCAAGAAGGAGGCCACCTGAGCATGCCTGGAAATAACAGCAGCGCTAGTAATCGTCTGTTTGTGCTCGATACCAACGTTCTGATACATGATCCCGCCTCGCTGTTTCGCTTCGAAGAACACGATATTTTCCTGCCCATGGTGGTGCTTGAGGAACTCGACCACCATAAACGCGGCCATTCGGAAGTGGCACGAAACGCACGCCAGGCCAGTCGATTTCTCGACGACATGGTGGAAGAGGCCGACCGCAAGGCCATCGATGCCGGTGTCGCCATCCCCGGTGTCAATCACGCCCAGCACCCTGCTGGCAAATTGTTCTTCCAGACCCATCTCGCCCCCATGTCACTGCCCGAATCGCTGCCCGGTGGCAAACCGGACAACGATATACTGGGGGTGACGCTGGCACTGCAGACGCAGTTCCCCGAGCGCGACATCACGCTGGTTACCAAGGACATCAACCTTCGTATCAAGGCATCGATACTCGGTATCAAGTCGGAGGACTACTTCAACGACCGGGTTCTTGATGATGCCAGCCTGCTTTATCGAGGCGAGTCCATCCTCCCAGAGGACTTTTGGGAAAGCCATCAGAAGGATATGGAATCCTGGTCAGAGGAAGGGCGCACCTACTACCGGCTCACCGGTCCCGAAGTCGAACAATGGTACGCCAACCAGTTTCTCTACCACGAGACCGATGGTTTCGAAGCCATCGTACGCTCAATAGAGGGTGATACGGCCACTATCGAACACGTACAAGATTACCGCGGCAGTAACCATGCTGTATGGGGGATCAACGCCCGCAACCGCGAGCAAAATCATGCCCTGAACCTGTTAATGGACCCGGAGATTGATTTTGTCACCCTGCTCGGCCACGCCGGAACCGGCAAGACCCTGCTGACGCTGGCATCCGGTCTCAAACAGGTGCTGGAAGATAGCCGCTACAGCGAGATCATCGTCACCCGCGCCACGGTGCCGGTCGGTGAAGACATCGGCTTTTTGCCCGGCACCGAAGAAGAGAAAATGACGCCCTGGATGGGCGCACTGATGGATAACCTGGAGGTGCTCTCCAACCCCAGCGAGGGGGGAAGCTGGGGGCGTGCCGCGACAACGGATTTGTTGATGAAACGGATACGCATCCACTCTATGAACTTCATGCGCGGGCGTACCTTTCTCAACAAGTTCATCATCATCGATGAGGCGCAAAACCTCACCTCCAAACAGATGAAGACCCTTATTACTCGCGCCGGTCCCGGAACCAAGGTGATCTGCCTGGGTAATATCGCCCAAATCGATACACCCTATCTGACCGAAACCACATCGGGCCTGACCTATGTGGTGGACCGCTTCAAGATGTGGGAACACAGTGGACACATCACCCTGATGCGCGGTGAACGGTCTCGTCTGGCCGACTTCGCGACCGAGGTCCTCTAGGGGCTATTCGGCGACCTGGCCTTCGCTCTCGATATCACTATCGGTGCGAGGCCAGGCGCGCATGACCGCACTGACCAGGGTCGCCAGGGGGATGGCGAAAAACACCCCCCAGAACCCCCACAAGCCGCCGAAGGCGAGGATGGCCACAACGATGGCAACCGGGTGCAGATTGACGACCTCGGAAAACAACAGGGGTACCAGGACATAGCCGTCCAGGGCCTGGGTGATGCCGTAGAAGATCAGAAGGTAGAAGAACTCAGACGACCAACCCCACTGGAAATAGGCAATTAACACCACCGGAATTGTCACCACGGCGGCACCGATATAGGGGATCAGAACTGAAAGACCGACCAGGGCCGACAACAACATCGCATACTTAATGCCGAGCAGGGCAAAACCGATGTAGGTCACAACGCCCACGATCAGGATTTCCCATATCTTACCCCTGACATAGTTTCCGATCTGCGCGTCCATCTCTTCCCACACCTGCATCAAGAGGCTGCGATTACGAGGTAGATAGCCGCTGAACCAGCTCAGGATCTTGAGCTTGTCCTTGAGCATGAAAAACACCAGTACCGGGATCAGGATGAAAAATACAAACATCGTGATGATGCCCGGGATGGAGGCCAGTGATACGGAAACGATACGCTGGCCAAGATTCGCCACTTCCTCACGAATGGTCGAGATCAGTTCATCGATCTGGCCCTCGGTGATGTAGGCATATTCTACCGGCATCTGCATCAGGGCGGCTTCCCAGCGCGACAGGATATTGGGCAATTCCTTGATCAACTGGGTGATCTGTTCCGACAACAGAGGCAGAAGACCAAATAACAGGAATATGAGGAAGGCGACCAATAGCATCACAAAGACAATGACCACCGCCAACCGAGGGACGCCCTTGTTTTCAAGCCGTGCGACGGAGGCCTCCAGCAGATAGGCAATGATAATGCTGGCAATCACCGGCGCCAGCATCTGACCCATATAGATAACGACGCTGAAGCCCACCAGCAGGAATATTGCCAGGAACACGGCCTGGGGATCGGAAAACCGCCGCTGGAACCATTGTGTAAAGATATTGCTCATCTTGAGTTACTGACCTTTTTCCTGGTAACGCTGATAGTGCTGTCTGAATAGCTCTTCCAGATCCGCAACCACCTCCTCTCTGGGACGTCCCTGCAAGGTGTGTTCGGTCACAAGCACTGAGGTCTCGTTCAGAAGCTTGTCCTTGTCGAGCATATAGTAACTGCGGGAGAGTCGCTTGATGGCCTGGATCACTGTCTCATCCTCGGCGGCTGCAATGGGCTCGGGTTCCTGGAGAGTCGGTTCCACTTCGGTATCGACCTGCTTGGATAGCAAGAACTCGGCATAGTCCTGCAGACTCTTTTGGTTCTCTTGTGAGAGCCGCTCGATAAGAGTTAACAGGGGGCTGGATTCGCGCTTTTTACTGAGCATTGACTTGCTGCCTTGGCAAAGGCCGTTGATTCTGACATACCCGAATCGGCACGACAACGCTTGCCTAGTTTGCGCCTGTCTCGGCCTCCGGATGATCACGGCAGTATTCGCGTGCAAACTGCAACAGTTCCTCCATGGCGCGGAGGCGGAATTTCTGCTTCTGGTGCACAAACGAAAACGGCCTTTGCACCACCGGGTCGAGGTCTACCGCCACCAGAGTGCCCAGGCGAAGCTCTTTACCAACAGTCGAACGCGACAGGATGGAGATGCCCATGCCGGCCTCCACCGCACCCTTGATGGCCTCGGGACTACCCAGCTCCATCACGATATTGAGCTCGGACTGTTCCAGGCCAATCTGGTGCAGGCAATCGCGTAGCACCTCGCGGGTGCCGGAGCCCTCTTCGCGACAGATGTAGGGATAGTTCTTGAGTTGATGTATGTCGAAGGATTTAATCTGGCTCAGTTCATGCTCGGGCGGCACCACCAGAACCAGTTTATCCATGCGGCAATTCTCTACCACCAGATTCTTGTTGGTGACGGGGGCCTCGACCACCCCCAGGTCGATGGTATTATTCTCGACCATGGAAACAATGCCATCCGTATTGGACACCTTCAAACGGATGCCGACATCGCTATACTTTTTCTTGAAGTCGCCCAGCAGGGCCGGCAGCATATATTCGGCGATGGTGGTACTGGCACCGATGATCAGTACCCCGCTGATTTCACCCGTGATCTCGCGTACCGCATTTTCCATCTCCGCATTGAGGGCGAAGATGCGGTCAGAATAATCGTAGACCTTAAGGCCGGCCTCGGTAAGGCTGATACGGTTGTGCGTTCGGTCAAACAGCCGAGTATTGAAGTGCTCTTCCAGCTGCCGGATTTGGAATGTGACAGCCGGCTGGGTCATATGCAGTTCCTCCGCCGCCTTGGTGAAGCTCAACAGCCTGGCAACGGTATGGAATACTTGTAATCGTCTATCTGCCATCCTTCCCTCACAGTTACAACGCTGTCCACTGTGTCCATAAGCATACTAGCATATCATGTAACACTGATAGCTGGATGCAAGATTCGTCACACAGCAACAGCAGTGTGTGCCTACATATCTCGGGCTTAAACGTATCAATCCTGGAGGTCGATTCGAGCGTTATGCCTTGAGCACTATCCAGAATTCTTATTATTAACAGGACGAACCTTTTTACCCTGCCCGCGCACGGCTGGCAAGTAGATTATGTTTTTCTAATATACTCAGACACACGGCTCCAGCACGGGTGTCCATATACCTGGATTTGCTAGTTGGCGGTTTCTCCCTCCAGCTTGAATTCGGAGAGCAGGTGCTTTAACTGGCGGGTAAAGTTATTGATGGTATCGCTGGAACGGGCTGCATCCTCAGCGCTGTGGGCGGTTTTGTCGGTCAACTGGCCGAGCACCTGAACGGTCCGATTGATCTCTCCCACGATATCTTCCTGCGAGCTGGCATTCATCACGATCTGCCCGTTCATATTGCTAATCGCCGACACCGCGGTGGTGATGTCCTGCAGGGTCTCACCGGCGCGACTGAATTGATCCACACTATGTTTGGCCTGCTCCACGCCCTCGCTCATGACGCTGACCGCCGCCAAGGTGCTGCCCTGCAGACGCTTGATGATGGACTGTATCTCCTGGGTCGATTCCTGGGTTCGGCTGGCGAGCACGCGAACTTCGTCTGCCACCACGGCGAAACCGCGCCCCTGTTCGCCGGCACGGGCCGCCTCAATGGCGGCATTGAGCGCCAGCAGGTTGGTCTGTTCAGCAATGTCGGTAATGACGTCCAATACCGTGACGATGGACTTGCTGTCCTCCTGCAGGGTATCAATGCTGCTACCGGCCCGGTTCACTTCATCCGCCAGGGTCTGTATTGAACTGCGGGTGGCCTCCATGACGGTCTTGCCCTCGTGCGTCTTGTTCTCTGCCTGGTTGGCCGCCTCCGACGCCTCTTCTGCGCTGCCGACCACATTCGCCACCGTATTTCTTAGATACACAATCGACTGCGCCAGCTGCTCCAGCTCGCTGTGCTGGTGCCCCACATCCTGCTTGGTCTCGGTAGACATGGATTGCATCCGACCGGCGGCCGAATCCAGCTGCTGAATCCCCGCTCGTATCTGCTGAATCATATCGCGCATGGTCTTTACCATGGCGTTGAAGCTATGGACGATGTCGCCGATGATATCGTTACTTTGTATGGTGCATTCATGGCGCAAGTCCTTGGCCGCGATTTCGATGGCGACGTCAGAGATTCGACGCAGGCGCTTGAGCAATACCAGCTTAACCAGCAGGTAATTGATGATGCCAATGGAAGAACCCGCCACCAGGCAGCCGAGGACGAACCAAATCTTCATACCCGGTTTCCAGTCGACGAAAAGTTGTGCATAAAAGGGAAATACAATTCCCATTAGAAGGCCAAATGCCAAAAAGGAAATAAACAACTGGCGAAGAATACTCTGTCTCATCGTCATACCCTGCCGAGCATTGGTTAAGAATACATCTAAATACCATTAATGTAAGTTAAAGACTTGTATGTTTATGTCTTTTAGAGAAATGCCACATACCAGTATGTGACGAATAACACATAACAGTCACTCTGAATCAACTATTCACATTCTACGGTGATAGAGGACTGGCCCTGTTCGTGACAGCGGCTTGTGATGTCCTCATGCGGGCCTGCCGTCGGCATATAAAAAACCCCGGCAGGTCCGGGGTCTGTATGAGTCGATTGAAAAATTAGTATTCGAAGACCTCACCGCCAGCGGCCCAGGTCAGTGCCTCTTTGATCTCGGTGGGTGATGACATGATGTTCATGAAGCTGTTGGCTCCCATCATGCTGAGATCGGGAAAATTGATGGCGATACGAAACTTCGCATTCAAGGCCACCACTTCGTCTCCATCCACCAGGAGTTCATAGGGCAGATGGGCACTTGAACGAAGTTCCTTGAAGTCGATTTCGCTCATAATATATTCATCACTGGATTGACCCTCTGTCATCGCAACACCAAACAGGGTCTTGTCACCGGGCAGGTTAATACTATACACCTTGCTAACTCCACCCTTATTGGACGCCAGGGCTTTCTCCACCGCGCTAACCGCCTGCTCGTAACTGTCGTATTCCTTGAGCTCATCGATATCATCGACATAGGGCATCATGAACTTGTAGTGATACTCGCGCAGTTGCTCCTTGCTGAGTCCTTTTTCCGGCCCGAATTGTCCCTGATCACCCAGGCTCACGGCCAGTGTTTGACGCACTTCGCGCAGGTTCTGATCCAGGCGAAAGGCATGGGCGGCATATTCCGGATTGGTATAGGCGACCTGGATTTCACCATTGTATTGAGTCAAAGACACGCGCTGCGCAGCGGCATAGGCGCCATATTCCGAAGCCCCAGCAACGGTTTTCAGAACATCGTTTGTAAAGACGACGATAGTGACACCTTCATATGGTGAGTATTGTCCAGCTATCTCAAAACCCGCCGCAATCAGTTTACCCTTGGTATCGGCCAGCTTTTCAGCAACATCACCGGCACTCTTTTCTGCAAGTATGAAAGGTTTGAGCAGTTCATCGGCCTGCACCGGTACACTCATCATCAATGTGCACATCGCAAGCACTATAGTGCGAATCGATTTCATCAGTTACTCCTCCGGCTGTTTTTTAACAGCTTCGTTGATTGTGATTATTGTTACCGACCAGCTATCAAGTAATACAACAATTTGTCGGTTCAATGAATATGCTACAGTCCGCTGTCAGGCTCAAGTCCAGCTGCAACATTTTGACCATCGAGCTGCTGTTGAATCACATCAATATCATGCGATTGAAGGGCAAACGGAAAAGAGAGAATATCACTGGGATTCGAGTCACCGTAAGGCCGGTTACAGGCGGAGATATCATCAGACTCACTACCTGGGCACCCTGAGGTTCGAAACGGCAAGCCGCTTTTGATGACTTCACTAAGTGACTCTTGTTCCATACCGAAATCGATTAGTCGGCCTCGATCATTGAATTGCATTGCCTCAACACGCATATCCCGGTAATCGATGAGATAACGCGCGATCTGCACACGCCGCCATTGTCCGCGATCAACGGCCGGCCACTCTTCCATCATGGAACCCTGTTCCGGGAAGAAGGCGAACATATGATTGTGCCCACCCATATCACGAATGCGTTGAACAAGGTAAAGCAATTCACGCTCGCTTTCGCCCATACCGCAAATAATATGCGCGCCGAAGTGTTCGGGACCAAAGATATCGCGCGCCCACTCCATCACCTGCCAGTATTTATCCCAGCGATGCGGGCTGTTCACGGTGCGGCCACGGGTACGTTCAAATATCTCGGGGGTCGCGGCATCCAGTGCCACGGTAAAAATGTCTGCACCCAGATCTTTCATTCTTACCAGGTCCTGATACTCCAGTGTAGTGGGATTAGACAATATGGAAACGGGAACATGGGGGACATGTTTCACCCACTGCTCTAGCAGGGTGAATGTATCGGCATCAGAATTGGGATGGGTGATCATCGATATACACATACGTTGGAATTGACCACCATCGGCACCATTCTTAATCGCCTCGATCAAATCCAAATAACGTACCGTCGGCCAGTCCACACGTATGAAGTTGCGGTCGGCATAGTCGCGTGACTCTTCACGATGTCTGGCAAGACCGCAATAACTGCAATTTGCACGACATCCTTCCGCATAGGTCACGAGGAGATTCAGGCAGTGGGTGCATGCCGTACGGTGCATCTTGCCGGGTATCAATCCCGCAGTGATAGCTGCCGCCGTGGACAGTTGCACATAATCCGGCGAACGCAGTCCGGGATTGACCTGCTGAGCATCGGGTCGATAGAAACGGATCGTTTGTTCAGAATCAGCAGTCATCTCGTTCCTCGAAATATTCGGCAAATGCGACCCATGTACCGCGCAAGGCACCGGGCCGTTCATATTCATTACTATGCCAGAGTTGCTCCAGTCTGTTGCGACGCGAACTGGCATGCCGCAGGCTGGACTCATAGCGAGTGCGCATCTCCGACTCATACACTGACAGGGAACTGCCCGTTTCAAGATGGTCCGCACTCGCCTCAGCCGCACACTCTCCCGAATCGATGGCCATGGCGATGCCGGCCCCGGTAATGGGGTGACACAGTCCCGCTGCATCACCGGCAAACAGGATATTGCCCTCAACAAGCGTGTCACGTATGCCCTGTACCGGGATCGGCCCGCCGGTACTGGACAGGACTCGGCCCGTCACACAACCCTCTTGCTCGAGTTGCCGGTGTAGCGATGAAAGGTTGTGTTTGAGCCGCGCGGCCTCTTGGGTAAAGCCTGCCACCCCCAGGTTGGCCCGCTTGCCTCGCGGGAAGAGCCAGGCATAGCCTCCGGGAAAGCGTTCGTCGAGCCATACCTGTGTCGCATCATTCGATTGCCGTAATTCCAGTTGTCGCTGGTAACTCGCGATCACCTTTAATGATGACAAGCCCAGTGAACGCGCTACCTCTGAGCGAGGACCATCTGCGGCAATCAGGATCCGGTATTCAATTTCAAACGGTGTATCCCCCTGCTGGATTCTGGCGCTCCGGGATCGCGGCAATAGTCTTTGCAGACGCGTGTTTGCGCGTAGCTCGGCACCCGCTTCACGGGCCCTATGCGCGAGGGCCTGATCAAACCTGGCCCTGTCGACGATGAGCCCCGGCACCATGGACTGTACTGAAGCTGAGCTCGAATATGTTTGCATGACTGAAACGGCTTGTTTCATTACACCGTTAGCTTGCGCATGTCGTGCAATGGGCAGGGGAATGTACTCGGCGCATTGAACAGGTATTCCAAGTTCGGCTTTGCGGTCAATCCCCAGTACGCTAAGACCCCTGCTGGCCGCAACAGCGGCCGCACTGCTACCGGCCGGCCCCAGGCCAACCACCAATACATCGACTTGCAGCCTTTCTGCGTTCATCTATCCTCAGCGGAGTCGATTGCCATCTGGATCACCTGAATAAAATCGTCGGCTGACAGCATTAACAACTCGGATGGGTAGTCACGGAAAAATGCCTCGATATTGCTTCGCAATTCGGACAGGCGAGTATTGCGCAATGCCGCCTCGAGATCGGTCACCAGTCGCCGTGGCTTGATAAAAAAGTCGCCACTAATCCATACCTGCTTGAGCCGATCATGATCGCGGTCAATCATGACGCAGCTTTTCAGAAGTCCACCCGGGCTCTTGTACATTGATTCGAGCATGGAAGATTCATCATAGGGCCGGTTATGTTGATACACCCAGTCATCGCTATCAATCTCGGACAGGGCCTCTTGATAAATCCCTAGCTCAACGTCATTGAGTTCCTGTGCCTGTTCCATGGTAACTTCGAATTCACGACTCACTGCGTCGGCAATGGATGACTTGATATCGTTTAATGGAGGCGTTTTATCTTCCAGAATTTCGCGAAAAGTCGTGGTCCGTTGCCTGGCATCAGCAATAGCCTTATCGTTAATCTTGGCAGCCGGTATGCGTAACACTCTCATCATCCGCTCGACGTCAAAATCCACCAGTACAGTGCCCTGGTAGAGAAAGGAATCACCATCGAAAAAACCGCCAGTGCCCGAAATCTTGCGACCATCCACCTCGATGTCATTACGAGGCCGAAACATAGCATTGATTCCCAGGCTCTGCATCGCAGAGGCAATGGTGTTGCAAATGCGTTCAGCAATACTGGCCATGTCCTGTCCACCCAGTATCTGTCGATTCAGATACAACTCCCAGCCAAATTGCTGTTCATCAAAATAGATAGCACCACCGCCGGTCAAGCGGCGTTGTATATCGATACCATGTTCACGTATGTAATCTGTATTGAGTTCCTGTTCGACATCCTGATGAAAGCCGATCAGGGCCGACGGACGAAAGCCAAGGAAACGTAACGTATGGGGCGACTCACCTTGTTGATGCGCCTCGAGTATGGCTCGGTTAATTGCAAAATTCTCTGCCGCCGGCCTGATACCGGTATCAATCAAACGCCATTGTTTGGGTTGTTGTTTTATATTCATAAATTAGTTTCCAATTTTTTCCTAGATCCACTGAACGGGTAACTCGACAGGCATATTTGCAGTAAGGGGACGGCGGCTAGCAGCCGTTTGTGTGACTGACAGTATGTTCTTGGTGGTGGATATGGAGCAGCATGAACGTGAGATACCATGAGGCCGGCCCAGGGCGTCTGCCAGGGTGACACTCCCTTCTGCAGGATGGGCGATACCATCAAGTCCAGCCATCACGGCATAGGCATCGATCAGGGTTTTGGCCTGCCCGGGAGGCCTGGCACACCCCAGTAATACGGGGATATGCGGTAAGCACTTTCTCGCCTCTAACAGGAAATTGCCCACTTCAGATGGGTCAGGGGTTTTAAATGGACGCTTGGCAGAGGTGTATTGAGGCATGATTGCAACCAGTACCAATGCATCTATGGCATGGCGTTCAATGATATGAAGGGCATTAGATTCTCCGAGTAATTCTCCATAGTGAAGCCCCATCACGATATGGGGTACCACTCGCATCTGTGTTTTCACCAGTGACTCGAGCGAGGCTTCGAAATCATCTACATGTCGCTTCAAATGATAGACTTTGGTAATGGTCTCCTGTGCCCCAATAATATCCAGCATGGCCACATCAACACCGGCTTGTTCCAGATCACGAGCGCTCTCATCATTAACCAGAGCGGTGTGAACAGCGATTTGAAATTCTGGAAATGAATGCTTGATACGCTCGATTTGTGACAGATAAGGCCCATACTCCACTTCATTCCGATGATTGGAACCTCCGCTTAATAGTAGGCCCTTGGCACCCTGTTCAATAAGTCGATTGACCTGCGGCCATAGTTCACTCGGATTCGTAACGGCGAGCATAGGCTCGAGGATCTTCGCTTTACAGTGATCACATTGCAGCTTGCATTCGGAACCGGTGATTGAAATTGATGGCCATTCATTGCTGCCACTACAGGACAATTCATCGCTCTCAAAGTGTTTAAACGTCGGGAGGTAAAACTGTATGTTCTTAGTTAAGGTCTGTTGATTATACTGGGATATGGAGTCAAGGAGGGTGGAGTCAAATTCGAGTCCATCATAGGCTTCAAGGCTGTCGAGTATACTTTTGAGAGACATAGCGCCTTACCTGTTCTGTTAGTACCTTTTCAAACTAACAGCCACCGAAACCGTCGGCGGACATTTTTTCATCGAATAATTTTAATGCACCAGGACCACTTACCAGGCTCTGTGAATCCGAATCCCAGTCTGAAGCTTTTATCTTGACTATCCAACCTTCGCCGTAGGGGTCTTCGTTAATTATCTCTGGTTGTGCATCCAATAAGGGGTTGGTGGCAATGATTTCTCCCGCCACCGGGGCCTTGACAGGTCCCACCCATTTTCCAGACTCGACTGTTGCACATGATTTGTCTCGCTTCACAGCCTTACCGGGCTTTTTCGCTGTGTACGAAACTATTTGTCCAGACAGAGAGCATGCATAAGAAGTCATTCCAACTGTGACAACACCAGAATTATCAATGCTTGCCCACACATTGGAGTCGACATTATAGAAGAGATCTTCCGGGATATTACAGCCGTTCACAGAAGCCATGTTTATGCCCTTAACATTACCTTTTCGGAATCATGCGTGTATGAATAATATCACTCTATTAATACCCTCCCAAACATGTATTCGCAGCAAGGGGGCGAAAAAAAACCCCGAAAAGTATCCGGGGTTTTTCGACACACGCATTACTAAAGATGTTAGATGAACAGGGTAATATCTGCATCACCGGCAAATTCGAACAGTGTTGCGGCACCGCCCAGTTCAACACCATCGATAAAGTCGGAAGAATCCATATCGAACAGATCCACCGTCATCTGGCATGCAATCATCTTCACATCAGCTTCCACACACAGTGAACGCAGATCCTCGAGACTGGCAACGCCCTTTTTCTTCATCTTGGCCTTCATCATGGCAGTCATCATGCCCTGCATACCCGGTAAGGTCTGCAGCAAAACGGGCATCGGCATTGGCATCGGCATACCAGGATTACCGATTGAGGTAACCTGTACATCCATCTTCTTTTCCAGCAGCTTCAGGCCATAAAAGGTGAAAAAGATTTCAACTTCATAACCCAGTGCGGCCGCGGTTGAAGCCAGGATGAATGGCGGATAGGCCCAATCCAGACTACCCTTGGTTGCAATAATTGCTAATTTTTTATCTGTCATTGTATTAACCTCCTCGTTGATTCAGCACCCTTAATGGTGTGAATCCAGCTATCCAAGCGTTCTTATGCGCGCTTTAGGATTTTTTAATCAGGAAGTAGAACTTACCGCCTTCTTCCTTGGATTCCATCAGCTCATTACCGGTTTGCTTGGAAAAAGCTTCGAAATCCTTGATGGCACCGGGATCGGTTGCAATGATATGCAGTACCTGACCACCTTCCATACCGGCCAGTGTCTTTTTGGCACGCAGAATAGGCAGGGGGCAGTTCAGTCCGGATGCATCCAACTCTTGATCGAAGTCAGCCATGTGATATTACTCCTATTGTCATCTTGGTAAAGATTGCAGCCACCGTACTCAAACGGCGGCCCCGAAACCATGTCGTTTAGAATTAAACCAAACACTTATGCTGGAAAGGGTACTTTATAAGCCAATTAATTTGGGTGTGCAAGCATCCCCCACCGGCTAGAAAACCGTATTTCCGCTAATTCTCCGCCAGGGGCTGGCCACTCTGGGCCCAGGCAAGGATGCCTCCACGCAAATTAAAAACATTGTCCAGGCCCTGCGCCATCAGGGCTGCGCAGGCATGGGCCGAGCGAGAGCCGCTACGGCAGTAGAGAATCACCCTGTCGCTCTGTCGCAATTCCTCCATCGCGGCTGGCAAGTGTTTCATCGCGATATGTCGAGCACCGGGGATAAGCCCCTGCATCACTTCGCCTGGCATTCTAATGTCTATCAAATCATGGCTTTGGCCACTCTCCCTAAGCCTAAGCAGCTGATTGACATCAATTTCTTCAATTGTATTCATGCTCACCGAGGTCTGTGTCCTATGTCATCCATTAAGTATATTTCAGATTCAAAAGGCCTGATATAGTCTGTTGGTTATAGATATCTCGAACTTGTCAGAAAGCATTTCGGATACTGGTAATTCAATCAATGATAGCGGTAAGGTAGTGATCTAATCGACCACGCTACGGCCCCTAATGTTTCTGCAAGCCCCCAGTATTCATTCCAGACAGATAATGACTTTCTCGAACGCCCTCTCTCAGGGCAGGAGAAGACGCGCATTGTCTGCCTCATACCTCTTCCGCGCGAGTCTACTGCTCTACTTTATTCTTATGCCGGCTACTATACCGATGGCCTATGGCCAGACAGAACTTCCCGACCTGGGGCAGTCTGATACCAGTCTGGTGACGCGTGCGCACGAACGTAAGATCGCAGAACAGGTTATGCGAAATTTACGCCATGCAGACCTCATTCTCGATGATCCGGAACTCTCCGAATACATACAAAGCCTCGGGCATCGCATCAGTCGCAACAGTGAATGGCAGGGCGACGGTTTTCATTTTTTTATCATTAAGGACATGGAAGTCAATGCCTTTGCGTTACCCGCCGGCTACATTGGCATACATATAGGTTTGTTCCTAACCAGCCGGACCGAGGATGAGCTCGCCTCTGTATTGGCGCACGAAATTGCGCATATCACACAACGTCACTACTCACGTGGTTATGAATTTTCCAAGCAACAAAATGCTCTGCTCGCTGCAGCGGTCATCGCTGCCCTGGCGATCGGCAGCCAGGATAGCAATGCCAGTGCCGCCCTCCTCATGGGTGGTATGGCCAATTCCTTGGCCTCGCAGCTTTCATTTTCTCGCGGCAATGAAAGAGAGGCCGATTGGTTGGGTATCGACCTGTTGACAAAAAGTGGCTATAACCCACGGGCCATGGCCAGCTTCTTCGAACGTCTGCAGCAGGCAAATCGCTACAATGAATCCGCAGCCCCGGAATATCTGAGGACGCATCCGGTTACCACGAACCGAATCAGTGATGCCCGCAGCCGCGCCCAGGATCTGGAAGGTGGTAGTCCCGAACCTGGCTACGATTACGAATTAATGTGGCACAAGCTGGCGGCCCTGTCCGACGTGGACAAAGGACGTTACCAGGGCCCAGAGAAAAAGGCGTTGACCCAGGAGTATTCCCAGGCGCTTGAGGCTTTTGCAAAGGGCCGATACCAGACTGCGATGACCCATGTGGAAGAAGGCCTGGCAAGGCGAGCCAATCAACCATCACTCTTGCTACTGAAGGCTCGAATTGCTGGCAAGAATCAGCGGCCAGACAAGGCTATCGAGATATATGAGGAACTTCACGCCCTTTATCCCTCGCAGATTTCCATCCACCTGGCCCATGCCGAACTCTTGTTACAACACAACAGAGCCGATGAAGCCAAGCACACCCTTCGCCAGGCAAGTCGCCGTCATGCCCCGGATCACCCGCAGATTTTACGATTACTCGCCGACAGCGAGATGAAACTGGGCAATCGATCCGCATCTCATCGATATCTGGCCGATTATTATTTCAACATCGGCAACCCTCATGCGGCACTCAGACAAGTTGAGATAGCACTTCAGGAAACAAACCCGGGCTTTTATGAAAAAGAAGAACTTGAGGCACGTTACCAGATGTTACAACAGCATATTCAATTGCTCGCACAGTTGCCGACACCATGATTACTTGCAAAATACACAACTTCAATGATCAATTACTTAATATAGTATCGGAATAAAAGCGCCCTTCATGGTGACCGAAGTTACAATATCATGTCATGTATTTCATTGATAAAGAAGGCAATTAATCAGTAATCGCACAATAATGGCGCAGAATACGTATAAACGTTTTCTAATGTACTAAATTGTATAAACAGACTTGCAACACTACAGCCATGCTGTATTCTATGGACCTTATCTGGGGTGATTCGTCATCCCATTTAGGTGTCAAAACCAAACTTAATAATATGGCTGTTTGTATATCAGCCGAAATAAACACAACAACTCAAATCTAGGAGGAAGCGATGCGTAAGCCCACGCGTACAATTCTCGCCGCAAGCGCAGTCGCCGCAGTTATGGGTGCCATGACCCTGGTCATGCCTGCCACCGCTACTGCTGCCAGCGCCGAAACAGGCAAAAAAGTCGCCTTCGACCGCAAGAAGGGCAACTGCCTGGCTTGCCACATGATCGCAGGCGGTGACCTGCCCGGTAACATCGGACCGCCCCTGGTGGCCATGAAGGCCCGTTTCCCTGACAAGGCCAAGCTGCGTGCCCAGATCTGGGATGCCACGGTCAAAAATCCCAACTCAATGATGCCTCCTTTCGGTAAGCACAAAATCATGTCCGAAAGTGAAATCGACGATGTTGTAGAGTTCATCTACACACTGTAACGCGGGAAGAATTAGGAGATTATCCATGAAACGCAGAAGCTTTCTGAAAGGCACCCTGGCTGGAAGCACCGTGGCCGTGGCCGCTGGCGCTGGCCTGCTGACCCCTGCCCAGGTACTGGCCGCATGGCCCAAGGCCGCCT
>JABURT010000123.1 GCA_014762495.1 Gammaproteobacteria bacterium | reverse complement strand
CTCCGGTCGCAGAGCCGTTCGAGCCTGTCGAACAGCAGGAAACTGTAATCGGTGAGGCCATGCCTGATGAATCTGCGGCGGAAGTCGACGAGACCGTAGAAGATGAGGAAGAGTTCCTGAGTGATGAGGATCTCAAGGCCATCGATGCCCTCAACCTGGCCCTGCGCGACAACATCCACGGCCGCACCGATGCGGCACCTGAATCTGAAGAGGAGGCCGAGCTGGCCCAGGAAGAACGTGAACTGGAGTCCGACCTCGCCGGCGATGCACAATCGCCAGAGGAGCAAGGGCGCCAATCATGAGCGAAAAACTGCAAAAGGTCCTGGCCCGGGCCGGACTGGGTTCCCGTCGGGAGATGGAGACCTGGATTGACGCGGGCCGCGTGAGCGTCAACGGTGAGCGCGCCCACCTCGGCATGCGGGTGGAGGAGAACGACAAGGTTCGCGTCGACGGCAGCCTGCTCAGGCAACAGGCCATCCAGCCCTCGCGCCTGCGCATGCTGATCTATCACAAGCCCAGCGGTGAGATCTGCTCCCGTAACGATCCGGAAGGCCGTCCTACCATCTTTGACCACCTGCCCAAGCTGCGTAACGATCGCTGGGTCGCGGTCGGTCGTCTCGACTTCAACACCTCCGGCCTGATGCTGATCACAAACGACGGCGAGGTCGCCAATCGTCTCATGCACCCCTCGCAGGAGTTCGAGCGCGAGTACGCCGTGCGCGTCAAGGGCCAGGTGCACGACGCCATGCTCGACAGCCTGCGCAGTGGGATCGAGCTGGAGGATGGACCGGCCAAGTTCGAACGCATCGTCGATGCCGGCGGCGAGGGCGTCAACCATTGGTACCACGTGGTGATCAAGGAGGGGCGCAACCGCGAGGTTCGGCGCATGTGGGAGTCGCAGGATATCGTGGTGAGCCGCCTCATTCGGGTTCGCTTCGGCCCCGTGGTGCTGCCGCGCAACCTGCCCCACGGCCGTTGGCGCGAGGTGGAGGGCAAGGAGCTCAAGCAACTGCTGTTCAATCTGGGTATGGACGATAAGGCCAAACAGGTTAAGACCGTGCAGAAGCCGCGAGAGGCCAAGGTGCCGCGCAAGTCACGTCGAGTCAAGCCCAAGCGATGAGCCTCAAGCAGGTCTATGACCGGCTATACAAACACTATGGGCCGCAACACTGGTGGCCCGGTGATACCCCCTTCGAGGTCATGGTGGGCGCCGTCCTCACCCAGAATACCGCCTGGACCAATGTCGAGAAGGCCATCTACAACCTCAAGTTGTACGATGCCCTGAGTCCCCATGCCATCGTCGAGGTCCCTCACGAACAACTGGCGCAGTGGATTCGACCCTCCGGTTACTTCAATATCAAGGCCAGACGCCTGCGTAACTTCTGCCAGTGGTATATCGAGCAGGGCGAGTATCCCCAGCTTTCGCAATGGGAGACCAATGAGCTGCGCGAGGGGCTGCTCTCGGTGAATGGCGTGGGCCCGGAGACCGCCGACGACATCATGCTTTATGCCTTCGCGCGACCGGTGTTTGTCATCGACGCCTACACCCGGCGGATCTTTTCGCGCCTGGACTACATCACGGGTGATGAGGGCTACGAGGAGTTACGGGAGTTCTTCGAAAAGGGGTTGGCGAGAAACCGGGATAAGGTGCAGTTATTTAATGAGTACCACGCACTCATCGTGATGCATGCCAAGGATATTTGCAAAATGAAGCCATCGTGTGATGATTGTTGCTTGAAGAAAGTCTGTCTTTATCTTGAATAAAGCCTTCCCTTAGAATAGAACTTCAGAGTCTGATACATTTCTTATTTGGCTGGAACTAGTTGATTGATTTTGTGCTTGAGTGGCGTGGTTTGATATGTCTTTTGGATATTTGGTCGTTTCTTTGTTAGTAACTTGGTCTGGCATGATGTATATAGATTGGATCGTTCTTAGGCGGCTTAGAGGGCAACCTGATGAGTATAGGGTTCTAACAAAAGACGAAGTTACATGGATTGAAAGGGGGTATTATCTGCCGAGTGACATAAAGTTTCAGTGGAATCTGAAAAAAGCAATTGTATTTAACGGTTGTACAGTAATTTCATCGATTGAGAAAACATTATATCTGTTTTTGTTGGGTTGTTTTATATTGGTGTTGACGCTGATGATGATGCATATTTATTTGGGTTGGTCTTAGTGTGGTAGAGAGTGTTCGTATATTAAGTAGTGATATTTTAAATGGATATTTTGGTTGGCTGTGTTAACGAATTATTAATATTGGCGATAATATCTATTTTTCTAGGGGTATTTGTTCGTATCTTTGTCAGAAATACTGCAAGGGAAATCATTAAACAACGAGTGCCAGAAAAATATGAACAAATATTAGGCGGAGAAAAAGGGAGCTACTTTGATAGAGGGTTAAAGAGTTCGTTTGAGGTAGATATTGTAATAAGGTTTAATAAGTTTGTATTAAGCCCTGAAGGAAAGGAAGTGATTGGCAATAAAATTTGGTATGTGTTTTCTATTTCAAAATATCTTAAGATTACTGGTTTCATTTTATTTCTTCTATGGTTTCTTAACGTTGGGTTCACATAGCAAGCGACGTATTTGATAACCACAAGAGGAAATACCGGATATCAAACCTTCGAATTTATCGAGCAGTATTTGAGCTCAACCTCCTGTTGACTAAACCAATCCAAACATATCGTGAAACAGAAACACCACGATCTCAAACGCTATCAACCAGATAATGATCCACTCCAGGATCGAAGAGTGTTTGTGCTTTTGTTCGTCCGAGAGCATATCAAAGATGTCATGAATGACGCTCAGCTTCTTGTTCAGGATCTCGGTTCGATTGCGCACTTCCAGGTACTTGGCCGTCATCAGGTAGAGCTCTTCCAGCTCCGGGTATTCCCAGAAGAAGTCGGGTGTCTCCATCAGGGCATGGTGGAGGTTGATGTCGCTCTGTACCAGGAACAGACGGCCGCGCATCTTGGCGATATCACGGCTGCGCAGTTTTGAGTTGCCGCTGCGCGCAATGTTGCGAGGGATGCTGGCGGTGTCGGCGATGGTCTGCTCGGCGGAGTTTTCCAGCTCGTTTAGCTCTACCGACTGGGCAATACCATATGACACCGCCAGCAGACTCATGGTGTCGGCGTCCTTAAGTTCGATATGATCCTGGGCGATATGATTTTTGCCGGCATGCACCCGATAGCTAAAGTCATCGCCCAGGGTATATTCCAGGGGTTGGACTCGAAAGGGTTCAAGTGCATCGAGCAAGCGAGACTCGCTATCGTGGTCGAGGTTCCAAAGCACGACGACACCAAACTCGAAGACAAAGGCATCGCCTTCGTAATCGATATACAGAACATCGCGATAGAGTGTCGTTCGATAGCGTTTGCTGAAATCGTGCTTTAGGCTTTCGAAATCGAAATGCTTGGCCAGGCAGTAGCTGCTGCAGTGTAGCTGACTAACGGGTGTGGACATGGCTGGACGCCTGAAAACGAGATCGGCGTAATGTACTGCCAATCCCGACCCGACGCCATAGCCGTATCTGTGAATTTATTGTTGCGGACGCGCCTCGAAACTGGTGCCGCCTTTGGCATCGGGGACAAAGCGCATGTCCACTTTTGCGGTTTCGCCACAACCGCTGAATGACCAGGTCTCGTTCCACACATTTTCTGTCCGGCGACCGCTGTTGATCTCATCATGAGGCGGTTTGCTGACTTCCATGTCGGTGATGAAGACCTTCGCACATTCCTTGTTTTGAAACTGGGTCCCGGCTGCGGCATAGGCCGATTGCAGGGCATCGTTAATCAGCTTGGCCGAGGCCAGGGTGTGGCCGGGAAAGTAGGGTTTGACCTTGGGGATCTGTCCGTCCTGGCTCATAAAGATAGCGTTGTAGGTCTTGTTACTGCCGCAACGCTTGAGCTGGTATGTGTATTGCCAGATCCCAGAAGTGGGGTGGGTGGCCCCTTCCGGATAGACGATGGGGGAATGGATGCGTAGGAAGGTGGGTGTGACGTCGTACTTGCTTTCGCAATTCTGCTCCAGGCCCAGTTGCTTGTCCCAGTACAGCCCAACCTCGAATAGGGCCTTGTGCGCCTGTTGCGAGAACAGGTAGTTGTAACTGCGTGAACCTTCTTCCAGATTATTGGGATCGGTAATGGTCTCTGCCTTCAGCGACAGGGGGATCAGGAACAGGGCGAATATCAGGCCCAGGGCGATGGATTGTTGGTTATGACGTGACAAAGGTTTTCCTTACGTTTAGCGCCTAGAGCGCCTTGATGATAAACGGTACTGTCTCGGAGACCTGGCAAGCGGCACCATTTTGCGGTTTGAGGCGATGACAGCAGACTCTATTACGCCCGCTCTCCTTGGCCTGATAGAGGGCCAGATCGGCCTTGTTAAACAAACTGTCGACGCTATCGCTATGTACCAGCTCGGCGACACCGATGCTGACAGTGATTGGAAAGCGTAAGTCGCCGATTATTTGATCATTGCCTGCCATTTCTCGGCGAATACGCTCCGCCAGCTTGTGCGCGCCGAGGGTCCCGGTGTGTGACAACAGGACAACGAATTCCTCTCCACCATAACGGAAAATCTGATCGCTGTCGCGCAGGCAGGATTGTATGCGCTGCGACGTTGTCTTAAGTGCCATGTCACCGATGCTGTGTCCAAAGTTGTCGTTAACGGATTTGAAATAGTCGATATCAATTACCAGCAGCGACAGATCGCTGTGGTGGCGATGGGCAGCAGCGACCTCGCGTGCCAGGGCCTGATCCATGGCGATACGGTTTTGCACGCCGGTTAGGGGATCACGGAACACCTGCGTGCGCATGCGCTGGAGTTGTAGGGCGTTGCGCAGCGGATAGGCGAGTACACTCAACCACAACTCCAGCTGCCACATCTCGGCGATGTTGAGGCGACGTGAACCATAGAGTTTCAGATCGCAGAGATACTCACCGTCGATCAGCACATGCAGACTGTGGCGTAATTCTCCGGCATCGAGTGAGACCGGGATATGGCAATCGGGACAATCTATGCTCAGTGACTGGTGGGGGACGGCGGGGCGTATCTCGCGAGAAAAGTCGCTTAAGAGACGCTCGATGTCGAGATTGGTATGCAGCACGGCCAGGAGCTGCAAGGCCTGCGGACGCATCGCCTCGGGCAGTTGGCGGATATACGAGGGCATGCCCTTGCTGTCACTCTGCTCGGGAAACTGGGACGGGCTCTCGATGTATACCGTGCTTGTCTTGACCATGGCTGTGCCTTGTTGTGTCGACTTACAACATGACAGCAATTAACATGCCACAGAAAATTTATCTTCTAATACTTTGAATTATATGAATTTTATAATTCAGTCGGGCATCGCCTTAGCGGCAATCCCTTGCCGGCGAGGGCGATTGAGCGGAAATGGACTGGCCGTTGGTATCTTGGCTGTCCGGGCCCATGAGGTATAGATAGACCGGCATGATAGTATCGGGTGCGGGCAGTGTGTTGGGGTCCTCACCGGGAAAGGCACGTCGACGCATGGCGGTGGCCACCGCGCCTGGATCGATGCTGTTGAAACGAATGTGGGTGTTGGTCTCCATTTCGTCGGCGAAGATTTGCATCATGTTCTCCACCGCCGCGTTGGAGATGGCGTAGGCGCCCCAGTAGGCCTCGCCCTGGCGTCCGACCTCGGAACTGGTAAACAGCACCGAGGCGTCTTCGGCCTGCTTGAGCAGTGGCAGGCAGGCGCGGGTTAGCAGGTAGGCGGCGTGCAGGTTGATCTGCATGACACGTGTCCACAACTCCATGTCGTACAACTCCAATGGTGTCAGAGAGCCGAGGAAGGCCGCGTTATGGAGGATGCCGTCGAGCCGGCCAAGCTGGGCCTCTATGTTTCTGGCCAACTCCTGGTAGTCGGTGGCGGTGGCGCCTTCAAGGTTCATGGGATAGATGGCCGGCTGAGGGCCGCCAGCGTCCACGATCTCATCATAGACCTGTTCCAGCTTGCGCACAGTCTTGCCCAACAGGATCACGGTGGCGCCATGGCGGGCGAAGCTCAAGGCCGCCGCGCGGCCTATGCCGTCGCCAGCGCCGGTGATCAGGATCACGCGTTGTTTCAGTAGATCCGCCGGGGCTTGGTACTCTCTCATGCTTGGAACATCCTCATTATTCATTAGACACCTGCCTCAGCAACAGGCGCGCGCATTGTACCCCACTTCTCACTGCCCCTTCGAGCGTCGCCGGGTAGGGGCCGTGAGTGTAGTCACCGGACAGGTAGAGGCCCTCGACCGGGGTTATATGGCCGGGTCTGAGCGCCGTGGCGTCGGGGGTGGCGAGGAAGGTTGCCTGCTTTTCACGGATCACAAGGCACTCTATGGACCGCTCCAGATGTGGATGGATGGCCGATAATTCAGCCCTGACGGTGTCGGCAAGATGCTCTCGCGACAGGGCCATATGCGGGCCGTCACCGCTGATGACTACCGACAGCAGCTTGGGCTGAGCGCTGCTGCGTCGGGACATGACCCACTGTGAGTGCGCCTGGAGTACGCCCTGCAAGGGCGGATCGAGGTCGACGTCGTTGGCATAGCGCAAATAGACAGTCGTGATCGGAGAGGCGTCCAGGGCGTCCAGTTGTCCCGCGAGTTGCGCCAGAGAGGGGATTGGCGAAAGCAGTTTGTTTGCCCCTTGTGGCGCCGTGGCGAGGATTACGGCGTCGCAGTCGAGCCTCTCTTCGCCGAGCTGGACCCCCTGGATACGTCCAGAGACGATGTGCAGAGCCGTTACCCTTGCGCCTGTCCTGATCTCGCCACCTCGTGCCTTGATGTAGTCGGCCAGCGGCTCAGGGAAAACGGCCCCCAGGTCGCCACGGGGCAGCAACAGCTCCGAGTCGCCACGCCTCCGACTGAAACTATCACGCAGGACATTAAGAAAGAGTTGTGACGAGGCCTCTGTGATGGGGGTATTGAGGGTGGCGAGGCAGAGGGGGGCCCACAGCTTATCCACCACGGACTCTAGCTGGCCAGAGCGAGCCAGGAGTTCGGCCAGCGGCAGGTCGCGCTGCAAGCGAAAGCCCCGCAGGCCAAGACCGATGGCAAAGCGCAGGGCCGACAATCGCTCGGCGAGGCCGAGTCCTTGTGCATTTAGCAGTGACCACAACAGGTGCAGGGGGGCGGGCAGCCAACGAGGCAGAGACAGGGACAGGCCTGACGATGTTGCCGATCGCATGACCAGCTTTAGGGGAATGCGCTCAAAGCTGGAATCCGGGTCAACCCCGGCTCGTGTCAATTGTCGCAAGACCTCGTGGTAGGCGCCGATGAGCAGGTGTTGTCCGTTATCGACGCGGTCGTCGCCGAAGCGGATACCACGCGCCCGTCCTCCCAGGAAGGATGAGGCCTCCAACACGCTAAGCTTGATTTGCCGCTCACAGAGCTCGGCCGCCGCCGACAGTCCGGCCCAGCCGGCGCCGATCACGACCACGTGCGGGGAGTGGGTCACCCGCGCTTGCCTGAACGGTTGAGACGAGACTGTTCCCGACGTGCGGTACGCCAGGCCAGCCACAACTTGTTCCAGGGCGGCAGGGAGACCCGTCTGCTGAATATCGGGTAGTCCAGTTCCATGATGCGATTCAGGGTCTGGCGGTAAATGCCGGCCATAATCAGGGCGCTGCGCTGGTTATAACGTTCCGACTCGGGCAGTTTCTCCATCGCCGAGTCGTAGTATTGCAGGGCTCGTTCGGCCTGGAAGGCGAACAGGGCGCGGGTATTGTCGTTTTCCTGGCTGGTGAGGATGTCTGACTCGCTGACGCCAAAACGTTGCAGCTCGTCCAGTGGCAGATAGATGCGATCACGCAGCGCATCTTCGCGTACGTCTCTCAGGATATTGGTGAGCTGAAAGGCCAGGCCGAGGTCGGTGGCATATCTGGGGGTTCGGCGGTCCTCGTACCCAAAAATTTCTGTAGAGAGCAGGCCGACGACCCCGGCGACACGGTAACAATAGAGTCCCAGATCGCTGAAATTCCGGTAACGATTCTGGTGCAGATCCATCTCCATGCCGTCGATGATCTCCAGAAAGTATTCCTGTGGCAGGTCAAAGTGCGCGAGAACCGTGTTAAGGGCCTGACCGACGGGGTGTTGCGGGCTGTTGGCATAGATTCTCGCCACCTCGTCGCGCCACCACTGCAGCTTGACGCGGGCGATTGCGGGGTCACGACATTCATCCACGACGTCGTCCACCTCGCGGCAAAAGGCGTAGAGGGCATACATGGCGCGACGTTGCGACTCGGGCAGGAACAGATAACTGAAATAGAAACTGGAGCCGCTCTTGATGGTCTTATCTTGGCAGTATTGATCCGGAGTCATGTCGGGATAGGTCAAAAAAAGGGCTCAGGGGCCGATAAGCATATGTGAGAAAGCATGATAACACTTTGAAATATCTATTTGTGTAAAAAAGAATATTTGCAATAATGTGGGGCCTCATGGATGACAGCGGTTGAGGCCGGAGCGAGCAGGATACAGTGTCTTTGAAACAGATCGGACAACAGCTATTGCAGTCGGTTCAGGGCCTGGAGCAGGAGAAGCTGGCCCAGTGGACCGGTATGGCCTTGATGATCGTCATCGCCTTCAGTGCGGCCAGCACCACCTGGAATCTGGTGTCTGTATTCCAGCCCCCCGTCTATACCCCCTCACCCGTGGCGGGCAGTACGCCTAGCATAATCAGTCCGCAAACGCCGAAGCAGTCGTCCCTGTCGCAGTTGCACCTGTTTGGTTCCGCGCAGTCGGCCTCCCAGGGGCCCATCGATGCCCCCGAAACCCGCCTTAACCTGGTCTTAAATGGCGTGATTGCCTCAGACAGCAAACTCATCGCGCGCGCCTTTATCGGTACCGCCGGCGGGAACGAGAAGAGCTATCGCCTGGATGAGGCCGTGCCCGGTGGCGCGGTGCTCAAGGAGATCTACGACGACCGTGTGATCCTGCAACGCAATGGACGTTTTGAAACGCTGCGCATGCCCAAGAAGGTCAGTAGTATCGTGATGCAGGCGGACGAACCAGTGTCGACTGAGCCTGCGTCGGGCAAGGACTTGATTCGACCCGATGTCACCCGCGAGGAGGTGTTGCAGTACAAAAACAAGTTGCTGACCTCGCCCAATGACCTGGCCGGCGCCATTCGACAGCGCCCGGTCCGGCGCAATGGCAAGATCATCGGCTACCGTCTGTTTCCCGGCAGCGAGAAAGATGCCTTCAATCGGCTTGGCTTGAAGCCGGGTGATATCGTCACCGGCGTCAACGGCATGCCGCTCAGCGACCCATCCAGTGCCATGGCCCTGTATGGACAATTGCCGACAATGCAGGAATTGAACATCGAGGTGGAGCGACAGGGCCAGACGATGTCCCTGACCCTGCCCTGGCAGTAAAACGTATAAGATGAACAATATGACCACTATGACAATAACAACAAGGCTCTCACGTACGGCAAGCATACTCGGCCTGTGCGCGGGACTGCTGTTTGGCGCCATCGCCCAGGCCCAGAGCAAGGCCACGCTCTATTTCAAGGGCACCGACATCCATGAGGTCATCGAGGCGGTCTCCAACGTCACGGGCAAGAACTTCGTTATCGATCCCCGGGTCAAGGGCAAGGTCACCATTATCTCTTCGCGCAGTATGAATGCCGATGAGATTTACCAGGTCTTCCTGACCGTGCTCGAGGTACACGGTTTTTCCGCCGTCCCCTCGGGCAACGTCTACCAAATCATCCCATCGGCCAATGCCAAGCAGGGGCCGGTGAAAACCATCACCGAGGGTAGTACACGTGCCTCGAGTGAAATCGTGACCCGGGTCTTTCATGTCGACAATGTGCCGGCCACGCAACTGGTGCCCATCCTGCGCCCGTTGCTACCACAACAGGCGCACATGGCGGCCTACCAGCCCACCAATTCGCTGATCATTTCCGATCGCGCCGATAACGTCCTGCGCCTGGAGAAGATCATCGAGAGTATCGATCAACCCAGCCTGGCCGAGGCCGAAGTGGTTCAGCTGGAGCACGCCTCGGCGGGCGAGGTGGTACGCATCCTCACCACCATGGAAAAGGGACAGGCCGCCGGCGCGGCCAAGGCCGATGCGCCGACCTTCATCGCCGATGAGCGCACCAACAGCATACTCCTGGCAGGGGACACCGCCTGGCGAAGTCGGATTCGTCAGCTGATTGATCACCTCGACAAACCCCTTGGCATCGAGACCGGCAACACACACGTGCTCTACCTGCGCTACGCCAAGGCCGAGGACCTTACCAAGGTGCTTACCGGCGTGAGCGAGGCCGAGAATAAGGTGGCGGAAAAGGCCAAGCCCGCAGCGAGTTCATCGGACAGGGTCAGCATCCAGGCCGATGCCGGCACCAACTCGCTTGTTATCACCGCGCCGCCGGAACAGCTACGCACGCTCAGGGCGGTGGTCTCCAAGCTCGACGTGCCCCGGGCACAGGTCATGGTGGAGGCGATTATCGCCGAGATTTCCGATGACAAGGTACGTCAGCTCGGCGTGCAATGGCTGTTCGACGGCGTCAGCAACGGTTCCGGCTCACCGACCGGGGTCATCAATTTTAGTGCGGGCAACAGTATTGCCAGTCTCGCCAGCGGTGTGGCCACGGGGATCCCCGATGTCGGCAATGGCCTTAATCTGGCGCTGGGCAGTGTCGGAAGCGGCGGCAGCGACATCGCCGGTATCCTGCAGGCCTTCTCGGGCGACTCGGGGGTTAATGTCCTTTCTACCCCCAGTATCTTGACTCTGGACAATCAGGAGGCGGAGATTACCGTGGGCGAGGAGCGCCCCTTCGTCACCGGCAGCTTTACCGGAACCGGCAGCAACACGCCCACCAATCCCTTCACTACGGTCAACCGCGAACAGGTAGGCCTGACCCTGAAAGTAACACCGCAGATTAACGAGGGCAGCGCCGTGCGCATGGATATCGAACAGGAGATCTCCAGCGTGATCCCAGGCAGCGAGGGCGACTACGGTCCCGCCACCACCAACCGTGCGCTCAAGACCAGTGTGCTGGTGGAGGACGGAAAGTTGCTGGTACTGGGAGGACTGATCGATGATCAGATCCAGGAGACCGAACAGAGGGTACCGATCCTCGGCAGCATCCCGGTGGTGGGCTGGCTCTTCAAGTACAAACAGAGCACCAAGCAAAAGCGCAACCTGATGATCTTTTTAAAGCCCACCATTTTGCGTAACAGCCTGCAGAGCACATTGGCCAGCAGCGAGAAATATAACTATATCCGCCTGCAGCAGTTCGCCGCGCGTGAGGAGATGAACAGCCTCCTGTCACGCAGCGAGGCCCCGGTGCTGGAGGACCTGGACAAATACCTGAGCCTGCCGCCCACCTTTGAAGACTACATGAGAAATCAACAGCAGAAGGGAACGTCCGCCGATGGCGACGATAATGGATGAGAACCTGCCCGTTGGTGAGGCCATCGAGGCACTGGACGAGCACGAGTCGCCTCAGTCCATTCCCTTCTCCTTTGCCCGCCGTCATGGCGTCATGGTCCTGCAGCTGGATGATGAGCGCGTGCGTATCGGATACCGCGACCGAATCGAACCGCAAATAGCGGTCGAATTACGTCGCTATTTCGAGCGGCCGATAGAGCTGGAACGTCTTGGACGGGAGGGCTTCGAGGCAACACTGCAGGCCCAGTACGAGAGCGGAAGCCGCGAATCCATGGAGGAGATGGGTGAGCTGGACGAAACCGGCGACCTCTCCAGTATCGCCCAGCAATTGGAAGAGCCCGAGGACCTGCTGGAGAGCGAGGACGATGCACCCATCATCCGCCTCATTAACGCGGTTCTCACCGAGGCGATCAAGGCCGAGGCCTCGGACATCCATATCGAACCCTATGAAAGCCGTCTGCGCGTGCGCTTTCGTATCGACGGCGTGCTGAGCGAGGTGCTGCAACCCAAGCGTGTGCTGGGTCCCTTGCTGGTCTCGCGTATCAAGGTCATGGCCAAGCTCGATATTGCCGAAAAACGGGTTCCACAGGATGGCCGTATTGCCCTGCGCATCGCCGGGCGTGCCGTGGATGTGCGTGTCTCCACCCTGCCCAGCAGCTATGGAGAACGCGTGGTGATGCGAATCCTAGACAAGCAAGCCGGACGTCTGACGCTGGAGAATCTGGGCACCAGCGAGGAGACTCGGGCGCGCATGGAACACCTCATCGCGCGGCCGCATGGCATTATCCTCGTGACCGGCCCGACCGGTTCGGGCAAGACCACCACACTCTATGCGATGTTGACTCGGCTCAACGAAATCAGCCGCAATATCCTGACCGTCGAAGACCCCATCGAGTACTACCTGGAGGGGATCGGCCAGACCCAGGTAAACGCCAAGGTAGACATGTCATTCGCCCGCGGCCTGCGAGCCATACTGCGTCAGGACCCGGATGTAGTAATGGTCGGCGAAATCCGTGACCTGGAAACCGCCGAGATCGCGGTACAGGCCAGCTTGACCGGCCACCTGGTACTCTCGACCCTGCATACCAATACCGCCGTCGGCGCCGTCACCCGTCTGCGCGACATGGGCATCGAGCCCTACCTGCTGGCCTCGTCCCTCATCGGTGTGATGGCGCAGCGCCTGGTGCGACGGCTCTGCGAACACTGCAAGGAGGCCCATACGGCAACGGCCACCGAGTGCGAGACGCTGGGGGTCGATCCAACCCAGCCACCGACACTTTACCGTCATGTGGGCTGTGAGCAATGCAACCAGACCGGCTACGCGGGGCGTATCGGCCTCTACGAACTGGTGGAGGTGGATGATCCCATGCGCACCTTGATCCACGATGAGGCCGGCGAGCAGGCGATGGAACAACATGCCCGAACCCAGTCCGAGAGTATCCGCCAGTCGGGTATCGAGCTGGTGCTGGGCGGCAAGACCTCCATGGAAGAGGTTTTGCGCGTCACGCAGGAGGATTGAGGTGGGGGCCTTTCAGTATCAGGTTCTGGATCAGAAGGGGCGTAAGCGTTCCGGTGTCATCGAGGGCGATACCGCGCGCCAGATCCGTCAACACCTCAAGGGCAAGGGCTGGATGCCGCTCTCGGTTGAACAGGTGGAGGGACGCCAGGCCCGGACCCATGCCGTCGAGGGCGGTCGCAAGGGACTCGGTCTGCGTTCGCGTAGCCTCGGCGCCAAGGACCACGCCATGGTCACGCGCCAGCTGGCAACCCTGCTGGGTTCGGGGCTGCCAGTAGAGAGCGCCCTGGCCACGGTGGCCGAACAAACCGACAAGGACCGCGTCAAGGCCACCATCCTCGGTGTCCGAGCCAAGGTACTGGAGGGCTACCCGCTGGCCAAGGCCATGGCCGACTTTCCGCAGAGCTTTAATACCATGTACCGGGCCACCGTTGCCGCCGGCGAACGCTCCGGGCACCTTGAGAATGTCCTGACACGACTGGCGGACTACGCCGAGAATCAACAGCGCTTCCGACAGACCCTGTCGCAAAGCCTGATGTATCCCATCCTGGTGATCCTGATCTCGCTGGGTGTGGTGGGGGTCTTGATGACCTATGTGGTCCCCAAGGTGGTAACGGTGTTTGAGACCACGGGCCAGACCCTGCCACTATTGACTCGTAGTCTCATCGGCATTAGCGACTTTCTACTCGCTTACTGGTGGCTGCTGCTAGGCGGTGCCGGGGCCTTTATCGTGGCCTTGCTTACCTGGCTATCGAGCGAAGAAAACCGCCACCGCTTCCACAGATTTTTGCTGCGTTTGCCGGTACTCTCAAAGGTCATAATGGGCGTGAACACGGCACGTTTCTCACGGACATTGAGCATACTCAACGGCAGCGGGGTGCCCATTGTTGAAGGTATGAACATTGCCGCCAGTGTCATGGGCAATCTCTCCATGCGTCGCTCGGTGGAGGAGGCGGCCAGGCGCGTGCGTGAGGGCAGCAGTATTCACGCCGCACTCCGCCACAGCGGCTATTTTCCGCCCATGACGCAAAACCTCATCGCCAGTGGCGAGTCCAGTGGCAAGCTGGAGGCGATGTTGGACAAGGCGGCGGAGATCCAGGAACGCGAAATGGAGACCTCGGTGGGGATGTTCGTCAGCATCTTCGAACCGGTCATGATTTTGTTGATGGGAGTGATGGTCTTGATTATCGTCCTCTCCATCCTCTTGCCCATACTGGACATGAACAGTCTGGTGGGGAGTTAAATAACGATACTTATAGGCAGGAATGATGAAGAGTGTTGCACAAATGAAGAGATATCAAAGCGGTTTTTCCCTTATCGAGATCATGGTGGTGTTGATCATCATCGGGATCCTCATCACCTTTGTTGCGCCGCGTGTACTGGACCGTCCCGACGAGGCGCGCATCGTCAAGGTCAAGCACGACCTCAAGACCCTGGAAGGGGCCCTGCAGATGTACAAGCTGCATAACTATAATTACCCCAGCACCGAGCAGGGCCTGGAGGCGCTGGTTGAAAAACCCTCCGGCTCACCCGAGCCCAAGAACTGGAAGGGCTATATGCCCAAGCTGCCCAAGGACCCCTGGGGCAATGACTACCAGTATCTCCAGCCCGGCACCCATGGTGATGTGGACATATACAGCCTGGGTGCCGACAACCGACTCGGTGGTGACGGCATCAACGCCGACATCGGCAACTGGGACCTGGAAGGCTGATCGGTGCCCGCCACCTCGGTGCAGCAACGAGGCTTCACCCTGCTGGAACTGATGGTGGTGCTGATGATCATCGGCATCCTCTTCACCCTCGGGGTGATGTCGCTCAATCTGGGTGATCAGCAGGCCAAGGTTGAGCAGGAGATTCGGCGCATCGTCGGTGTGGTGGAACTGGCCCAGGAGGAGGCGGTACTCAAGCGTCAGGAAATGGCGCTGCGCTTTGAGCGCGATGGCTATAGCTTCCTGACACTCGAAGAGAACAAATGGGTGCCCTTCGACAGGGACCGCCAGTACAAGCCCTATACCTTGCCCGACGATATGCGACTCTATGTAGACGTCCAGGATGGTGGCGCACCGAGGCAGGGCAATGAGAAGACACAGGCCCTGGCCTATATCCTCTCCAGTGGCGAGGTGACCCCGTTCGAGCTCACCATCGAGGCGGTGGACGGCAGCCAGCGCTCGCTCAGTGTCGACCTCATTGGCCGCACTCGCATCCTGCATCCGGACGAGGTAGTGCTATGAAACGGGACAAGGGCTTTACCCTGCTGGAAGTGATGGTGGCGCTGGGCGTACTGGCCATCGCTGTCAGCAGTCTGTTTCTCGGCATGGTGCAATACAACCGAAACGCCGGTTACCTCAAGCAGACCACTATCGCCGGCTGGGTGGCGCGTAATCTGGTCACCGAATACCAATTGATACAACCCACCCCCCGGCCGGATGACAAGCGCGGCACCATGGAACTGGCCGATCATGAATGGTATTGGCGCCTGAAAGTCAGTGACCTTCCCGAAAATCCGGCACAGCGACGCATCGATGTCGAGGTTAGACTGGAGGAGGATGACCCCAGCCCGCTCGTCGACTACGTCGGCTTTATGGAGAAGAAGTGATGCAGGGCCCAGCAAGGAAATCGGGTTTCACCCTGCTGGAGTTGCTTATCGCCATCTCCATCTTCGCCCTGCTGTCGTTGATGGCTTACAGCGGTCTTAGCTCCGCTGTGCTGCAACGCAAGGCCGGAGAGGAGGAGTCGCAGGCGCTCAAGGCCTTGCAGACCGCCTTCCTGATCCTTGAGCGTGACCTGCAACAGGCGGTGGATCGTCCCATCCAGTCTGGACTGGATATCGAGGCGGCCTTCGAATACAGCGATTTGAGTGGTCAGCGTCTGAGCCTGACCCGTACCGGCTGGTCCAATCCCCTGGGGCAGCCACGCGGTGCCCTGCAACGTGTCAGCTACACCCTCGATGACAAGGTCCTCTATCGCCAGAGCTGGTTCCACCTGGACCGGGTGGCCGAGGATCCACCGCAGCAAGTGGCCCTGTTTGAAGAGGTGGAGAAGTGGGAAATACGTTTCATGGACAAGGATGGCAAGTGGGTGCCCAACTGGCCCCAGCGCAACGCCAGTGGTCAGGTTAATGAGCCACTACCCCTGGCAGTGGAATTTACCCTCGTCAAACCGGGCTGGGGCCGACTGCACCGATTGATCAGGTTGGCGGCATCATGAGGCTAGGGCAGTCGAATCGGGGAGTGGCCCTGATCACGGTGTTGTTGATCACAGCCGTCATCACCATCATTGTCGCCACCATGGCGACGCAGCAGTCGGTGGACATTCGACGCACAAGCAATGTCATCGATCGCAACCAGGCCTATCTCTTCGCCGAAGGGGCCGAGGGCCTGGCCAAGTATGTCCTGTCCCAGGATACCAATAATGTGGATCACCGATTCGAACCCTGGGCCATCGAGCTGCCGCCGTACGAAGTGGAGGGCGGCACCATTTCCGGCTACGTGCGGGACATGCAGGGCTGTTTCAATCTCAATAACCTGGTGGAGAACGGTCAGGGCAACGCGGTTGAGATCGCACGTTTCAAACAGCTGCTGCTGGTGCTGGAGCTGGATGCGACGCTGGCCGACGCCGTTGTCGACTGGATAGACGTAGACAACCAGATCACCTTTCCGGGCGGGGCCGAGAGCGAGTACTACGCAAGGCTGGATGCCCCATATCAGATCGCCAATCGAACCCTGTTGAGCGCCAGCGAGTTATTGAATGTCAAAGGCGTCAGCGCCGAGGTGATGGCGACCCTGAGGCCATACGTCTGTGCCTTGCCCAGCCAGACACCCACCAAGATAAACGTCAATTTTGCCCCGGAACCCGTTCTCATGACTCTCGCGCCGGGCATGACTCAGAGCATCGCCGAGGCCATTATCGAGGCTCGGGATACGCCCAGCCTGACCAAGCTCGAACCGCATTTTGAAACCTTGAACGATATGTTTGCCGTACCTCAGCTCGATGCCTTGCTGGATACCAACACAGCACTACAGCCATCCATAGAGAATGCCTTTGGCGTCTCCTCGCAATACTTTATGGTGGTGGCCAATGGCCGTTTCGGCGAGGCGGATATGTTACTCTATAGCCTGCTTGAGCGAAGCGGCAACACTATAACAACGTACTACCGGGCTCAGGGAAGCTATTAATCGTGCGTGAACGACTCTTCATACAGTACAACGGCCAGGAGCCGGTCACCGCCCAGGTCGTGGATACCTCGGGCCAACCCGCCGCCAGTAGCCACCGCGGTAGCCTGGCCGATGTCAGCGCCTTCGCGAGCAATCGTCAGACCGTGATCATTGTCCCCGCCGATGAAGCTCTCTACTTCCAGGTCGAGGTGCCCCGGGCTTCGAAAGCGCGTCTGCAACAGGCCGTGCCCTATCTGCTGGAAGACAACCTGCTACAGTCGGTCGACCACTACCACTTCGCCCTTGGTGAGCGTGACGACATGGGGCGCATCTCGGTACTGGTGATCCCCCGTGAACGCATGGATGCCTGGCAGGCTGCATTCGAAGAGGCCTCCTTGCGTCCCATGTGGCTAGTGCCGGATATCATGTGTCTGCCGTGGCAGGATGGACAGTGGTCCTTGTACCTGGAACAGGAAACGGTTCGAGTACGAACAGGGCAAAACAGCGGCTTTGTCTGCAACTGGGATTCCTTATCGGCTCTTATCTCTGCGCTCAGTAGCGAGGATGAATCGCCAAGGCATGTCTGCCTGTATGGCGACAGCGAGGAGCTGCTGGAGTCAAGGCTCGATAGCATCAAGTCGATGTTCGACGAAGCCTCCGAGATTCAATGGCAACAGCATCGCTCGGACTTTTTACCGCTTTGTATCGAGCACTTCGAGCCGGAGACGCTGATCAATCCACTGCAGGGCGCCTACAAACGAAGACGAGAATTTAATCGTCAGTTGGGACCCTGGCGCTATGTCGCCATCCTCGCACTGAGCCTGTTGGGTCTCGCTGTCCTTAATTACGGGATTGGCTACTGGAAACTGGTCAATGAGCTGGATTGGCTGGATCGACAAATTGTGGAAGAGATCCAGCAGGGATTTCCTGAGATCAAAACCGTGCGCCAACCCTTGAATCAGGTCAACCAGGTCATGGACCAACTCAGGGGGCAGGCCGGTAGTAGCTTGTACAGAAAGCTTATGACCAGCCTGGGCAAGGGCCTGCAAAACAGTCCCGCCACCGTGCTGGAGGTGAATTTTCGCAATGAGCGGCTTGTGGTGGAACTGCAATTGCCCGATCTGCAATCCGTCAATCGCCTGGAACAGGCCTTGCTCAGTGAGGGTAAATTCGCCGTCAAGGTACTCTCGGCAAATAAGCAGGACTCCGCCGTCGAGGCACGAATCCAGATCAGTCGGGGTGAAGCATGATACGGGAATACCTGCAGCAGTTGAGTGCTCGTGAGCGTTCCCTGGTCTATGCCGCGGTCGGACTGGTTGCCGCCTTGCTGGTCTGGATGATGATCATCGAGCCGGTGCAGGAGCGTCGGGCTGCGCTGGAAGAGATAGTGGAACGTACCCGCAGCACCCACCAGGCGATTGTGCAGGCAGCGAAGGAGGCTCGCCAGCTGAGAACGGGCGGCACCACGGTTCGTCAGCCCCTGGCGACACAGTCCCTGGTGGGTAGCGTCGATGAAACCGCAAGACGTTTCGGCCTGGCGGCACAAATGAAACGGGTCGAGCCCAGTGGCCAGGAAAACGTGAGTGTCTGGCTGGAGAAGGTCAGTTTCGATACGCTCTCGAGCTGGATTGAAGAGATGGAGGGCCGCCACGGCCTTCGTGTGCAGACCATGGAAGCTGAACGGGTGGAAGCGGGCCTGGTTAACGCGAGGGTGATACTGGGACCATGAACATGCGCATCACCAAACGGACCGCCATTATCATAGGCATCATCTACCTGCTTGCCCTGGTGGCGACGATACCGGCCAATCTCTTTAGCGGGCTGATTAACCGCAACCTGGCTGGGGTCACGGTTTCCGGTCTTCGCGGCAGCATCTGGAACGGACATATCGACCGCCTTACGGTACGGCAAGCCAGTCTCGAGGGAGTCGAATGGCATTTTCAGCCCTGGGCCATATTACTCGGACGCCTGCAACTGGGCCTGGAGTACGCCGATACACAAAATCGTCTCGAATTGTCAGTGGCCCAGGGATTTACCGGCACGCAGCACATACGCGGTCTCGACGGACAATTGCGCGTCGCCTACGTCCAATCGCTCACCCCCTATGCCATCCCCGAATTCAAGGGAGGACTTTTATTTGAGGATGTGGACCTCCAGTTTGAAGACGGCATGCCCTCCAGTGCCTCCGGTCGTATCCAGTGGCAAGGAGCCGCCATTGATATCGGCCAAACAGTCAATTTGGGACAACTAGAGGCTCAGCTTTCCAGTCGCGATAAAGGCGGTATTGCCGGGCGACTGACCGAGACCTCCGGTCGCCTGGAGGGAGAGGCGACAGCAGAACTTGATGCACAGGGTCGCTGGACGCTTAATGCCAGGTTCATCCCCACGGAAAAAGGCGCTGACCTGACACGTCACCTCGCCCTGGTCATGAAACGCACCGGGGACGGCAGTTTCCGCCTCAATCGCAGCGGTAAAGTGAGACTTCAATAAGGCCGCCTACGGCCAGCCAATCCACTACGCAGCACATGGTATTTAACAAAGAATTTACTTGCATGTGTGGCAAATCAATCTACACTTAAAATATCGAATTTATCGATATAATAGACTAGGTTTATCGGTTTCGTGCGAGTTGAAATCGACATGTGATTGATACGACAAGATGGATGCGGCATGAGTAAACAAGACAAGGAATACCTCACCCCAAACGAAGTCGCCAAACTGCTGAAGGTCTCCCCAGTTACCGTACGCTACTGGGCGCAGAAGGGGTTACTTGATGCAGAGATGACCCCGGGCGGTCACAGACGATTCAATCGCAACGAGGTGGCCAGGTTCGCCAGGGAGCGGGGCATCAATCTGTTCGAGGACGAGAACGAACAGATGCGGATCCTCATTGTCGACGATAACCACCAGGTAGCGACCTTTTTGTCCGAATTGTTCACCATGTATGGCGAGCGTGTCGCGACCGAGATCTCAAATAATGGTTTCGATGCCGGTCAAAAGGTGCGCAGTTTTAGACCCAACCTGGTACTGATGGATGTCATGATGCCTGACATGAACGGATTCGAAGCCTGTGAGGCTATCAAGAGTGATCCGGAGACGGCGGGAATACGTGTAATCGCCATGTCCGGCTACTGTACGCCCGAGAATCTGGAGCGAATCACCCATGCCGGCGCTGAGACCTGTATTCGCAAACCTATCGATACCAATGCCCTGCTGCAACTGATCGGGCTTCGTTAAGGTATCCAGGCATATCGTGACAAACGACACCTGCCTTCAAAGTTTTGACCTGAGCGATTCACGTTAATTCACTGCTATCAGATGATAGAATACAATGGCGTAAAGGCGGCGATAAACCTGTCCTGCGTATCGCCTTGTCATCATTATTATGTCTTGGAAACCATGATTGATCTTGGAGTAAAAAAATAATGAGGAGAGTGCTCGCGTCCCTGGGAATAGTCGCCACCATAGCATTTACCCAATCGGCTCATGCCATTGAAGTAAGTGGAGCATGGATACGTGAAGCCCCGCCCAGCGCAAGGATGATCGGCGGCTTTATGGTAATTAGGAATAATAGTAAGCAGGATGTCTTCCTGGTAAGAGCACAGAGCAAGCGAGTTGAACACATCGAGATCCACCGCACCGTGCATGAAGAAGGCATGGCCAGGATGGTACGCCAGAATGAAGTGAAGATTCCTGCGAATACCTCAGTTACATTCAAACCTGGTGATTATCACTTAATGATGGCTGCGCCCAAGCCACCACTAAAAGCCGGAGATAAGGTGAACATTACACTGGAGTTCAATGAGGGTGAAAAGGTCGATGTGGTCTATACGGTTAAGAAGATGAAAATGATGAATCACGACGAGATGCCCCATCATCACCACTAATTCGTTTAAAGGGCGGCCGCCGGCCGCCTTTTTAGTATCAATTCATGGCTATCATCTGCAGCCGGTTGTGCAGAGGGGCATCGATTCTGTACGAATACTTTAATTACACACTCCTGAATCCATCCAGTCTAGGATTGTGTTGTTGAAGGGCGGTTGTTCTGCGGTGAGGCATCATGCCCAAAAATTTACCTCTTCCTGAGAGAATAAGCTTGTAATAAATTCGCGCTGTCATCCTCGACAATGCGTAGCAGAGAGTGCCAGTAAGGTAACAGCTACGGGTCGTATAACCACGGCTGTCGTGTAAGCTATTGAAATGATAGTTATAAAAACTATGAGTCACAAAGCCAATGTGACAGTCCACGCGGCAAATCAATTCTTTTCCAGAACATTTCTAGTCATGGCACGGTAGTTGCTCGGACCCTGTTAACAAGCATACGGGGTGAGAGTGATGAATCGTGAAGTCTTATTAATTAGCGAGTCGACGAGTGAGCAGGTTGCTAGCTATGTTGACGCCATTGAAAGTGCCAGTGATCGAGTTGCTGCCAGTCTCTGCTTTGACAATCTCGCATATGCAGAATTTATGGGACACGAACCCGATATAATAATCGCTGAGATCGAATCGAACGCCAGATCCAAGCTAAGCATACTGGTAGAGCTTATCAAGCGGTTCAATATTCCAATTATCCTATTTGATCCGAACTCGACGCAGGACAGTATGCAAATTGCTGTTAAATCGGGCATCTGTGTCTATATCTCGGATACCTTTCAACATCAACGTTATAGTCAAATTGCCGATCTGGCAGTTACCCGTTATCAATATCATCAGTCTCTACACACCGAACTAGAAGAAACTCGTCATCAGCTCGAAGAAAGAAAAGTTGTTGAAAGGGCCAAGGGGGTGCTGATGCGGGAAAAAAATATACCCGAGGATCAGGCCTATCGTCTGATGCAGCGCTCGGCGATGGAGAATAACCTGACGCTTGGACAGGTCGCCAACAACATACTGCGTGTCGCCAATAGCCTCAAAAGCAATGGTCTGAATTAGTGCAAATAAGATGCAAGAAAGGACTATTGCGCACAATAAAGTGGCAGCCCAACTGGTTAAGTTGTATTCAATTTCCAATAAACCTCAATATTACAATCACTTAAGAAATTGGCACAGGCCTTGCTCTATTGAATACAAGGTTCTGTGATGAACCTCGATTAAGTCTGAAACATTGTGCGACTCCTCATTTGGACAATGGCGTCCTGCTCTCGTAAGTGCGAGACCGGACGCCCTCTTTTTGTGATTGGCTGGAAAGAGAACCATGCAATCTGTATTAAAAGAAAAGCCAGCGGGCGTGAATCAATCCATGCAAACGGATCCGGTGGTGATTGTTGGTTCGGGTCCGGTTGGTGTTCAGTCTCTCAAGGAACTCTATAGACTGTCGCCACAACAAGCCATTGTCATATATGGCGATGAGGCATATGTTCCCTATAATCGTGTTCGTCTGTCGGGCCTGCTCTCAGGACAATTCAGTCTTAGTGATATTGAAACCGATCTGAGTTGTACGAGTGAGCCGCATATCATACAGCGCCAGCACACCAGGGTTATTCAGATCCACACCGATAAGCACAGTGTGATCGATGATCAAGGTGTTGAGCAGCCCTATTCCTCACTCATATTGGCAACTGGCTCACGGCCTCATGTACCGAATATTCAAAACATACACCTTCCAGGAGTGTTTCGCTTTCGCGATATGGCTGATGTACAGGCCCTTATGGCGCGCCAGGCACGTAGTCGAAATATCGTAATTCTCGGAGGTGGACTACTTGGGCTGGAAGCCGCTCATGCCATGCAACGCCACAACAGTAATGTCATTGTGATCGATCATATGGATCGTCTTATGCCACAGCAGCTCGATGAAGATGGGGCAGAGCTGTTACGTGAACATATTCTCCGACTTGGTATCCAGGTCGTGTTAAGCGACAGAGTCGCAGAGATTATTGGCGAAGAGAAAATTCAAGCGGTTCGATTGCAGAGTGGCCGTGTTATTGAGTGCGACACGATGATCCTTTCGGCTGGCATACGTTCGAATATCGAATTAGCGCGCGACGCCGGTGTTGTGGTTGGACAAGGGATCAAAGTCGATAACACCATGC
>JABURT010000137.1 GCA_014762495.1 Gammaproteobacteria bacterium | reverse complement strand
TACACCTTACTTGTGTCGAAAAAACCAGTATAGCAAAGCGCGTCACTATGTCCTGCCCATCTGTGTGACCCACTTGGCAAAGCTGATATTTGCGTATTCATAGGACAGGTAATATCGAGAAATGTTCAAAATTGTCGCCTCGTTCCGACCGCATCCGTCCTCCCAGTATCGTGCAGGACCGATGTACTGGGTCCGGATCTGGGGCGACCTGTGACAGTCCCTCCTTAACCACAGATTTTGTAGGCTATACTCGACACACAGGATACAGACTTGGGAATCAAACGGATGACACGACTACGCATTTTGCTACTAACAACACTCACCCTTCTGGCCGGCATGGCACTGGCCCAGGAAGTGGGGGATACCGTCAACCTGCGCGGGGTCATAGCCGAAGACACCTATGCCGCGGGAGGCACCATATTCAACGCTGCGAGCATCGAGGGGGATCTCGTTGCCTCGGGTGGCAATCTGCTCATCGACGGAACCATCGGTGAGGACGCCCTGTTAGTATCCGGCGACCTCAATGTGACCGCCGGGATTGGCGACGACCTGCGCGCCATGGCTGGCACCCTGGTGATCAATGCCGACGTAGGGGGCGACATCGTCATCGCCGGTGGCCAAATCAGCATCGGCCCCAGTACCCGTGTGGGTGGCAAGCTGATGGCCGCGGGCGGAGAGATCGTCATAAACGGCCAGGTCAAAGGTGACCTTTACGTCGCCGGGGGCAACATCGACCTGTCGGGGACCGTACTGGGAAATGTCTTCCTGGAAGGCGGTCAGATCACCCTGCTCGATGGGGCGAACATCGCCGGCGATCTAAACTACAGCAGTCCTCAGGAGGCGGATATCCACCCCCAGGCCAGCGTCGGCGGTTCCATTATCTACACCCCGAGTGAAATGGAAGAAACGCGGGGAGAAGGGATCTTTCTCCTGGCCACCCTCGCCGTCGCCACCATCGTATTTTATCTGTTGTTTCCCGGCTTCAGCGTCCGCAGCGCTGAGGTTATACAAACGGAAATCTGGAAGAGCCTTGGATTTGGCTTTGTCGTACTGCTGGTGATCCCTTTCATCGCCGTTTTCCTGGTGACCATCGTTGTTGGTCTGTGGCTCGGTCTAATGTTGCTGGCACTCTACCTGGTCTCACTATTGATCGCAGCCATCCTGGGCATGGTCTTCCTCAGTGGGCAGTTGGCGCGCCTCATACGCTGGGAGGTCAACCATCGCGGACGCCGCATACTCTTGCTGTTGGCGAGCTTTGTCATAATCGGGCTCGTGCACTGGATCCCTGTGGTAGGTGGACTGGTTGCGTTTATTCTGTTGTTACTGGGCCTGGGGGCCGGGACCATCGTGCTGTTCCGTCGCTATGTCGACTCGGACAGTTCCGGCGCAATCTAGCCAGAGACAGCACTGGGTAGCAAAGAGTGAATAAGGCATGGCGCGATATTTTTCTTGCCTGAATCAGCCAATGTCACTAACTTGCTTCTGTCATTATCGACTTGGGAGCATGACACATGTTTGGTAAACAGATCCTGGTCGCGGCCATCGCTGCGGGGGCCTCGCTGCTTGCACACGCCGATGAGGCCTATGTAACTTCTCGCAGCCTGTCGGCGAACACTGCCAACACACTGGCCCTGGCCAGCCTTGAGGCCTGCAAGCAGCAAGGATACCAGGTGGCGGTTGCCGTCGTGGACCGCACCGGTAGTCTGCTCGCCTTCAATCGCGACCCTCTGGCCGGTCATCACACCATTGATGTCGCCACTCGCAAGGCCTATACCTCGGCCAGTTTCCAGAGCACCACCATCGACCTCCAGGCCCGCGGCATGCAGGCGCTCGGTCATGCCGAGAATGTCCTCATTGTGGGGGGTGGCGTTCCGATCCGCGTGGGCGGCCATTTCTATGGAGCGGTGGGTGTCTCCGGTGCCCCGGCCAAAAAGATCACGGGCGATGTGGACGAGGAATGCGCACAAAAAGGTATTGCGGCAATCACCGAGATACTGGAATTTGCACAGTAGGTCATTGAGATAGACCGGACCTCAAGCTTGGTAGGGCCGGGAATAACCCTGCATAATCAATCTACTGTTCAGGCCGGGACATCCTTGATGTCCCGGCAAACACACACCCGATTCGCCAGCGATGTAAAGATTTCCATGCATTAAGCCACCACCTCAGTCATTGAGATAGGGCCCATGTTGCTCTTGATCTGATGTGTCTCGATTCGCGTCAAATCGATGAGAAACAGTTGCTGGCGCAAATATTATGTGACACCTATGCAAACACCGGGAATGGGGCAAGTGCCTGCCGATTGAGGGAGTATCAATAGACTATATTTTTCTGGACGGGGCCCGGCTTCGGGCGCAAAATTCAGCTCATCGACATCGAGGCCCCCGATTGAATCAACCCCTCTACCTAACCGAGTCTGACGCCGACGAAACCATCGCCATGGCCCTGGGCAGTCAGGGCTGGATTGTCATAGACGAATTCCTCTCCCAGTCGCTGGTGCAACAACTGCGTGAGGAGAGTCGAGAGACATTTGCCCAGGGCCAGTTCCATGTTGCCGGGCTGGGTCACGGAAACGATCGCGTTATCGATACCCAGATCCGAAATGATCGAGTCAAGTGGCTGGATGTGGAAACTGCGACAAGCGCGCAGAGCGCCTATCTCGCCAGGCTGGAGGCCCTGCGTCTGAACTTGAACCGCAGCTTGCAACTGGGTCTATTCGAACTTGAGTGCATGCTCGCCGTGTATCCCGCCGGCAGCTTCTATAAGCGTCATCGTGATCAGTTTCGCGGGATTGGCCTGCGTACCGTTTCCGTCATCACCTATTTAAACGCAGACTGGGAACCGGGCAATGGTGGTGAATTAAGGCTTTACCACCAACCCGGTGATGACACCCAATTTCAGGATATCGCACCGCTTGGTGGTCGCCTGGTCTGTTTTTTAAGTGAAGAGTTTGAGCACGAAGTCCTGACCGCCAAACGTGAACGGCTAAGCCTCACAGGCTGGTTCAAGCAAAGGCCCTAAGAGGCCCTTTCATGCGAAACGAAGATCAAACCTTCGACGTTAAAGCCCTCTTGCCTGGCCTTATTGAGTAGTTGCTCACGAATCTCGGGGGCCAGCACCGGGGTACGTGAAAGTATCCACAGGTAGGAGCGGTCATCTCCCGCAATCATGGCGTATTGATAGTCCTGCTTGTCCAGTTCAAAAATATTGTATCCACCATAGAAGGGACCAAAGAACGAGACCTTGAAGCGTCCCACATCAGGCCCGACGACGAAGAAGGCCTTGCCCTCGGCCTCCTGCCACTCACCATCGTCAGTATCGAATCCCCGATTTAGCACCCTGACCCCACCGTCTTCGCGCAAGCTATATGTCGCTGTTACATCTTGCAGTCCACGTTCAAAACGGTGATCAAGGCGGGCAATTTCATACCAGGTACCCAGGTAACGATCCAGTTCGAATCCCTTAACGGCGTTTATGCCTTCGGGAATACTCACACATGCTGTCATGGAAAACAGTAGAAGTAGTGATGCGAGTAAGGAACGATGTGTCATGGTAGCCCCCTGATTCATCATTAGCATTTAGTCTCAGATCCACTCTATCGCAATTGAATCGCGAAGTGTTTTAAAACTATGTAAAACCATCTACTCCAGCTTGCCGCTGATTGATTCGAGTCTAGACTTTATCATTACAGGCAAGGGAGTACTGCCGATGATTGCGATAGGGATATGAAACGTAATCGTTCATCACCCTGGCGTCCGGATTAGACGCAATTCCCGCCTGCCGAATAACTCTATCAATAGAAAAGGAAGACGGGATGAACACGAATAACGAATCGCGCAGGAAAGTCACCCTACCCGGCTTGGTGAAAAAAATGCAGTCGGGCGAACAGATCGTACAAATGGCTATCTACGATTATCGTAGTGCGGTCATAGCCGATCGTGTTGGTATCGATATTCTCTGTGTCTCCGACAGTGGCGCCATGGCACTGTTCGGGCATAAATCCACCGTGACCGTTAGCTTTGATGAAGTCATGATGATGGCAAAGGCGATTGATCGCGGCAGTCAGTATGGCCTACGCATGGTGGATATGCCCTATATGAGCTTCCATGTCTCCCCTGAGCAGGCGGTGGAAAACGCCGGACGATTTGTCGCCGAGGCCAATGCCGAGGTCATGAAGTGCGAAGGCAATCAGCATCATGCCAAAAACATCGAGGCCATCGTCAAGGCCGGTATACCTGTCCAGGGGCACATCGGCATTACGCCCATGCGCATCCCCCAGCTGGGAGGTTTTCGCGCACAAGGCAAGACGGCGGACGAGGCCAAGGCCCTGGTGGATGATGCCTGGGCCATGGTAGATGCCGGCTGTTTCTCAATTCTTTGCGAGGTCACCAGCGAAGAGGTCTGTCAGTACCTGACCGAGACCCTGCCCGTGCCGGTCATTAGCCTGGGCGCTGGCAACAAGGCGCATGGTGTGCATATCATCACCTGCGACCTGTTCCATCTCTATGAGGAACATACCCCCAGGCATTCAAAGGTCTATGTCGACCTCATTCCGATTATCGAGGATGTCTATAGCCAGTATCGTGACGAGGTATGTCAGCACGTCTATCCCGGTCCCGAGCATACGGTTTACATGCCGCAGGACGAGCGCGATCGATTTTCCGAGATGGTGCAATGGAAGGTGGGCCAGGATCGTCAGAAATTCGCCTGAACGACTTTTACGACAGGCCTCCAAGCTTGGTGAGGCCTGTTTTCATGTCTAGCGTCGGGCTCGATTTCGAGGCTTGGGGCGAACGCTCTTGTCGCCTCGCCCCCGCTCACCCGACTTTGCATCTCGCGGCTTTTTCAGCGCCAGCTTCTTTTCACCCAGAGGATGGATATTAAGTGGGCGTTTACAGACCCAGACCTTTTTCAGATCCTGCAGGACCTGTTTAGGCATCCCCTCGGGCAGGTCAACCGTGGAATAGTCGTCGTGAATCTTGATATGACCGATGTACTGGCTGTCGAGCCCGGCCTCGTTGGCGATGGCGCCGACGATATTTTTGGGCTGCACGCCATGCTCACGACCAACCTCGATGCGAAAGGTGACCATGCCCGCCTCGGGTGAGTGCGGTTCGCCCTTTTGACGGCGTGGGGGACGTTCACGACGGGGCTCCCTGGCATCGCGTTCCCGGGGCCTGGATTCCTGCGGCGCCTTGTCACGCGATTCCTTCTCCATGATTAGCGGGCGTTCCTTCTGCAACAGGAAGGCCAGTGCCGCCGCGACCTCGCCCATGCCGATATTGTGTTCGGTGCTATAGCCGTCCATCAGCTCTTCGAAGAAACCCAGTTCCTGTGACTCAATGGTATCGCTGATCTGCTGCTTGAACTGCATCACGCGCTTGTCGGTGACCGCCTCGCGGCTGGGCAGTTGCATGGCCTCAATGGGTTGTCCGGTCGCCTTCTCGATGGAACGCAGCATGCGTCGCTCACGCGGTGCCACGAACAGAATCGCCTCGCCCTTGCGACCCGCACGACCGGTACGTCCGATGCGGTGGACATAGGCCTCGGTATCGTAGGGAATGTCATAGTTGACCACATGGCTGATGCGCTCAACGTCCAGGCCTCTTGCCACCACATCGGTGGCCACCACGATATCGAGCGAACCGCGCTTGAGTTTCTCCACGGTCTTCTCGCGCAGGGCCTGATTCATGTCTCCGTTGAGTGGTGCCGCTGAATAACCGCGTGCCTCCAGCCGTTCGGACAGTTCGACGGTGGCGTTCTTGGTGCGCACAAAGACGATTATGCCCTCAAACTCCTCCACCTCGAGGATGCGGGTCAGGGCATCTAGCTTATGTACCCCGCTGACCTGCCAGTAACGCTGTTTGATGGTGGCAACGGTAGCGGTCTTGGACTTGATGCGGATCTCCACCGGATCACGCTGGTAGGTGTTGGCGACTCGCTTGATGGCGGGCGGCATGGTGGCGGAGAACAGGGCGACCTGTTTTTCAGCGGGGGTGTGTTCGAGTATGGCTTCGACATCGTCGATGAATCCCATGCGCAGCATCTCGTCGGCCTCGTCGAGCACAACCGCCTTGAGGGCATCGAGCTTGAGCGTGCCGCGACGCAGGTGATCCTGGATCCGGCCCGGCGTCCCCACCACCACATGTACACCACGGCGAAGCTGGCGTAACTGGGTATCCATGCCCTGACCGCCGTAGACCGGCAGGATATGGAAGCCCTTCATGTTGCGCGCATAGGCCTGCATCGCCTCGGCCACCTGGATGGCCAGTTCACGGGTGGGGGCCAGCACCAGAATCTGCGGCTGTGCCAGGGAGATGTCCAGCCGGCTCAACAGCGGCAGGGCGAAGGCGGCGGTCTTGCCGGTCCCGGTCTGGGCCATGCCCAGCAGGTCACGGCCCGACAACAGGACCGGGATACTCTCGGCCTGAATAGGCGAGGGGCTTTCATAACCAATTTCCTGCACCGCCTGCAATACGGGTGCAGACAGGCCGAGATCGGCAAAATGGATAGGGGGTGACGCTTCAGTAGACATGCTCAGACCTTGGATGGGGCGCCCGGGGAACAATGACGGGAGACTGAGCGCCAGTCTGCCTTGAGTGGTCGGTCCGAGCAGGAGGTGAATGTAGTTGAGTAATTATACTCGATTTTGACCAATTGATCGTTAAATCTTGGTGTTGAATGTCTCGATGCAGTGTTTTGATACCGAGTCGCTTGCCCTCTTCACTCGGAGGCCACGACGCAATTCTTGGTCTGCTTGGCCTCATACATCATTTCATCGGCGCGCTCGAGAAGGCGTTTAAGGGGCTCACCACTGCGCATGCTCACGACGCCGAAGCTCCCTGTCACCACACCCACATCGGGATGATGGTGGGTGAGCAGTATCTGGCGCAACTTTTCCGCCATCTGCTGCGCCTGACCACAGACCAGTCCAGGGGCGACGATGACGAATTCCTCGCCTCCCCAACGGCCCAGGACATCGGTCTCTCTCAGGTGAGAGGCACATAGCGTCGCGACATTGAACAGAACATCATCTCCGATGGCGTGGCCAAAGCGGTCATTGACCCGCTTGAAGTTATCCAGATCGAGCAAAATGATCGAACACGGGGTCAGATAGCGATTCTGCAACGACAGGTTTTGCTCGATGATGGACGCCATGCCTCGTCGATTCCTGACCTTGGTCAAAAAATCCAGGCTGGCGGAGTCGTTCAGCTCCAACTCCTCTTTCAATCGATCGCGCTCATTAATCCACAGCAACATCATGACGAACAGATAGGTAATAAGCAGGGAGATAAAGGTATTGACCGGTAACAGCTCAACTCCGAGTCCATACAGGCTGTAGAGAAAATTGGCGATGAGTGTCGCCATCAACGCCAGAGATAGAAACAAGCCAATGTAGAGATTGCTTAAGCCGAAAAAAAATACCGGGCCGGCGATAAACCAGAAGATGGGGGCCTCTCGCCCAAGTGAAAATATCGCAGACGGAAACTGAAAGCCGATGGGGATTAGTATAGCAACGGCCAGAGGCAGCCAGTGAAGGCGTGGATATCGACCGAGAAACAATGCAAGGGGAACGATGAGCGTCGCGATCAGGGAACCAATGGCGAAAGCGGGTTGCTCCCAGCCATAGGTAACGAAGATATTAATAAAGCTAAGCACCGCGGTCGTGGCCAGGAAGCCTTTGGCGATTCTGTGCTTGATGGGTTTGAACGTAAATAAATTGCTTGCTTCCATGACACCGGGCTCGCCGTAATTCCTTGGTCCTGTCTTACGCCTGGGCAAGACTGGCTCGGGTTTCAGTATGCCCAGTGATAAGCAATTTGCACAACAATAATTCGGCCGGGCCTTAGGTCCTCTCCATGTCGGCCTTCACGCAGCGCAAGACTTCGTAGCTGTACTCGCCACCCAGGGCCTCGAACACCGGTTTGATACGCCGACCTTCCTCGTTTTGCTCGAAGGCAAAGCGTATCGACCGCAAAGCCGCCTCATCCAGGCCCACCACCTCGGCCAGCTCCGCCTCGCCCTCGGCGATGGCCGCGGCCAGGTGACCGTAGACGGTGGAGGCCTTGAGCCCCCGCCGCTCGGCGATCTGCTCCACACCCATGCCGATGCGATAGAGCTCTAGGCTCTCCTCGGCGGTATTGCTCACCGTAGTCTCCGCACCCACGGGGTGCTGGCGCAAGACCTCCAGGAACTCCTCGCCATAGGCCTCCAGCTTGCGCGCACCGACACCCGAGATATGGCTCAACTGGTCCAGGGTTTCGGGGCGGTTCTCCACCATCTCCATGAGGGTGGCATCGTGGAAGATCATGTAGGCGGGCACGCCCTGTTCGTCGGCCAGTTGCTGGCGCCGCTCGCGCAGGGCCTGCCACAGAGCCGACTCGGCCGGCTTGTCGTAGCGGCTGGTCTTGCGCTCGGCCTTGCCCGCCTTTTTCATCTTGCGCAGGTGCAGTGGCTGCTCCCCGCGCAGGATGGGGCGGCTGGATTCGGTCAGCTTGAGGCCGCCGTAACCGTCCAGATCCACCGCCAGCATGCCGCGGGAGATGAGCTGGCGATAGAGGTTGCGCCACTCCCCCTGCTTGAGTTCGGTGCCGATACCAAAGGTCGTGACCCGGTCGTGGCCGAAGCTCTTGATGCGATCGTCCGCCTTGCCCAGCAACACGTCCACCAGGTAGTTGACGCCAAAGCGCTGACCGGTGCGGTGGACGCAGGAGAGGGCCTTTTGCGCCGCCTCGGTGGCATCCCAGGTCTCGGGCGGTGACAGGCAGTTGTCGCAGTTGCCGCAGGGCTCATCCAGGTGGTCGCCGAAATAGCGCAGCAGGGCCTGGCGACGACAGCTGGTCAGCTCACAAAAACCGAGCATGGCATCGAGCTTGTGGCGTTCGACGCGCTTGTACTCCTCGCTGGCCTCGGAGCCGGCCTGCATCTGGCGCAGTGTGATGACATCCTGCAGGCCATATAGCATCCATGCGTCGGCGGGCAGGCCGTCGCGGCCGGCACGACCGGTCTCCTGGTAATAGGCCTCCAGCGACTTGGGCAGATTGAGGTGGGCGACGAAGCGCACGTCCGGCTTGTCGATGCCCATACCAAAGGCAATCGTTGCGACGATGATCACCCCCTCCTCGCGCAGGAAACGCGCCTGGTGGGCCTGGCGCTGCTCGGCCGGCAGGCCGGCATGATAGGGCAGCGCGGTAAGCCCCCTGGCAGAAAGCCAGGCGGCCACCTCCTCCACCTTTTTACGCGACAGACAATAGACGATCCCCGCCTCGCCCTCGTGCTCGCCCTGGATAAACCGCAACAGCTGCTCGCGGGCGTTGCTGCCGTTGTCGCTGATGCGATAGCGGATATTGGGGCGGTCAAAGCCGGTGATGAACTGGCGAGCCTTATCCAGTGAGAGGCGCCGGACGATCTCCTTGCGCGTGGGGGTATCGGCGGTGGCGGTGAGGGCGATGCGCGGCACGTGGGGAAAGCGCTCGTGCAGCACCGAGAGCTGGATGTACTCGGGGCGGAAGTCATGCCCCCACTGCGACACGCAGTGGGCCTCGTCGATGGCGAACAGGGCGATGTCCAGATTCGACAGCAGCTCCAGGGTCCGCGGCAGCATCAGGCGCTCGGGGGCGACATAGAGCAGGTCGAGGTCGCCGCGGTGCAGAGCCCCCTCCACCTCGCGCACCTCCTCCAGGCTCAGGGTGGAATTGAGGTAGGCGGCACGCACGCCGTTCTGACGCAGGGCCCCCACCTGGTCCTGCATGAGTGCAATCAGTGGCGAGACGACCACTCCGACCCCATCGCGTACCAGCGCCGGGATCTGGTAGCAGAGCGACTTACCGCCGCCTGTGGGCATCAGGACCAGGGCATCGCGACCGGCGACCAGATGTTCAATGATCTCGTCCTGATGGGGGCGGAAAGACTCGTAGCCGAAAACGGACTGGAGGATCTGCAGGGGGGCGTGACTTGTCGGGTTCATGTCCATATCAACCGATCATTTCATGAAGCGAGGCCTCGGGGAAGTGTGGCATGGGACCTCCTGTCCCATGGACCTGAATCAACCCTTGATACGATAGCGCAGGGAACGGCGCAATTCATCGCGCGCCGGTTCGGCCTGGGCATAGATGGTGTCGACCTTGTTGAAGTCGAGCACGCGAATGTCGCGCAGGTCGGGGCGAATATAGATATCCGGTGGCCGATGCTTCATCTTCTCGCGCAGGATACTGGCCTGCAGGATCTGGAAGGTATTGAAGGTGGTCTCGAAATAGCTGGGGCCGTTGTCGGGGCTTGGGGTACGGTTGCCCAATACATCAATGGCGATGACCACCTCGCACTCGTCGAACAGCAGATCATAGGGCACCGGATTGACCAGGCCGCCATCCACCAGCACCTTGCCATCGAACTCCACCGGACTGAACAGGCCGGGCACGGCGATGCTGCCCTGGATCGCCGGCAGCAGTTCACCTCGCTCGAAGACCACCTGCTTGCGGTCCCAGAAATCGGCCGCCACCACCTTGAGCGGGATATCCAGTTCACTGAAGCGAGTGATCCCCATGGTTTCATTCAGAAAATCGGCGAAGGCGGCACTGTCCACCAGGCCGCCGCGACCCAGCTGCAGCTCGACGATATCCCACCAGCGCCCCACGTCCTCGTCGAACAGGGAGTCGAGCCAGGATTCGTTATCAGACACGGTGAGCCGATCGATGAGTTCACGGATCTCCTTGCCCGACATCCCCGAGGCGTAGAGGGCCCCCATCACCGAGCCGATGCTGGTCCCGGCGATGCGATGGGGACGCAACTCCAGTTCATCCAGCACCTCAAGCATGAGGATATGGGCCAGGCCCTTGGCGCCGCCGCCGCCCAGGGCCAGACCGATCTTGCCGCGCACCTTGAACAGGTCGCAGGCAGAAACCAGACTGGCGGCAAGACTCGCCTTGAGAAAGTCGCGTCGATTCATCGGTTTATCCCAGGATCTGTTAGTTCTTCCTCGTCACTGGCACGCGGATCCATTTGCACGGCATCCGGCCCTGTGCGTGTCACCACCACGAAGGCCTCCTGCTGATCCACGTCCATCGGTCGGCCTACCCGCATACGATACAGGGCAAACAGAGTAAGACTGGCCAAGGACGCGGCCAGATACAACATCAGCGCTTCATTGCCGGCCCACTGCATCACCAGGCCGCCGACGATGGCCCCGAGGGCGGCGCCCACACCGTTGAGCAGAAGCATACTGCGGGTGGCCTCCATGACATCCTCATGGCCGATATGGTCGTTGGTATGGGCCACGCTCAGCGAATAGAGCGAGAAGGTGAAGCCACCGAACAGGGTGGCCGCCACCAGCAGGGCGACATGCGAATGGGGGGCAAGCAGGTATATAGCCAGCGCAGTGATAGCCCCGAGCAGGGAGACCAGCATCAACATCTTGCGCCGGTCGCGATGATCGGACCAATGGCCGATGGGCAGTTGCAATATCATGCCGCCGAATACCACCAGGCTGACGAACAGGGCGATGCCCGCTTCATCGAAGCCCAGGTTGTGGGCATAGAGCGCGCCCAGCCCCCAGAAGCTGCCGCTGGCGATGCCCATGACGAAGGAACCCATGGAGCCCAGCGGGGAGATGGAAAACATCTTCTTCAACTGCAACTCCGGCACCGTTATCTCTGCCGGCTGCGGCAACCGGGTCACGGCGATGGGCACCAGGGCCAGTGAAAACAGGAGCGCAGCGATGGCGAAACTGGCCATCTCCATCGGCCCATACAACATCAACAGGAACTGTCCCAGGCCCAGCGCACCGAGGGTCACCATCATGTAGAGACTGAAGATACGCCCCCGATTGGCATGGCTGTGGATGAGACTGTTGAGCCAGCTCTCCACCACCATGTACAGACCGACGATGCAGATGCCGGTAATGATGCGCAATATCCACCAAATCACGGGGTGGACCAGCAGCCCGTGCAGGATCATGGCCGCCGAGGCCACCGCCGCCAGCACGGCAAAGCTACGGATATGACCGATGTCTCGAATCAGGCGTGGGCAGTAGTAGGCACCAACGATATAGCCCAGCGAGAAGGCGGACATAACCAGCCCGATCACCGTTGCGGAAAATCCCTCCAGACCGGCGCGCACGCCGAGCAGGGTCCCCATCAGGCCCGAGCCAAACAGCAGGATGCCGATGGCCAGCAGCAGGGTGTATATGGACAGAAAGGTGGTTAACACGGGCTTAGGCTTTTTCCGATAGGGTTGATGGGACAAGGTCGCCTGCACACGGCCGACACCGGCGAAAACCGGCACTTTCGCGGCATTTTGCCGTCTCTGTCGCACGCCGACAATGGCGTGGGGCAAAGCATTTGTTAAATCTGGTGTTTTTTACGCTAAATATATTACACACAGGGGTGATTTTTGGGTAAAATGACCGCCTTTTAAAGCCGGGCCCCCGCGGAGTCTTGTTTGACCCGCGTGCCCGGCTTTGAGTTAGCACAAGGCAATCACGAATTCGCGTCATGATCGGGTCCGCTTCCGGTCATTTCGAAACATCTCATCGCACTGGTGACGAGGAATTGGCTGCGGAACCCTTCAATAGGGCTACAACGCAAGCGAACCACCAACGGCTAGTCGCAAGACAGACATTTACTTTTTTGGCAGAGCAAGACAATGGCAGACCTAGACAAATATCGTAACATCGGCATCTTCGCCCACGTAGACGCCGGTAAGACTACTACCACCGAGCGTATCCTCAAGCTGACCGGCAAGGTTCACAAGACCGGTGAAGTGCACGACGGTGAGGCCACCACCGACTTCATGGACCAGGAGCGCGAGCGCGGTATTACTATCCAGTCTGCCGCCACTTCCTGTGAATGGAACGGACACCGCCTGAACATCATCGACACCCCCGGACACGTGGACTTCACCATCGAAGTTTACCGTTCACTCAAGGTCCTGGACGGCGGTATCGGCGTATTCTGTGGCTCCGGCGGCGTTGAGCCCCAGTCCGAAACCAACTGGCGCTATGCCAACGACTCCGAAGTGGCCCGCGTCATCTTCGTCAACAAGCTTGACCGCCTGGGCGCCGACTTCTATCGCGTGGTCAAGCAGGTGGAAGACGTACTGGCCGCCACGCCCCTGGTCATGGTCCTGCCCATCGGCATCGAGGACGAGTTCAAGGGCGTTGTGAACCTGATGGATATGAAGGCCTATATCTGGGACGACACCGGTTTGCCCGAGAACTACGAAGTCACCGACATCCCCGCCGACATGGTCGACCAGGCCAAAGAATGGCGTGAGAAGATGGTGGAAACCGCCGTCGAACAGGACGACGACCTGATGGAGGCCTATCTGGAAGGCAACGAGCCCTCCGAAGAAGACCTCAAGCGCTGCATCCGCAAGGGCACCATCAACCTGGACTTCTTCCCCACCTACTGCGGTTCCGCGTTCAAGAACAAGGGTATCCAGCTGGTGCTGGACGCCGTGGTTGACTTCCTGCCCAACCCCACCGAGGTGCATGCCCAGCCCGAAGTGGACCTGGAAGGTAATGAGACCGGCGAAGTCGCCACCGTCGACGCCAGCAAGCCGCTGCGCGCCCTGGCCTTCAAGATCATGGACGACCGTTTTGGCGCCCTGACCTTTACCCGTATCTATTCCGGCAAGGTAGCCAAGGGCGATACCGTGCTCAACACCTTCACCGGCAAGACCGAACGTATCGGCCGCATCGTGGAGATGAATGCCGACGATCGTATTGAACTGGATTCGGCCCAGGCCGGTGACATCGTCGCCTTTATCGGCCTCAAGAATACCCAGACCGGTCACACCCTGTGTGATCCGAAGAACCCGGCCACGCTGGAGCCCATGGTCTTCCCCGAACCGGTTATCTCCATCGCCGTTAAGCCCAAGGACAAGGGTTCCGCCGAGAAGATGGGTCTGGCCATTAACAAGATGGTCGCAGAAGATCCCTCCTTCCGCGTCGAGACCGACGAGGAGTCGGGCGAGACCATCATCAAGGGCATGGGCGAGCTGCACCTGGACATCAAGGTGGACATCCTCAAGCGTACCCACGGCATTGAAGTGGAAGTGGGCAAACCCCAGGTGGCCTACCGCGAAACCATTACCTCGCGCGTCGAAGACAGCTATACCCACAAGAAGCAGACTGGTGGTTCCGGTCAGTTCGCCAAGATCGACTATGTCATCGAACCCGGCGAGCAGAACAGTGGCTACACCTTTGAATCCTCCGTCACCGGGGGTAACGTGCCGCGTGAATTCTGGCCTGCGGTCGAGAAGGGCTTCAGGGTCATGATGAATGAAGGTGTCCTTGCCGGCTTCCCGGTACTGGACGTCCACGTCAACCTGGTGGACGGTGGCTTCCACCCCGTGGACTCCTCCGCCGTTGCCTACGAGACCGCGGCCAAGGCGGCCTTCCGCCAGTCCATGCCCAAGGCCGGTGCCCAGCTGCTGGAACCCATGATGAAGGTCGACGTCTTCACCCCCGATGATCACGTAGGTGATGTCATCGGCGACCTCAATCGCCGTCGCGCCATGATCCAGGGCCAGGAACCCGGCCCCACCGGCGTTCGCGTCAAGGCCGAGGCCCCGCTGGCCGAGATGTTCGGCTACATCGGCGACCTGCGCACCATGACCTCCGGTCGTGGCCAGTTCTCCATGGAGTTCGCCCACTACGCCCCCTGCCCCGCCAATGTGGCCGAGCAGGTCATCAAGGAGACCCAGGAGCGCAAGGCCGCCGGCTAAGCGACCCGGTCAACTTGGTCTAACGGAAAGCCCGAATGGCACCTGTGCTGTTCGGGCTTTTTTTTATGTGGCAAACTTCCCCAAACAATAACACCAAGAGTAGTTTCTGATGGATTTTGCAATTGCCGGTATTACCGCCTCTCCCCTTGCCCTCCTTGCCTGGGGATTATTGATCGGTCTGATTTTCTCCATGGTCGGTGCAGCTGGAGGGATCCTCGCTTCGGTAGGATTGATCTCGATTTTCCATGTCACCGACCCTAACCTGGTCAAACCCATGGCCCAGTTCCTGACCCTTCTGACGCCCCTCATCGCGGTGCCTCATTACTATAAAAAGGGGCAACTGGTTATCAGCCTGGTCATATTGCTGGGGCTGGGCGGGATCGTCGGGGCGCTCATCGGCAGTACCTTGTCCGCGACCTATCTCGACGACCTCTCCAGTTTCAAACCGGTGTTCGCGATAATGACGATACTCATCGCTCTACAACTGATCTGGGAACTGCTCCCAAGGGAGCGCAAGGCGACGCGAGCTGACGATGCTTCTGAGATGTTTCAATCCATGGCAGCCGAAGGCGGTGACCTACACACCATCGGGGTCAAGCATGGACGCATGAGCTGGCGCTACATCCCGTTTGATTTTGCCGGCTCCCAGTTTGGTTACGCTCCCTGGAAGCCCTTCGTGGCGGGCATGCTCTTTGCCATTATCTCTTCCGCTCTGGGTGTGGGCGGCGGCTTCCTGCTGGTACCGTTCATGGCCCAAATGCTTCGCTTGCCCATGTACATCATCGCGGGCACTGCCGCCTTTACCATCATCATAACCTCAGCCGTTTCGGTCGCGAACTACATGCAACTGGGTGTCACTCTGGACTGGCCGTTACTGGGGATTTTATTGGTCGGGACCGCCGTCGGCGCATTCCTCGGACCCAGGCTCGGCATATTATTGCCCGATCGCAGTCTACGCGGGCTGTTGGCCGTCATCCTGTTTCTGATTGGTCTGCGTTATCTGGGAGTGTTCTAGTCGGGTCTTGCGAATAAAAAAAGGCCGGCATGATGCCGGCCTGTGTCGCTATTATTTTGCGATGGCGGCGTCGGTGAATTTATCCAGTGCACCGGTCATCTTCTTTATCACATCATCACGATCCTTGATCTTGTGGCGCTTGGCCATATAGGACGGATCATTATAGGTCAGCCAAACCTGGCCCTTTTCATCCTTCCAGGCCAGGGCCTTCATGGGAAAATCAATTCCCGCGGTTTGCTTTGATGTGAACATGTGGCTACCCAATTTGGGATTACCGAAAATAAGCAGTTCGGTCGGACGCAGTGGAATTCCGACACCCTCAGCCTTATCACTGTGACTCCAACGCAATGCGATGGTCACACCTTTGCTCTTGAGGGTTGATTCAAGTCGATCCAGGGTCTCGGTCACAGAGTAGGGGCTGGCCTTTGTAATCATCCCCTTCTCTCCAGCGATGACTGCCATAGGCAGACTCAGTGACACTAGTAAAAACATCGACATAATTTTCTTCATCGTTATCCTCCACTATTAATGAAATTATTCTGTAGATTCACAGATCAGATACAGAGCAGATGTAGCACGCGTCTAAATCCCATTCTTATATACTCAAACTCAATTCGCATGGATTCATACGTTTCACACATCAACTGATGATCTTGGAGCCAGCCGTGTAAATTTCAACCCATGTTTGAGATTAATATTAATAATCACCAATACAATCATCATGTTTGTCGAACAAGTTTAGACTGTAAACAGGGAGATCGATACCTATGCAAACCGATGCCTGCACAATGGCGCAACAACACAGGAAACAGATGTAATGACGGTTCGCCCATTCTTTTTCGTAAAGGAATGCCGTGAAGATGTTGGGATGACAGCAGTCTGTTACTCACGCTGTTTTCCCGTGCTATAGCTCTCAAATAAAGCTGCGGCAACAACGATCACTCCCCCTGCAACCGTCGACCAGCCTGGCAACTCGCCCAGCAGAAGTGCTGCAAACAGGGCCGCATACACCACCTGTAAACAGGCAATTAGACTTGCCGTCTTGGCCTTGAAATGTCGCAGGCTAAAGGCAAACAGCGTATGCGGTAAGGCAGTGAAGAAAATTCCCAACAGTAACAGTTGCCCCCATTGCCAGGGACTTACCTGGGGAACAACAGTATAGGAGAAAGGCAGAAGGACCATCACAGTGACGAGGATCTGGTAAAACAGTGCCTGCTTGGCCGGATAGGTTGAAAAAAAGCGTCCCTGGATAATATTACGCAGGGAAAACAACAATGCCGATGCGATGCCCCATAACACTCCCTGGCTGGTCGCATCGTTGAGGCTAAACGCGGGCACCAGTAAATAGATCCCAAACACGACACCCAGCCCGCTGATGATATCCAGGAGACGAGGCCCGCCACCATGAAACAGAGGTTCCAGGAAGACGGTAATCACAGGGAAGGTATACAGGGCGATCACGCCGATGGCGATAGAGGAAACCTGCATGGCGTGAAAATAGGTCACCCAATGACTGGCCAGCAAGACGCCCAACAATAGAACGATGGCATAGTCGCGAAGCTCACGCAGTCGTATCAGATCGCCCTGCCACAGGATCACCGCCCATAAGGCCAGGGCCGCAAACACACTGCGCAGTAGTGTGATCTCCAGGGCCGAGAGAGCGATCAGTTTTGAGAACAGGGCTGTCAGGCCAAACAGGAGAACCGAGGCATGTACCGCCCATAATCCTTGGCGAGTTGGGTTCATTCATCCCTCTTTCATAAAGGCATGACTGCCTATGGACTGACGAGGTGTTATGCCAGCAGGCGTCGCGTCAAATGCAATCTCACTTCAGGCTCTTCGGTGAGGGCATGATATAGGTGATGAGGGCCGGTGGCGGACTCAATCTTCTGCTCCAGGTCATCGCGTATCTCGGCATAGTATTCCAGTACCCGACGATCAAAACGATTCAGGGCCTGTGACAAGGGGTCCTTGCGTTGACGTGCCATGATCTTGTCCATGCCGTCCTCATAGAGATCGCCCAGGCAGATATGCACGGCGTTAAACAGGGTCACCCAGCCATTGAACCACAGCATCATATCGATATCGAAGGACTCGCCAGGCGGCGGCCCCTGAGTGATGACCTGCTGTAACAGGTCCTTTTCCTTTACGGTCTCCCATTCCTCCAGCAAGGCGGCGCGTCCATAACCGTCGATGGTGGAACTGGTCAGCAGGATAGGACTGTCCGCATGCTTATCGAGAACAAAGGTGGCATCCTTCATCACCTGCTTCGCCTCCTCGCCGGCCTTGGGATGATGCTTGAGCCGCGGCGAGGCCTTGATATCGGTCACCTGAACCTGGTGTCCGCGCTTGCCCAGCTCCTGGGCCAGGCGCGCGAAGACACCCTTTTGCAGTACGTCATTGGAGAAGTTTAGGCTGGTCTGCTTGTGCAACAGGGCCAACTGGATCTGGTGGGCATAGCGTGGATAACGCTCGACGATGTTGGCTATCTTGGCCACCGGGATGCGCTCGGCCAACTGGCCGTGCTTGTCGACGTAGACCTCCTGGTGGAACTCATCGAAGCTGATCTGGAGCAAGACCTTGGCCGGGGCCCATTTCTTCGGCCGGCTCTTAATGGCCTCGGCCATCTTGCCCAGCACCTCGTTGGCAACCCTGGGGCTATCGGCAAAATCGCCGTTCAGGAGGATGGCGAAATTCTTGATATGACGCATGTTGCGAATGGCGTCATAGAAGTAGTCAAGTTGTTTCGTCAGATCACCGCCGGTGAACAAGACACTGTCGGTATGCTGATCCACCAGATCGAAGACATGATTCGGATCTTCATGCTTGGCCCGAGGTGGTCGCCAGGTGAACATGCAGTGACGGCAGGTCTGAGGACAGCCCATGGCGGGGATGATCCCCATCTTGTTATAGCGCGGCGTCATGCCCTGCATGTCGTCGGGCAGCGCATCGACCAGCGCGAGGCGTTCCTGGTCCTCGGGTCCGAGCATGCCCTCGTAGCGGTTGCGTTCGTCCCGCGCCACACCCTTGAACTGGACCATGTAGGTCTCGGTAAAGAGATCCAGTCCCTTCCACAACTCAAGCATATCGGCGACCAGGGTTTGACCGTCTCCATCACGCGAGGCCAGGAGCCCTTCAAATTCCTGCCACTGCTTCTGACCCGGTGCCGGGTGTTGTTGCCAGTGCTCAACATAGCCACGCACGAATCCCTCGGCGGACTCACTCAACAACAGGTCCATGAGAAAACCGAAACGAGGACCGCGAAAGCTCTCCAGTACCTGGGCTCGATAGTTATCGTGCACATTGTGACGCAACCAGTGCCAGGCATAGAGATAGCTCATGGGGAAGGCCAGCTCGGCGGCATCGGGCTGCGCGCTCAACATCTCGCGCATGGCCCCGCCACTGGTAAGACGGTTGACCTCGTCCTTAAAGCGCTGACGCATGTTGCCAAGATAGATGGGCAGGAGCGCGGATTGATCGGCCGCCATCGCGGCCTTACCGCCACCGCTGACTACGGCAACGCCTTCGACTCCCTTACGTTCTATGACTGGCTGGATGGCTGACACAGTTTGACCCGTTCAATGATCTGATTATCCGACGAATGCAGTGGAGTATAACGCATCCGGCAAGGGTACCCGAATCATACAGCCAGAATTAGCCCTATTAACGCTTTTTAAAACGGCGGAGACATGCCATGGGTTCAATGCCCGCATAGATGAAAAGGACTTATGCCTAGGCGGGAATTTGCACCACACAGAGACAGGTCATCGCACTACATACGGAATGGTGCATGCTGCGGACAAGATAGTGACACCTATGGACCATCACTTGATCGCATTGTTCACGATCGCTAGGGTAATAAAATGGCCGCAACAAAAATAATACCGGTTCTGGCCCGCGCCATACGTGGGTCAGCCATTTACTTTCGTCTTGTTCTCCTCGCCCTCATCCTCCCCCTTTCGGCGCAGGCGGCCACCGAGGTCGACACCCTGCGCACTGAAGTCGAACAACTCAAACTGCGTCTCGATTCGCTTGAGGGCTCGCTGGAAGATGAGGTGCAGGCCAAGGAGTCGGCATCGGAATCCCAGGACCGTCCACAGACGCCCGCCATCACCATCGGTGGCGCCCTGCGCTACACCTATGCCTGGCGCAACTTCGAACCAAACTCGGACGCAAAACTGGGTGATGTCGGGCTCGATCTATTTCGCCTTAACGTCGACGGCCAGCGCGACAACTTCCTGGTCTCGGCGGAATATCGCTTCTACCCCTATATGTCGACCCTGCACCACGGCTGGTTCGGTTATGAAACGGATTCGGGCGCGCAATGGCAGGCCGGTGTGAGCCAGGTCCCCTTCGGCCTGCTGCCCTATGCCTCGCATAACTTCTGGTTCGGCGTCCCCTTCTATCTGGGCCTGGCGGACGATTACGACAGCGGCATCAAGTTTATCGACAAGGGTGAGGCCTGGGACCTGCAACTGGCCTTCTATAAAAACGGAGAACTCGGTAATGCCGCCAGCTCCAACCGTTACTCCTATGACCCGATCATCGTCAGTGCCGACAACACGGCACAGAATGAAGAGGTAAATACCTTCAATGCCCGGCTCGCCTATACCTTTGGCGCCGGTCGCGAGTGCAATCACGAGCTTGGACTATCGGCCCAGGCCGGTCAGCTCTATAACCGACAGACGCAGCGCCACGGCAGCCAATGGGCCTCGGCCCTGCACCTGGACAGCCGTTGTGGCCGCTGGAATATTCAGTTCGAGGCGGGCCGCTATGGCTATCAACCGCGCAACGCGAGCGGTGTCTCCGACAATACCGTCACCCTGGGCGCCTTCGCCTATCCTTACGCGGTTGCCTCGCGCGGCAGCTTCGGAGTATTGAACTTCGCCTACAACCTGCCCGTTGCCCCCGACTCGGTCGACCTGATAACGTGCTACAACGACTTCAGCGTGCTCGGCAAGGACGAGGCGAGCTTTAACGACTCCATGGTCAATACGCTTGGCTGTGCCATCGGCGACGGTCCGCTGTTTACCTATATCGACCTGGTCGCCGGTCACAATATGATCTTCCTCGGCAGCGGTTCCCTGGCCGGCGGCGGCAACAATCAGTGGGAAACACGGTTGAATATCAATGTCGGCTATTACTGGTAACACAATCAAAGACGCAGGCAGCTCTAGTCATCGCTACGGTATGCGGCTCGGACTGCTGCTGGCCGTAGTGTTGTGTCTGCCGGTCGCACAGGCGGCCGAGGACCTGACCCTGGTGTCCTGGGGTGGGGCCTATACCAAAAGCCAGATCCTCGCCTTCGTTCGACCCTACGAACAACGCACCGACACGCGCATGGAGGTGCTGGACTATAACGGCGGGCTTACCGAGCTGCGCAACCAGGTTCGCTCGCTCAACTTCCGCTGGGACGTGGTGGACCTGGAGATGAGCGACGCCCTACGCGCCTGTGAAGAAGGCTTGCTCGAGCCGATTCACAAGCACGCGCTGGCGCCGGCGCCCGACGGCACCGCTACCCGCGAGGACTTCCTCTCCGGTAGCCTGACCCCCTGTGCGGTCGGCACCGTGATCTGGTCCACGGCCCTGGCCTACGACCCGGCGCGACTGAAGCAGACACCAACCCGGCTGGAAGACTTTTTCGACCTGGAACGGTTTCCCGGTCCGCGCGGCATGCGTCGCACCCCCAAGGCCAATCTCGAGTGGGCACTCATCGCCGACGGTGTGCCAAACCACAAGGTCTACGAGGTTCTGGCCACCGAGGCGGGCCTGAACCGTGCCTTCGAGGTGCTCACCCGCATCAAGCCGCACATCGTCTGGTGGGACGCGGGCCTGGAGGCGCCGCGCCTGCTCGACACCAGGCGCGTGGTCATGACCACCGCCTACACGGGCCGCATCCACGACAGCAACCGCGTACAAGGCACCGACTACCAACTGCTTTGGGACCACCAGATCTGGAACATCGATCTATTCGGCGTCCCGCGGGGCAATCCCCGCGCGAAACAGGCCTGGGAATTCATCCGCTTCGCCACCGCCACCGAACGGCTCGCCGAGCAGGCGCGCCACATCCCCTATGGACCGGTGCGCCGCTCGTCGCTGTCACGCCTGACGCCGAATGAACGGGAACACCTGCCCACGCGAGAGGCCAATTTTAAAAACGCCATGCAAATCGATGCCGGCTGGTGGGCCAAGCACTACGATCGCATACGCCCCCGATTCGACGACTGGCTGGCACAACCGGTACAGGTACCACGCAAGCTGCCACGTTAATCACTCAGAACAACAACAACGGAACCCAACATGGAACAAGAAAAGGAACAAAAACAAAATGGCGGCGGGTGGTTGAGCCTCGATGTTCACCCCTATGTCTTTTTTATCTCCGCCGGGGTGATCGTCCTGTTCGTGGCGCTGACCCTGTTTTTCGAGAACCGCGTCGATAACCTGTTTAACCTCGTGCAAACGGGTGTCTCGCATTACACCGGCTGGTTCTTCGTCGCCGCCATGAACATCATCCTGATCTTCATCATCTCCATGTTGCTGGGACGCTTCGGCGACATCCGCCTCGGCGGCGAGGGCGCGACGCCCGAGTTCACCACCGCCGGCTGGTTCTCCATGCTGTTCAGTGCCGGCATGGGGATAGGTCTTCTTTTTTACGGCGTGGCCGAGCCGATGTTTCACTTCGTCTCCTCGCCCATGACCGAGCCCGGCACGGCGGAGGCGGCCCGCGTCGCCATGGACTTCACCTTCCTGCACTGGGGTCTGCATCCCTGGGCCCTGTATGCCCTGGTCGGACTGTCGCTGGCCTTCTTTTCCTTCAACCGCAACCTGCCGCTCTCCATCCGCTCGGTGTTCTATCCCGTACTGGGCGAACGCATCTACGGCTGGCCCGGCAACCTCATCGACATCATGGCCACGGTGGCCACCATGTTTGGCGTCGCCACCTCACTGGGTCTGGGTGTACAACAGGTCAACGCGGGGCTCAACCACCTGCTCGGCGTGCCACAAAGCCTGCCCGTGCAATTGATGTTGATCACGGGCATTACCGCGCTGGCCACCTGGTCGGTGGTACGCGGACTCGACGCCGGGATCCGCTTTCTCAGTCAGATCAACGTAATCATCGCCGCCTCCCTGCTGCTGTTCGTGCTGCTGGTGGGACCGAGCCTGTTTATCTTTAACGCGCTGGTGGAGAACATCGGCTATTACGTGCAGAACTTCGCCCAGCTAAGCACATGGAACGAAACCTATGACGACACCGAGTGGCAAAACGGCTGGACCGTGTTCTACTGGGGCTGGTGGATCTCCTGGTCGCCCTTCGTCGGCATGTTCATCGCGCGGGTCTCGTACGGGCGCACGGTACGCGAATTCATCAAGGGCGTGCTCTTCATCCCCACCCTGGTCACCTTCATCTGGATGACCGTGTTCGGCAACAGCGCCCTCAATATCGAGATGTTCGGCGCTGGCGGCATCGCCGCCGCGGTGCAGGATAATATCCCGGTCTCCCTGTTCGTGTTGCTGGAGAATTTCCCGCTGGACGCGCTCACGGCAGGGCTCGCCGTC
>JABURT010000208.1 GCA_014762495.1 Gammaproteobacteria bacterium | reverse complement strand
GTCAGATGTGGATAAGAGAAAGGTACGGCTCCACCAGGGTAACCGAAGATGTACTCGACACCTTCGTCTTTGAGGAAGCGAACCAGGATCTCGGCACCGCTCAGTTCCACAGCCAGGGTCTCCTAAAGATAAAAAACGCCCGTGACAACGGGCGTTTGATGAGTTCATTCGGGAACATCCAAACTTACTGATATTGCTGGGGAAGGTCAAGCATTTGCTTGAACAGAGGCCTGTCGCCATGGGCCCTGCCAGGGATTCAAACCATGTCCCCTCAAAGCCTGTGGTTGAATCCCGGCGCCGCAATAACCAAGTTTTATACTGAGGATATCTCCAAAGGCCTATAAGGCCCGTGACCCCGGTCACTCAAGTCCTGGAATTTTACTAACTCAATGAAACTATTAACAAAACTGAATTGTAAAACATTATCACATATTAGTATTAGGTGATTTAACTATATATAGAAATGCTTTAGAATGGTCCTCATTCAAATTTGGTTTATATCTCTCAAGATATAGAAGAGGAAGTTATGCAACAGGCACAAAACATCGACAACGACGACTCGTTCTCGCCCGCCTCGGATCGCCACCACAGCTGGCTCATCCAGGGCATGACCACCGCAGGCAATCGCTTTCGTCCCAGCGACTGGGTCGAGCGTATCTGCAGCCTGATGGCCGGTTTCGACAAGGGTCGTCTGCACTATTCCGACATGCTCCACCCGGTGCTGGTCAATGGTGTCAAATGCGTCCATGTTGACAGTCGCCTGGAACAGCAGAGCCCCGAGATCCACAAGCAGGTGATGTACTTCGCCAAGAGCAACGGCCTCAACATCATCGAGGGTCTGTAAGTCCACGACACTTGCACCGGGCCGGGTCGGCGGTAGTAGAATTGAATACGAAAACCCACATCGGGAGGCAACATGCCAGTATTCAGTGTCAGCACCAATGTCGACATCGACGACGAGGCCCAGACCCAGTTTCTCATCGCCGCCTCACAGGCCACGGCCAAGCTACTCGGCAAACCCGAGCGCTACGTCATGGTCCACCTGCAGGCCGCGCAACGCATGCTCTTCGACGGTCGCGATGCCCCGCTGGCCTACTGCGAACTCAAGAGCATAGGGCTGCCGACGGATCGCACGGCGGAGATGTCCGAGGTCCTTTGCGACCTGCTCATCGAGCACTTCGGCATCGCCTCGGACCGGATTTATATCGAGTTTAGCGATGCCGAGCGGAAGATGTTCGGCTGGGACCGTTCCACCTTCTAAATCCGCATAATCGGCTAATTTCGCTAATCTGTGTTAACAGTTACGTAACATTTCGTGAAAGGGGTTATACTGCGTCCCTAAAGCGTAACAGCCGTGTGCCATGACACAGACCATCAGACTGGGGAATATGCTGTCCCCCGACATCGACATCCTTCGGGAGCGCAATACCCTGGGTTCCGCCCTGCTCGAGGCCACCGCCTCGCTGGCGCAGGGTGAATCGCCGCGCGACATCCTGCAATCGGTCTGCCAGTCCCTGGTCAATGCCTCCGCGCACATCCGACTGGCCTGGATGATCCCCGACAACCTCCACGCCCAGACCCTCAAGCCGGTCTTCGCCACCGGCCCGGCGCGTGACTACGCGCAAAACCTGATCTTCACCACCCTGCAGACCAAGGGCCCGCTGATGAAGGCCATCGAGAGCTGGGAGCCGGTTACCGGCAACCTGGCCACCGATTCGGTCTTCAACGAGGTGCGCGAGTCGGCGCTGGAAAACGATCTGCGCTCCACCCTCTGTCTGCCGGTGGGTCGCAAGGGCTCGCGCTTCGAAGGACTGGTGGCCATCTATGCCGACGTGCACGACTATTTCAACGTCATCGGCCTGGACCTGTTCGTCGCCTTTGCCCACGTGGTGGGTGCATCCATGGAACAGGCGGCGCTGCTCAATGACCTCTCCTACATGGCCAGCCACGACCAGCTCACCGATATCCTCAACCGCCGCGGCCTGCAGGAACGTCTGCGCGCCGAACTGTCGCTGGCCAAGCGCTACCAGCGCAACTTCAGCATCATTACCTTCGACATCGACCGCTTTAAACTCATTAACGACGGCATGGGCCACCATGCCGGCGACCGCGCCCTGGGCCACATCACCCACCTGCTGACCAAGCAGATGCGTGACGAGGATGTGCTGGGACGCTGGGGCGGCGAGGAGTTCCTCTGCATCCTGCCCGAAACCGACCACGAGGGGGCCGGGCAGTTTGCCGAACGCCTACGCGAGACGGTGGCCAACAGTCCGCTGGAAATGGGCCATTCCCGGGTCTTTATCACCGCCAGTTTCGGCTACGCCACCTACCCGGCCGACGGCGATACCATCGACACCCTGCTCGCCTCGGCCGATGCCGCGCTCTACCAGGCCAAGTACACCGGCCGCAATCGCAGCATCGGGGCCAGCGGCGACTATCTACGCATACACGCCATCGGCAACCAGCTCGATCAGGCCCTGCGCGACAACCGCGTCGTGCCCGCCTTCCAGCCCATCGTCGACCTCAAGACCGGCAAGGTGGTGGCCAAGGAGACCCTGGCCCGCATGCGCAGTCTGGACGGCGACCTCATCGAGGCCGGTCACTTCATCGAGGCGGCCAACCGCCTGCAACTGATCCATCGCATCGACCAGACAATTGTGCAGCAGGCCTTCAACCATTGCGTCGAAAGCATCGCTAATGGTGAGAAGGGGATCCGTCACTTCGTCAACATCTCCGCCGATCTGCTGCGTCACGACTACCTGGTTGAGGCCATGCTGCAACAGGCCCGCGAACACTGCGAAGACTGCGACGTCGAACCGGCGAAGATGAAGCCCATCGTCATCGAGATCACCGAGCGCGAACTGCTGCACAACCTCGGCGCCGTGCACGAACTGCTGCGCCCCTTCATCGACTTCGGCTTCACCCTGGCGCTGGACGACTTCGGTTCTGGCTATTCCTCCTACCAGTACCTGGTGGACCTGCCCATTCAGATCATCAAGATCGACGGCGAGCTGATCCGCCGCCTGCCCGACGCGCGCGCCCACGCCGTGATCCAGGGCATTCAGGACACCGCCAACAGCCTCGATATCACCACCGTGGCCGAGTTCGTCGAGGACGAACAGACCGCCGATATCCTGCGCTCGATCGGCATCGACTGGGCCCAGGGCTTCTACTACGGTCACCCACAGACCCACTGACCTTTCCCAATCCCCCCCCC
>JABURT010000073.1 GCA_014762495.1 Gammaproteobacteria bacterium | reverse complement strand
TCTCCTTCAAGATGCAGGACCCACAGTTCTCCGGTCAGACCAAGGAGCGCCTCTCATCGCGCGAGGCCGCCGCCTTCGTCTCCGGGGTGGTGAAGGATGCCTTCAGCCTGTGGCTCAACCAGCACCCGGAGCTGGGCGAGCGCATCGCCGAGCTGGCCATCAGTAACGCCCAGAGCCGCCTGCGTGCCGGCAAAAAGGTGGCGCGTAAGAAGGTGACCCAGGGCCCGGCCCTGCCCGGCAAGCTGGCCGACTGCACCTCGTCTGACCCGAGCCAGAGCGAACTGTTTCTGGTGGAGGGGGATTCGGCCGGCGGCTCCGCCAAGCAGGCCCGCGACCGCGTGTTCCAGGCCATCATGCCCCTGCGCGGCAAGATCCTGAATACCTGGGAGGTGGACCCGGCCGAGGTGCTGGCCTCACAGGAAGTGCATGACATCTCCGTGGCCATCGGCGTGGACCCCGGATCCGACCAGCTTGACGGCCTGCGCTACCACAAGATCTGTGTGCTGGCCGATGCCGACTCCGACGGCGCCCACATCGCCACCCTGCTGTGTGCCCTGTTTCTGCGTCACTTCCGCCCTCTGGTCAAGGCCGGCCATGTCTACATCGCCATGCCACCGTTGTATCGCATCGATGTCGGCAAGGAGGTCTACTATGCCCTCGACGACGCCGAGCGCGAGGGGGTGCTGGACCGTATCAGTGCCGAAAAGAAGAAGGGCAAGGTGCAGGTGACCCGCTTCAAGGGTCTCGGCGAAATGAACCCCCTGCAGCTGCGCGAGACCACCCTGTCGCCCGATACCCGCCGCCTGGTCCAGCTGACGATTGAAGCCGACGATCAGACCGACCAGATCATGGACATGCTGCTGGCCAAGAAGCGTGCCTCCGAGCGCCGCGAGTGGTTGGAGAGCAAGGGCGACCTGGCCGAGGTGGAGGTCTGATATGGCGATGTTGATTCAGCTCGATGGCGAGGTCGCGGTGCGCAAGATCCCGGTGGAAAAAGATACCGTCCTCATCGGCCGTAATCTGGACAACGACATTACCATCGACGACTCGGCGGTGAGTTCCCACCACGCACGCGTGGTGACCCGGGTGCTGGACGAGGCGCGGGATATCCGCACCTACCATCTGGAAGACCTGGACAGTACTAATGGGACCTTTCTCAACGACAAGCAGGTCCGCCAGCAACAGTTGCATAACGACGACATCATCAGCATCGCCTTCCATGAATTCAAGTTTGTGGACGAGAACGAGCCCGATGAAGAACAGACCAAGAAGATCCACAAGAGCTGGATTCCCGGTATTTTCTATACCAAATAACCGAATGCGATAGAACAATACGATTATGAGCGCCAATAACGAAATGAATTACGAAGGCATCGAGAAGATGCCGCTGCGCGATTTTACCGAGAAGGCCTACCTGGACTACTCCATGTACGTCATCCTTGACCGCGCCTTGCCACACGTGGGCGACGGTCTGAAGCCCGTGCAAAGGCGCATTATCTACGCCATGTCCGAGCTCGGCCTCAAGGCCGGTTCCAAGTACAAGAAGTCGGCGCGCACCGTGGGTGACGTGCTGGGTAAATACCATCCACACGGCGATTCGGCCTGTTACGAGGCGATGGTGTTGATGGCGCAGTCCTTCACCTATCGCTACCCGCTCATCGACGGCCAGGGTAACTGGGGCTCGCCAGACGATCCCAAGTCCTTCGCCGCCATGCGTTACACCGAGTCGCGCCTGGCCCACTTCTCAGAACTGCTGCTCTCCGAGGTGTCGCAGGGCACCGTCGACTGGGTGCCCAACTTCGACGGCACCATGAAGGAGCCGTCCCTGCTGCCGGCACGCGTGCCCCATGTACTTCTGAACGGCACCACCGGCATCGCCGTGGGCATGGCCACCGACATCCCGCCGCACAACCTGCGTGAGATCATAAACGCCACCATCCACCTGCTGGACAATCCAAAGTCTACGGTCAAGGAGCTGCTCAAGTACGTCAAGGCACCGGACTACCCCACCGAGGCGGAGATCATCACGCCCAAGGCCGACATCCAGAAGATGTACGAAACCGGGCACGGTAGCATCAAGATGCGCGCCCGCTACGAGAAGGAGGGTAGCGACATCGTCATCACCGCGCTGCCGCACCAGGTCTCCGGTGCCAAGCTGCTGGAACAGATCGCCGCCCAGATGCAGGCCAAGAAGCTGCCCATGGTGGAGGACCTGCGCGACGAGTCGGACCACGAAAATCCCACCCGTCTGGTCATCGTGCCGCGCTCCAACCGTATCGACGTGGACCAGCTCATGGCGCACCTGTTCGCCACTACCGACCTTGAGCGCAACTACCGTGTCAACATGAACGTTATCGGCATTAACGGCAAGCCGGGTGTGCGTAACCTGCAGCAGATGCTCAAGGAGTGGCTGCAGTATCGTACCGAGACCGTGACCCGACGCCTGCAGCATCGTCTCGACAAGGTGCTGGCACGCCTGCATATCCTCGACGGTTTGCTCATCGCCTATCTCAATATCGATGAGGTGATCCAGATCATCCGTACCGAGGACAAGCCCAAACCGGTGCTGATGAAGCGCTTCAAGCTCACCGACGAGCAGGCCGAGGCCATCCTGGAGTTGAAACTGCGCCATCTGGCCAAGCTCGAGGAGATGAAGATCAAGGGTGAACAGGAGGAGCTCTCCGAAGAACGCGATATGCTGGAGAAGACCCTCGGCTCCAAGGCGCGCATGAAGACCCTGATTAAGAACGAACTCAAGGCCGACGCCGAGGAGTATGGCGACGATCGACGTTCGCCCCTGGTCAAGCGCGAGGCGGCCCAGGCCATGGACGAGTCGGCCCTCATCAGCTCCGAGCCCGTTACCGTCATTCTCTCGGAGAAAGGCTGGATCCGTGCCGCCAAGGGCCATGAGGTCGACCCCGGCTCGTTGGCTTTCAAGTCGGGCGACAGCTATCTCGGTTCCGCCCGCGGCCGCAGTAACCAGATGACGGTGCTCGTGGATTCCACCGGTCGTACCTACAGCCTCACCAGCCACAACCTGCCTTCGGCGCGCAGTCACGGCGAACCGGTAAGCGGCCGCGTGACGCCGCCCGATGGCGCCCATTTTCGTGGCGTCATGCTCGGCGATCCTGAACGCCACTACGTGCTGGCCACCAATGCCGGCTATGGCTTCGTTGCCAAATTGGGTGATCTCTACGCCAAGAACAAAAAGGGCAAGGCGACCC
>JABURT010000059.1 GCA_014762495.1 Gammaproteobacteria bacterium | reverse complement strand
CCGAACGCCAGCCGAACCAGGTATGCAGCCAGCCACCAATCACCGGGGCCAGGGCCGGCGCCAGCGAGAACCAGAACATGCCGGCGGACATCACACGCTGGGCCTGGGGGCCCTCGAACAGGTCGCGCACGATGGCCCGCCCCACCACCACACCCGCGGCGGCGAAGATCCCCTGCCCGACCCTCAACCAGAGCATGGTGTCGATGTCCTGAACCAGGGCCACAGCCACGGAGACCATGGCATAACCGGCCAGGGCGGTAAGGATGATCACACGGCGGCCATAGGCATCGGCCATCGAGCCATAGAACAGGTTCATGATGGCAAAACCGGCCATGTAGAAACTCATGGTCTGTTGCATCTGCACCGGTGTGGCCGACAGGTCCCTGGCAATATCGGGGAACGAGGGCATGTAGGTATCGATGCTGAAGGGCGCCAGCATGGACAGCATGGCCACGATAAGCGTGATCCACAGCATGAAGGCCTGGCTCTGTCTGTTGGTACTCCCCTCTGGCACTTATCGCTTACCGCCGCGCATATTGAGGAAATTCCTCAACATGTCGTGACCGTGCTGGGTCAGGATCGATTCCGGGTGGAACTGTACGCCCTCGATGACATAGTCACGATGGCGCACACCCATGATCTCGTCCATCTCGCCATTCTCGGCTTCGGTCCAGGCGGTGACTTCGAGACAGTCAGGCAGGCTTGTCTTTTCGATCACCAGCGAATGATAGCGCGTGGCCTCGAAGGGATTGTCGAGGCCGGCAAACACGCCCACATCCTTGTGCTGGATGAGCGAGGTCTTGCCGTGCATCACCTGCGCGGCATGGACAATCTTGCCGCCGAAGGCCTGACCGATGGACTGGTGGCCCAGGCAGACACCGAGTATGGGCAGCTTACCGGCAAAATGGAGGATGGCGGGCACCGAGACCCCGGCCTCGGTCGGTGTACAGGGGCCGGGTGAGATGACCAGTTGCTCGGGGTTCATCTTCTCGATGGCCTCGATATCGATCTGGTCGTTGCGCACCACTTCCACCTCGGCGCCCAGTTCCCCGAAGTACTGCACCAGGTTATAGGTAAAGGAGTCGTAGTTGTCGATCATCAATAACATGCGTCTCTCCTCACCTCGGGTTACCGTCTAGGCCGGCCTCGGCCATGGCCACGGCGCGGAATACGGCGCGGCCCTTGTTCATGGTCTCGTCCCATTCGTTACGTGGCACCGAATCATAGACCACACCGGCACCGGCCTGGATATGCAGGGTGCCGCCCTTAATCACGGCGGTACGAATGGCGATGGCGGTGTCCATATTGCCGTTCCAGGCCAGGTAGCCGACGGCCCCACCATAGACACCGCGCTTGACCGGCTCGAACTCGTCGATGATCTCCATGGCGCGGATCTTGGGCGCGCCGGAGAGGGTGCCGGCGGGATGGGTCGCGCGCAACACATCGATGGCGCTCATGCCAGCCTTCAACCTGCCGGTGACGTTGGAGACGATATGCATCACGTGCGAGTAACGCTCCACCACCATCTTGTCGGTCAACCTCACGCTGCCGACCTCGGCGATGCGTCCGACATCGTTTCGTCCCAGGTCGATGAGCATAAGATGCTCGGCGATCTCCTTGGGATCGGCCAGCAGCTCCTGCTCCATCGCACGGTCCTGTTCCGCGGTCTTGCCACGCGGACGGGTGCCGGCGATGGGACGCACGGTGACCTCTCCATCTTCGAGGCGACACAGGATCTCGGGCGATGAACCCACGATATGGAAATCGCCCAGGTCAAGGAAATACATATAGGGCGATGGATTGAGCGTGCGCAGGGCGCGATAGAGATTCAGCGGCTCCGACTTAAAGGGTATGGAGAGTCGCTGCGACAACACCACCTGCATTATGTCGCCGTCGATGATGTAGCGCTTGGATTGCTCCACCGCCGACTCGAAACCGTCCTGGGTAAAGCCGGAGACAAAGTCAGACTCATCGACGCGTATGGATTGCTGGTTCACCTCATGGCTCACCTGTTGATCCAGCAAGGACACCAGCTGATCGAGACGCGCCTGGCCCTCTTCGTAGGCATACTTTTCATTCGGGTCCACGTGCACCACTAGCTGTAGCTTGCCGGCCAGGTTATCGAACACCACCACCTCATCCGACACCATGAGCAGGATATCCGGATTGCCGATGGTATCGGGATTGGGGCACTCGGCCAGGCGGGGCTCTATATAACGTATGGTGTCATAGCCGAAGTAGCCGACCAGCCCGCCGTTGAAGCGCGGCAGTCCGTCGACCTCCGGCACCTTGAAACGCCCCTGGAAGGCATCGACCCAGGCCAGGGGGTCGGCCACGTCCGACGCGGCCTCGACGACCTCGCCCTCGCGGGTCAGCGTGATGTCATGACCCACCACCTTGAGCACACTGCGCGCGGGCAGACCGATGATGGAGTAGCGTCCCCATTTCTCGCCGCCCTGAACCGACTCCAGCAGGTAGGAGTAAGGGCCGTTGGCGAGCTTGAGATAGACCGAAAGCGGGGTGTCGAGATCGGCGAGGACCTCGCGCATAAGAGGAATGCGGTTATAGCCCTCTCGGGCCAGCTGGTTAAATTGTTCGGGACTCATGTGGGTTACCTGACATCAATGCATAAGACACAAGGGTTCGGGGGCGTAACTATTGCCACCATCGCCACTGTTTGTGTGTCCTGACCGTCTGCATTGCCGGGTAACCTTGACTCAATAGAAAGGGGTAAAACGAGTTTGCCCTATTCCAAAATCCCTTGCAACTCGGCCATGGAATCAATGACCGCATCGGGATTGGAGTCGCGGATATCGGCACCGTGATTATAGCCGTAGCTCATGCAGACGATCTGAAAGCCTGCGGCCCGGGCCGCCTTCACATCGCTCATGGAGTCACCCAGCATCAGGGATTGCTCGGGTTTCACACCGAAGAACTCGGCGGCGTGCAACAGGGGCAATGGATGGGGCTTTTTCTGTTCCAGTGTATCGCCGCAAATGATGATGGCGAACTCGTCGTGCACCCCCAGGTCCTTGAGCAGTGGCAGGGTGAACTGGCTGGCCTTATTGGTCACGCAGCCCAGTTGGTAGCCGGCCGACTTAAGGTAGTCCAGCCCCTCTCGCACACCGGGATAGAGTACGCTGCGTTTGGAGGTATTCTCGGCATAGAGATCCAGGAAGATGGGATAGGCCTTCTCGAACAAGGCATCCTCGGGCTCGCCTTCGAGCTGGTTGATGAGGGCACGGCGCACCAGGCGCTCGACGCCGTTACCGACCCAGTTGCGTACCGCATCCTCGCCACGTACAGGAAGGCCCAACTGCGTCATCATCTCATCGACGCAAAAGGCCAGGTCCGGGACACTGTCCACCAGGGTCCCGTCCACATCGATCAAAACCATCTTCGGCTTGCTTACCACTTTTCAGCTTCCTCAAAACAACAGCGGAGGACGTAATTACGCCCTCCGCTCACAACGATCTCTTAACTTACAGTCAGTGTGCCGACATTCAGGCCTTGGCCAGCTCGTCACGCATCTTCTGGATAACAGAATCGTAGACGTTGGCGTCGGCCTCGCTCTTGGCACCGAAGATGGCGGAACCGGCAACGAAGGTGTCGGCACCGGCGGCGGCGATCTCACGGATATTGTCCACCTTCACACCACCGTCGATCTCCAGGCGAATGTCACGGCCCGATTCATCGATGATCTTGCGCGCCTCGCGCAGCTTGTCCAGCGCGGTGGGGATAAAGGATTGTCCACCGAAACCGGGGTTGACCGACATCAGCAGCACCATGTCTACCTTGTCGATGACATAGCGCAGATAATCCAGCGGCGTGGCGGGATTGAATACCAGCCCGCTCTTGCAGCCCTCGCCCTTGATCAACTGCAGGGTGCGGTCGATGTGATCGGAGGCCTCGGGGTGGAAGGTGATATAGCTGGCACCGGCCTTGGCAAAGTCGGGAATGATACGGTCCACGGGCTTGACCATCAGGTGGACATCGATGGGCGCGGTGACACCATGGTTACGCAAGGCCTCGCACACCAGCGGACCGATGGTGAGGTTGGGGACATAGTGGTTGTCCATGACGTCGAAGTGCACGATATCGGCACCGGACTTGAGCACATTGTCGACCTCTTCCCCCAGACGTGCGAAGTCGGCGGAGAGGATGGACGGGGCAATCATGTAATCTGGCATAAAGGGCCTCTTGTTCTTTCACCGGGTCCGGCTTGGTCCCGAGTCCTGGAAAATGGGAAACTTTACCCGATCACTCGGGGAATTTCAGCTATCGCGAGTATATTCAAGCCCGGATCACTGCGATAGACTGTTGAAATCATCGAAAAAACAAATACAAACGCATGCTGACACGCACCACAACCGCCCTCTTTCTGCTCCTCTGCAGCTCCCTGGCCCTGGCCGCCGAGATGGATGAGCACCCCTACGATTCCCCCAATCTGTTCGGGCGTCCGGTCTGGATCGGCGAAGGCGAGGCGCGTTTTCCGGCACTGCTCGGCGAGGCCGCGGTCCCCGAATCACGCGGCCTGGTCATCTTACTGCATGCCGAGGGCGAGCATCCCGAGTGGCCCCGGGTCATACAGGGACTTCGTCAGGACCTCACCGACCACGAATGGACCACGCTTGCCCTGCAACTTCCCATCCCCGATGCGGGTAATACCGATTTCGATGCCGACGCCCTCGCCGCGCAGATGAAACGCCGCCTGCAAATGGCGCTGGACTACGCCGTCGAGATGGACCCACCGCTGCTAATCCTCATCGGCCATAGCAGTGCCGCCAGTGTGGCACTGGACTATGCGCGTCAGCATAACGATCCGCCCTTGATGGCCGTGGTTGGCATCAGCATGCGCGCCAACCCGCATGAATCAGATGTCTTGAACAGTGCCACTTCACTGCGTGAACTCGAGCTGCCGATACTCGATATCTATGCCGAGCGCGACCGACTGGAGGTCCTCAACAGTCTCCAGAGACGGGACCGCGCGGCCCGGCGCGCCGGTAACGACGACTATCGTCAACTGGTCATCCCCGGCGCCGATCACCATTTCTACAATCACGATACGCTCCTCAACAAGCGCGTCCGCAGCTGGCTGGACGCCCGCTACAAACAGCTTAAGCTCGAACAGTTGGTTAAGAGCAAACATACAATTGAGGATACGTCACAGGTGGAACTGCCGCCGGCCGAACCCGAGCCCGCGCCGCGAACGATCATCGACGAGATGAATGACCTGGCCGAGGAGATGCCGCCCTCCCTGCAAGAGATGCCGGATATGATGCAGGAACGCGAGATGAATAATCCGGAGGGCAGTGCCGGATCCAAACCCGAATCACAACAGACAGAGCCGCCCGCGACCAGCCCAACGGGTCCCGGTGGCCTCTTTTAAACAACACTCAGGGAGTCTTATATGTCCGTCGCCATCACACTACATATGCTTTCCATCGTCATCTGGGTCGGTGGGATGTTTTTCGCCTACACGGTCTTGCGCCCGGCAGCGGCGAGCCTTCTCGAACCGCCGCTACGCCTGCGTCTTTGGAGCCAGGTCTTCGCCGGGTTTTTCCCCTGGGTCTGGGCCTCGGTGATCATCACCCTGGCAACCGGCCTGTGGATCATCTTCGCGGTGTTTGCAGGATTTGGCAGCGTCGGAACCTATGTGCATATCATGTTCGGGCTGGGACTGTTGATGATGGCCCTGTTCATGCACGTTTTTTTCGCGCCATACAAACGCCTAAAACGTGCCGTCGCCGAGGAAAACTGGCCGGAAGGCGGAAAGCAACTTAACATGATTCGCAAAATCGTTGGGATTAACACACTGCTGGGAATTATCACCATTACCGTTGCGGCAGGCGGGCGTTACTTATAAAGCCTAGGGACCATACCCTCTGGGTATGGTCCTAAGTCTGGTGCTCGTCCACGCTGGAAGGATCACGATTGTAAACGGTGACGTTATTACGTCCCTTCGCCTTGGCCTGGTACAAGGCCTCGTCAGCCATGTTAATCAGTACCTTGGGATCGGTATTCTTAGGATCGGGTACCATCATCGCGACCCCCATGCTGAGCGTCACAATACCCACTGGCAAGTGAGTGGCGTTGTGTTCAATGGCCTGGTCCCGCACATGCTGTAACAACTCTTCGGCACGGACCTGAGCCTGTTCCGCATTCATGCCTGGTAATATGACACCAAACTCCTCGCCACCGTATCGAGCGGGTAATTCCCCACTACGCTTGAAGACCGTTTTCAAAGAGTTTCCGACCATTGCCAGACATTCATCGCCTTTCTGGTGGCCGTATGTATCATTATAAAGCTTGAAAAAATCCACATCGCACATAATTAATGAGACAGGCAATTGTTGTCGTGCAGCACGATTGATTTCTGCTCTCAGTATATAATCGAACTGCCGACGATTTGAGACACCGGTGAGTGTGTCCGTGCGTGCACTGTCTTTCAGCTCGAGGTTTGATTTAAACAAAAGCTCATTGGCTTTCATCAATGCCGATTCAAGTTGTTTTCGCTCTGAGATATCTCGTATTACACCGACATATAAATTTTCACCTTCAAAAATGGTCTCGCTTACCGCCAATTCAATTGGAAACAGTCTGCCGGTCTTATCGCGGCCTTCCAGTTCCCGAACCTTTCCAATGACTTTCATTGCACCGGTTCTTAAGTAATTGTTGAGATATTGATCATGATTATTGGCGTGATTTTCCGGCATTAGAATGCTGACATTTTTGCCCACCAATTCATCTCTTTGGTAACCAAACAACTTCGTTGTCGCAGGGTTACAACTTTGAACAATACCATACTGATTAATGGTAATAATGCTGTCGACGACGGTGTTAATAATTGCATCCAGTTGTTTTTCACCTTTCTTGATTACATCTTCATCCTGGCGAATGCGTAGAAACAAGCCATTTACATCATGACCGAGCCGACTCAGTTCGTTACGCCCTTTTACCTCCACGTGTGTACTTCTATCACCCGCTGCAAAGCGACGTATTGCATCGATCAATGCCTGACTTCTGCGGGTAACATTGGCGTGCACATAAACTATGAAAAACAGGCCGAATATCGTGATACCTATCGCATTCAGAAAGAACTCTCCGTATAACGATGCAACCAGTCGGTCATAGTGGAAAGAGAGATTGATGCGATAGAGAACATAGCCGCACTCTCGTGCACGCAAAGAATCCGTCTCAGCACAGATCGCCGCATAGCCCTCCGCCCGATTGCGATCACGATCGATGACGACCTCCGTACCTCGCATGGCCAGTGCCACCTCCAACTTTCCTTGATCGATTGGCATGAAGACTTCAGGGAAAAAGCGCCCGACATCTCGATATTCGCTACTCGTGGTGATGATGCCATCACTATCCACCACCATAAGCTTGACAAAGTCGCGTTCGGCGAATACCGATGACAGGAATTGACGAGATACTGGATCATCGTTGGACTTTGAGAAAAAAGATATTGCACCCTGCATATAATTGAGGCGATTTCTCATTTTCTCTTTAACAATCTCAGCGGTATCACCCTCGATAGTCTCCTTGCTAACCAGATAGGAGACCGACACAACAGTTAGCGCCGATATAGTAATAAGGATGGGAAATGCAATCCTTAAACTTGAAAACCACATATGATGCCTACTTCCCTATAGCGCTTTGTCTGTGATAACTCCGTCTATATCAACTCCTGTACGAATCAGGCCATGATACTCCAGCACTCTCTGGATCTCTCTCATCGAACGTTCAAGATCCGATGGGTCGCCACTTAATATGGCGCGATTGCTTTCCCGATCAGGGATCTGTAGACCTTGATAACTTTCAAGCACTTCTTGGCTTGAAATTTTCAACCGTTCCGAGATTATGTTAGCGGCTTTCTCTTCGTTATTGTTGAGATAGTCCAAAGCACTAAACCATGCATCTATAAGAGAACGGATGCTCTTAAGGTTCTCTTCAAATACATTTGCATGCACAACCATCACATCAACAATTTCATTAGGGATGTCACTGGACGTAAAAATCTCATTTCCCCCATGGTTTAATAAAATGGTTCGTACCGGCTCAAAAGTCACGGCCGCGTCAATCCGCCCATCTTTAAAAGCGGCCTCGTGTAAATTGACATCCAGGTTGACTACTTCAACATCAGCGATGCTCATATCATGCACTTCCAGTGCTCGGGTTATCATGAACGCACCCAGTGCTCCAGACTCAACACCAATACGTTTTCCCTTCAATTGCTCAACCGACTCGATACCACGTTTGGCCACAATGACGTCCGCTCCTTCGGATATATCGTGAATAAGAACAATTTTGATAGGTATATTCGACTCTTTTAACAGCAATGCCTCATCCAGGGTCAGTGATGCGGCTTCAAGGGATCGATTTCGGAAGGATCTAATGACCTCACTGGCGGAGGGATATTCCACGAGTCGGATGTCATCGGGCAGACTGTCCAGTTCGCGGGCCAGGTAGAGGGGCTCATAGCCCGGCCATACATTGGTACCAATTCGGATAGGGTGTTCCGGTTGCTGTGAACATGCCGAGACAAGGAACAGTGAGAGAAGAATAAAACCGATGCCTTTCATGCCAAATCCCTATCCAGTATTTACCTTGAGCATACGTGATGTCCCCGTACACTGCCGCAGGTAAGGCAACGGTTTTGCAGATTGTTTACAACAAGGCGAGGAATATCACATAGGCGGAGATGACGGCTTGGCCAATCTTACATAGAATTTATAAGCAACTGATATCAATCAATAAATTATCGCGTCTGGCGACAAGCCGGGCCGGGTCGTACGCCGGAATTTCGATAGTCCCGGGCGGCATACTAATATGCCGCCGACCTACGTCTCGATTTCATAGGATCTGTTTGGGTGCGAACTGGCGAGCTTCCGGGATACGCTCGACCGCATTCACGGCCTGAGACAGGCATTTATCGGCCACAGTGGGACCAAAAAATTCACAGGCGGCGATGTATAACAGATGAAGCACTCGTGACATCTGTTTCGGGTTATAGTTGTATTCGAGCTCACCTTCGCGGTATTTCATCCATACCCTGATCTCGTTCACCTGCTGGAGATCCAGCTCATGGCTATATTCCCCCACGTTTTCACCGACATACTCACGCACCTTGAATTCATAATAGTGTTCAATGCTCGCGAGTTGCTCCATAAATCCCTGCAATAACCGATTAAAGACAACCATGGGAGGGGTCAGCACCAGCAGCTTCTCCGACTTGGGCTCGGCAAACTGCAGCTTGCCGCCACGGTAGGCCAACATCAGTGAATAGGGGTCTTCGTCCAGTTCGATATTTCTATCCTGCAGGTTGAGCATCAGATTGTGGTACATGGCGTTTGCCTTGTCCTTCATATCACCAACACAGATCTCGTTGATAAATTTGCGTATGGAGGTCTTATGATCCGAGGCATAATTATCCTCCCAGTGCCAAAGTGCCTCCAGCACCTGTTTCATATCGAAAAAGGGTTGCAGGGCGGTATAAACCGCCCGACGTTTCATGGTGACGTCATTCAGTGCCGAACCCGACTTTTGCTGAATCATTCTTATCCTCGTTTCTCATGTAGTTTTTCTAGTTGAAATTCCGGATAACCGATCTCGTAATGCTCGGCAAAATCGAGCCCGCGCTGCTCGGAGATGGAGTCCGCACGAAGACCCACGGTCTTATCCAGCAGGTAGTACATCAGCAAGGCGACCGGGAAGGTCCACAGGAAGGCCGCGGAGATGCCGATGAACTGGATCAGGATCTGAGTGGAGTTGAACATATCGCCGTGCTTGAAGATGCCCGCCGCGAGGGTCCCCCAGACACCGGCGAAGCCATGCACCGACACCGCACCGACCACGTCATCCAGTCGCAATAAGTAAAGTAGGCGTTCACCTGCCACGACCACGACTCCGCCAACCAGGCCGGTGATGATGGCAAACGGGGGCGTCATGGTGGCCGCACCGGCGGTGATCGCCACCAAACCGGCGATGCTGCCGTTGATGACCGTGGTCATATAGATAGGGGCGCGTATGGCCATCAGGGCCAGCAGGGCCCCCACCGCACCGGCGGCGGCCGACAGATGGGTGTTCAGGTTGATAAGCCCGATGTTGGCGCTGGCGGCAACGGTAGAACCGCCGTTAAACCCAAACCACCCCAGCCACAGAATGAATCCCCCCAGGGCCACCGAGGTCAGGTTGTGGCCGGGAATGGGATGGGCACGGCCGTCATTACTGAAACGCCCCATGCGCGGACCCAGCACCAGGATCCCGGCCAGGGCCACCCAGCCACCCACCGAATGGACCACGGTGGAGCCGGCGAAATCGATGAAACCCATGTCTGCCAGCCAGCCGCTACCGCCGTAGGCGCCGCCCCAGGCCCAACTGCCATAAACAGGGTAAATTATTGCCGTGATGATCACAGCGCCCAACAGGTAGGCACGGTAGTGGGTGCGTTCGGCCATGGCGCCGGAGGCTATGGTCACAGCGGTAGCGGCAAACATGGTCTGGAACATGAGGAAGGTGTAATCAAAATCGTCGGCCACGTTGACGAAGAAATGGTCCTCGCCAAACCAGCCACTGTGATTGATGCCGAACATAATGCCAAAGCCCACCAGCCAGTAGACCAGGCTGCCCACGCAGGCGTCGACGTAGTTCTTCATGATGACATTGACCGAATTCTTGGCCCGAGACATCCCACTTTCCAGCAGGGCGAATCCGGCCTGCATGAAGAACACCAGGGCCGCGGCAATGGCAACCCAAACGGTGTCCATGTTGAGGGTGAGGGTTGCTGTGTCTGCCGCATTGGCGTTCGACAGCGGCAATGTCGCCAGTAAGGCGATGAGAGTGAATGGCTTTTTCATGCTATCCCTGACTATTGTCGTTATGTCGACGTGGCTCTGCAGGGAGCGTGCCAATTGTTACAGGATTGTAAATATAGGCGTTGTGTGGTGATTGTGCAGCTTATCGAGGGCGGTATGGCTTACTCTGCCGCACCGATTTGAGTCAAAGTGATAAATGTCATGCCCGAAAACGGATCCCGTCACTCCTCGGCGGATTCGGCCATGATGTCGTCGACGGCACCGGCCCCTTCGACACTCTTGATGGTCATGCCATGGATATCGTTGGCCAATTTCGGTCCGAAATAGGCACAGGCCCCGGTATAGACCAGGTGCAACACCGAGGACATCTGCTTGGCACTGTAGTGATGCCTGAGATCACCGCCGTTGTTCTGCATCCAGTTTCTCAGCTCATTGATCTGTGAAATGCTCATGCTGCCGCGGTACTCCGCCAGCGCCTCGTCGGCGTAATTGCGCACCAGGTAGGCGGAATAGCGGTTCTCCGCCTCAAGCATGCGGTTCATATTGGTCAACAGAGTCTGGAACAGCTGCATATTCTCAGTCGGCGATTCCGGCGCCGTACTGGCCGGGCTCGAGGTATCCACGTGCCCGGCCCGGTAGGCCACCATCAAACGATAGGGATCGTCCTCCAGCGGCGCCTCCCCATCGTTTATATGCGCCATCAGATTGTGCTGTACCGAGTTGACCATAATCGTCATCTCACCGGTACAGACCTCCTGGACAAAACGCCTGATCAAGACATCGTCCACCGTGGCGTACTCTTCTTCCCACAGCCAGATGGCCTCCAGCAGGGCATTGGTTTCGAAAAAGGGCAGCAGCGCGGTGTAGACCGCCTGACGCATCCGCGTCATTTCCTCCAGACTGATTGCGCTGGCATCCCCATTGGTTTCAACACTCATAATCGCAGCCATTGTTACTCTTTCTGAGGGCATTGCTTAGTCAACCTGCCGGACAGTTTGCAGAGAGCGTGCCAAGCCGTGTTATCACGCTAACTCATTGTTTTAACTGAAAACATGACAATAGTCTTGGTCACACTTTGGCCTTGGTGCACCAAATTAATGCGCATTCGGCCCCAAGGCTGTTGGTTCAGGTCGTGGCGGGCATGGATGTGGCGATAACATCGCGAATGGTGTCGGCGATACGGGCAAAGCTTTCCGCCCTCGCGCTGCCTCGGCGATAGAGCATTCCGATGCGACGGCTGGGTTGGGGATCGGCAAAACGGATATAGCGAATACTGTCCTGCCCCATCCCGGGACGCTCCACCGCAAGCTGCGGCATCAGCGTCATGCCCATGCCCTCGCCCACCATGAAACGCAGGGTTTCCAGACTGGAGGCATGGAAGTCGGCATTCTCCGTGGCGCCGGCAGTGAAGCAGACATCCAGCGCCTGGCCGCGCAGGCAGTGACCCTCTTCCAGTAACAGCATCTCACGTTCGCTCAAATCACCCAGGGTAATGAAGGGACGCGAGGCCAGGTCCATGCCCTTCGGTGCTGCCAGAAGAAAAGGCTCTTCGTAGAGATCGATCTCTTCGAACTCATCGGTCTCCACCGGCAGGGCGAGAATCAATAACTCCAGTTCGGCCCGGCGCAGCTTCTCCAGCAAGACCGAAGTCTGGTACTCGTGCAGCCAGAATTTCTGCTTGGGATAGGCCGACATCAACTCGGTCATAATATTGGGCAAAAGATAGGGGGCCACCGTGGGGATCAGGCCCACGTGCAGGGAGCCGGCGAAGGGATCGGTATAGACCTGGGCGATCTCCCGAATCGCCTTGGACTCGGCCAGGACCTTGCGTGCCTGGTCGGCGATCACCTTGCCGACCTCGGTCATCACCACCTGTCGCGTGCTGCGCTCCACCAACTGCACACCAAGCTCCTCTTCCAGTTTCTTGAGCTGGCCGCTCAGGGTGGGCTGGCTGACGAAACAGCGCTCGGCGGCACGGTGGAAATGGCGCTCTTCATCCACCGCCACCAGGTATTCCAGTTCCCGCAGGTTCATATCTCCCTCCCGGCTGTTCGATATCATAGGCAATACCAATCAGTATAGTAGAAACAAACGATTTCACCAATTTATTGTGCTGCGCGATACTGCTCCCCGACGACAAGATTTAACCCCGTTTTTGACTTTTGACAGGAGTAAGACAAATGGAAAATCGTGAAGGCCAGAAGGTCCCCAATGTTACCTTCCGTACCCGTGCCAATGGCGACTGGAAAGATGTCACCAGCGACGACATCTTCAAGGGCAAGACCGTGATCGTATTCTCGCTGCCCGGCGCCTTTACCCCCACCTGTTCCTCGACCCACCTGCCCCGCTACAACGAGCTGGCCGGTACCTTCAAGGATAACGGTGTGGATGAAATCGTCTGCATGTCCGTGAACGATGCCTTTGTCATGGACGCCTGGAAGGAAGACCAGGAGGCGGAAAACGTCACCCTGATCCCCGACGGCAACGGTGAGTTCTCCGAGGGCATGGGCATGCTGGTCGACAAGTCCGACCTCGGCTTCGGCAAGCGCTCCTGGCGCTACTCCATGCTGGTGAAGGATGGCGTGATAGAGAAAATGTTCATCGAGCCCGATGTCCCCGGCGACCCCTTCGAGGTCTCCGATGCCGACACCATGATCGATTACATCAACGCCAACGCCATCAAGCCGCAGGCCATCAGCATCATCACCAAGCCCGGCTGCCCTTACTGCAGCGCGGCCAAGAAGATGCTGGAGAAGAACGGTATGGACTATGAAGAGATTGTTCTCGGTCACGACGCCACCATTCGCACCGTGCGCGCCATGACCGGCAAGGACACTGTGCCGCAGGTCTTCATTGAAGGTCAGTACATCGGCGGTTCCGAGGAACTGGATCTCTACCTGGACGATGCCAAGGCGGCCTAAGCCAGGGACATCATCTCCCCCGGCGTCACTCGGTCCCCTCTTTGACGGGCTGACGCCAACCTCCCTGTGATCCCACTGACACACAGGGAAGCTTGGTGGCTCCCTCCCCACTCCGGGAGTCACCCTTTTTAATTCACCGCAGGGTGGATCTGAAAACGTCCCCACATTTTCAGATACGTCCTCGATGTTTATACAAACAGGAGCAAACACAATGAGCCAGCAGCACTATGATTTGATCGCCATCGGCGGCGGCAGCGGCGGACTGGCTGTGGCCGAAAAGGCGGCCCAGTTCGGCAAGAAGGTCGCCGTGGTTGAACATGCGCGCATGGGCGGTACCTGTGTCAACAATGGCTGTGTGCCGAAAAAGGTCATGTGGTATGCCGCCAACCTGGCGCACGCCGTGGATGATGCGCACGGTTTTGGTATCCCTGCACAACGCCGCGAAACCGACTGGCGCATGCTGGTAGAGGGACGCGAGTCCTATATCAGCAATATTAATCGTTACTGGGATTCGCACGTCGAGGACCACGGGATCACACGTATCAATGGCAAGGCACACTTCGTCGACAAGCGCACCATCGAAGTCAACGGCGTGCAGTACAGTGCCGATCATATTGTCATCGCCACCGGCGGCCAGCCCATTGTTCCCCCGGTGCCAGGCGCCGAGCTTGGAATGACTTCCGATGGCTTCTTCCAGCTACAGGAGCAACCGAAAAACGTCGCCGTGATCGGTGGCGGTTATATCGGCGTTGAACTCTCCGGGGTATTGCAGGCCCTCGGTTCCCACGTCAGCCTGATCGCACTGGAAGACAAGCCCATGGAACGCTTCGATCCCATGATCTCCGAGGTCTTGATCGAAGAGATGCAAAACCAGGGCATCGACATGCACATGGGCTTCCAGGTCGCCGCCCTGTCTAACAGTGCCGAGGGCATTGTCATCGCCGACAAGCAGGGTAACAGTCTCGGCGGCTTCGACACGGTGATCTGGGCCGTGGGTCGCAGGCCCAACACCCGCGACCTCAAGCTCGAGACAGCCGGTGTCGAGGTGTTATCCAACGGCATCGTGCCGGTGGATGGCTTTCAGAACACCAATGTCGAAGGGATCTATGCCATCGGCGACATCACCGGCAAGGTCCCCTTAACGCCGGTGGCAATCGCCGCGGGACGCCGCCTGGCCGAACGCCTGTTTAACCGTAAGCCGCTGATGAAGGTCGATTACGATAATATCCCCAGCGTGGTCTTCTCCCACCCACCCATCGGAACGGTGGGCCTGACCGAGACCGAAGCACGCGAAAAACACGACAAGGTGAGTGTCTACAAGACCCAGTTCACGCCCATGCGCTATGCCCTGAACCAGTTAAATGGTGGGCACGGTAGCAAGACGGCGATGAAACTGGTTTGCGTGGGTGATGAGGAAACCGTGGTCGGAATCCACATGATCGGGGACAACGTCGATGAGATGCTACAGGGCTTTGCCGTGGCGGTGAAGATGGGCGCCACCAAGGCGGACTTCGACAATACCATCGCCATCCATCCCACCAGTGCCGAAGAACTGGTGACCCTGAAGGTGCCCGAACCTGACCCGGTTGAGGAAAGCATAGACACCGGACTGGAATGGTCCGAGGCCGTATAAAGTTCTGCCAGAGGTGACTCACGTACCAGAAACAAGGCATGGCGCACGCAAGTGCGCCTTGCTTGTGGCCCACATGAATAAACAGATATCTTGTATCTCGAAATCCGGCTAACGAATATTGCAATGAGTATGACAATCCGCCCCGCCTCGGTAGACGACCTCGATGCCATCAACCGCATCATCGAGGCGGCCATCATGACCTGGGACCTGCCGGAGCGGGTCAAGCGCCTGACCCTGCCGACCTACAAGTACAACGCCATGGATCTCGATCATCTTGAGATCGTGATTGCCGAAACCGATGAGGGCGTGGTCGGAGTCGCGGCCTGGGAAGCGGCCGATAACGTGGATGCCCCTGCCAACAAGACGGCCATGCTGCTACACGGGATCTATGTCGATCCCGGCCAACACCGTAAGGGGATAGGTGCGCGACTCTTCAAGGCCGCCGAACTTGCGGTCGCGCAACATCGGTTCGATGGCGTGGTGGTCAAGGCACAAAAGGGCAGTGAGCCCTTTTACCTTGCACAGGGCATGCACAAGCTAGACGTGAACGATGCCAAGCGCGAATACGAGAACCGATTCTGGAAGTCGCTCAACTAACCTTCGCTGACCTGTGGCAAGGTGGCGATATACAGCGCGGCCAGCAGGGAAAGCACGCCCAGGATAAGCAAGGTCGCAGCGGCACCCAGCCAGTCGCCCACCAGGCCAATCAGACCACCGAACAGCATCAATACACCGATCACGGTATTGGAAACGGCGACATAGGCAGCCCGGTTTTCGCCATTGGCCATGTCCACCAGGTATACCTTACGGCCAAGGCGAACCCCACCATGCATGATATTGAGCACCAGGAAGATCACGGCCAGACCGATCTCACTGGTGATCCATTCCCATTCGGCCAGCACAGCGATGTAGGTCAGTATCCCCAACAGCCCGGCGCCAACCGCCGCCATCATCATGACTGCGCGACTGGATCGATCGCCCATGTATCCCCAGATAGGCGAAGAAAGGCTGGAGGCCAGACCGTTGGCGATGATGAGGGCGCCCAGACCGAACAGGCCGGCCTGGGATTCCTGCTGGACCACCAGCACGTAGAACGGTGGCGCCAATGCCACTGACAGTAGGGCGCCACGCGCGAGGACAAAACGCCGAAAGGGCTTGTCATCCAGCAACAGCTTCAATTGTTTGAAGGCCACGGTAATGGCATTGCCGCCGCCCTCGGTGGCGCCGGGCTGTTCCTTGATCAGGGCAAAAAAGAATGCTGCGACGATCCAGAGAATGCCTCCGCCAATCAACAGTCCGGCAAAGACGCCAAGGCCGGCATCCTTGAGATCGATCATACCCATCCACACACCGACACCAAGGATTGCCAAGCCGGAGAGACTGGCACTCCAACCCATCAGGGCCCCACGACGGCTCTTGGAAACGGTCTTGCCCAGGACATCCTTGGCCGAGACCGAGCACAAGCCCCGTGACAGGGAAAAGATGATCAACATGGAAATGATCACGGCCCCGGCGGTGCTGCCCTCGTAACTCACCGCCGCCCAGGCCATGCCGAACAGGCTCAGGGCCGAAAGCACCGCGCCCAGGAGCCAGACCCCCTTACGCCTGGCGAGTTTGCGCACGGCGGCGGCCACCGCCAGTTGCGGCAACAAGACCCCGCCCTCGCGGATGGGCACGAGAAAACCGGTAAAGGCCGCAGGCACACCAAGGACACCAAACAACCACGGGATAACCAGCTTGGCGCTGGCGATCTCGTCGGCCACCTTGCCGAGAAGATTGGCCCAAAGGTAGGCGAAGAAATTACGCGGCTGATCCTCGCAGGCCTCTTCCGGGATGTCCTTGCAGACACGTGCATCCTCATCGCCGGTAATTCGGTTATAGAGTTCTTCCAGTGCCGAGCTGTTCTGGGTCATGGGCTTCGTGATTCAATGCCTTGGGAATACGACACTCTAATGTCTCTCGGAATCAAACACAAAGCGGGACGGCCATACCGCCCCGCCTGTAAAACATCGTGTCAGGATATGGGCGTATAGATACTTAATGCGCTGGCCCAGATCATCCATGTCGGTTTTGACATCACTCAGTGTTTGGCCGGCTTCGTCGCTGCCTACAATGATACCCTTGCCCGCCACCGGGATGATGCTGTCGATCTGGAAGCGACCCTTGGTTCCCCGCAGGAAACACTCCTCATCGAAGAAAAGCCGATCGCCCTGGTCACCCACCGCGTCGGTCTCGATGGTGTCATAGCCGATGATCTTGACGATCTCCTCGCGGGAGGCGACATCGATGACTTCAATGTTCTGAGACTCGGGATCGATTAACAGTGCCTTCATTGCTTTTCCCTCGTTGATATAGTTAGTCCGTTAGGTCGTGAGGCGTTCATCGCAGGCCATGTCGAGATTGCGCCGCTGTTGCAGCACCGCTTCCCGGAGGGCATTACGTCCACCCAACCATCCCAGCCGAGGAACCCGTCCAGCGCCTCATCCTGGGAGGCATACCGTTGTTGCAGCCATTCACCGATGCCTTGCCACATGTTGTGGACCCTCCTGTTGTTGGTGTCGTCATGTTGCGACATGAGACCAGCATAGACGGGGGCATCTAATCTGTGAAATCGTTTATATAGAATGTATTAATTGATAAGATCTATTAATATTAGCGCGTCATACGAGCCATACATCACATATAAGCACCGCGGCATAGGTGTGCAACCAACGTCTGCGATTGCAGATAAATAGCCAGAGCGATCTTGTCGTTCAAACCCAGTTGCGGATCCCGCCAATAGGTTTGGACTTCTTTGGTGATAACTTCAAGTAGGGACATAGGAATCGAGGTAGAGCAGGCGTTCCGCACCCCGAGCACTAGATTGAACCTTGCCTACTAAACCTGCTACCGGTTTTAGATCCCGAGCGCGGACAGGTCCGGCCTACCGTCCTTCATGGGCGGACACCAGTAATAGGCTCCACTAATGGGCCGGGTGAAGCTGAACATGGCATCGACAATGCCATCCTCATTACCCACCATGCGGTTCAATACCGCTTCGTAGGCATCAAATGACTTGCCGAAGGCGATAAAGTTGAGGCCAGCCTGATTGCCCTCGGTCCAGGGCATGGAACGACGCAGCATAAACGCCTCAGGAGAAAAGCTCTCCTGGGCTGCACGCTTCACATGAGCCGACTCGGGTGCCTCATCGAACTCCTCATTGTCGGCAATGTGGCGGCCGACTATGTTGTCCTGGTCCTCCACACTCATGTGCTTGAAGTGATCAAGGTCGTGCAACCACTGTTGCACCGCCACGAAGCTTGAGCCATCCAGTCCCTCGCCCAGTCCCTGTACGATGGCCGCGTCGATCGCCTCCTTGCCCTTGGGGTTCTCGGTACCGTCTTCGTAACCGGTCAGATCACGGCTATCGAGATACATAAAGGTATCCAACACCTCCTGTATACGAAAGTCCATGGCCAGGGCATGTTCGATATCGTTGGCATGGTGATAAAGTTCGCCACGGTCTTCGCCACGTAACCACAACCACAGTGCGTAGGGCGTGGAGGGGATGTCAAAACCCTTACCGCTCATCACCGGGAAACTGCGCAGGCCCGGCACCACCTTTCCCAGCGCCTTGACCATGGAGTGCCCGATCCCCAGGACAGTCTTCTCGCCATCCACAACATCAAGAACCGCCTTCAAAGCTCCAGCCATGTCGGCACACTCTGGTTCCAGGGTAAACATCAAGGTACGCGAGTGCTTGGGAACACCAGCCAGGATACCGGACTGTACGTTGTTCATTCGATGTGTGCCTACAGAGGATTCGAGTCATCCAATGATACACAAAACTAGAGTAATGCAGAATTATAGAGTGTGGATTATTCTGGAATATAGTTAGACATAGAATTGAAAGTCTGCATTCGACCCAAGTGGACATTCAACGTGTTAATTGAGGGGCGCGTCCCGCCGCGTTTTTTGCGGGCATACTCGAATGTCTTGTTAGATTCCTTTGTCCTGATGGTATTGCTTCCATACTTCGATTACTCTTTCCATAAAGCCAACTAAGCGATAATCTTCACCGCTAACACTGACACAGATATCAGATTTCCCGTATAAATCCACACCGCCATCATCGGTAGGAATAACCTCAAGGAGTTCAGTTACTACCGAGCTAATTGATATATTCCCGGGATCATATCTAGTAATTTCATAATGCTTATTAGCATTACATATATCTCGGCAGGCTTGCAACACAGGAACTCCATTCATGAATTCATGGATTTCAACAGAATTAATTCCATTGTCTGATATTAACCAATCCTTGATATGAAATGCTGTTATTGAAAAATTAAACAGCGCATCTACCAAATCACGAAAATCCTGTTCCTCAAGAGCATCTTCGGCACGCTTCTTTTCTCTTTCGAGCTTATGTATTAGGGAATGAGTATTCCCATAATTTACTATCAAATTCATATGTAGCCCAAGTGGAATCTAACGTGATAGCTAAGGGACCGAGCGGTGTCCGCGAGGCCCCTGATTGAGCGCCTTATTAGGTGCGAAATCTCCACCCAACTAATGGGCTAATATTCTCCAAAAGCTTTTTTGCCAGAGCATCCATTGGTCCAAAAACAGGTAGTTGTTTATATCCAGACTTTATATATTTGAGCTCTGTTGAGGCGTGAAGATCACTAATTAAGTTTAGTAATGCCTCTTCTTCCTCATCTAAAATTAAAGTATCACCGAGCCCTTCGCCTAAGGCTGCTTCATAACATCCGTATATACCATGGCTAAGTTTTCTAAGGCTTTTTAGAGTGTAGCCTTTTTCTCTTAAATACGATTTTAATATTAGCTCTATGGAATGCGCCACCAGGAACATAACTGGGGGCGGCGCGTGTATTTCATACCCAGGATCGTAACCAATAACATCATCCGCAGCTTTACCTGCCCGATAGTATTCATTTGAGTATCTGGCTAAACCTATTGCTGATGTGCGTTCTTCTTCGTCCATGTGCACCTAACAGTGTATTTGGGAAAATCAGAATAACACCCTAATTTCGGGTGTTAGGGAGAGTCTTTAAAAGCACGGAATCTGTGACTCTCCCTAGCATGGAAAACGATGCCTGGCCTTTATAATGAAAATAAAAAGCTTGGCTCTATTGTTCCAATATAATCCGTAATAGGTAGCCATTCTTTACCATTTCATCTTCGGCGACTACTACAATAAATAGCGTATTTTGGGCTTGCCGTAAAAATTTTGGCCAATGAGAAATGCCTGCTTACGGTAAGTAAGCATGACTTTTATCATTACTGAAGTCGTTTTATTCGATAGTAAACGGATATGAACTACCCGGTAAAACCAGACAGAGATTAAAACCCTCGAACCTTCTTTACTTGTTCATAGGCTGTCTTGATTCTGTGGGCACGCTCCGATGCGAGCCTGAGTTCTTCTGCGCTGAGGTTATTTGCGTGCAGGCGGTCGGGGTGGACCTGGCCCATGAGGCGGCGGTAGACGGTGCGCAGTTCATCGTCGCTGGCGTCGTATTGCACACCGAGTAATGAATAGGCTTCGTTGAGGGAGACACGAGAGGGATCGAGCAGTTCGTTTTTGACTTCGCGTTCGAGGTGTTCGTATTCGAGGCGGTTGAATTCAAGCTGGTTGACGATCCCCTTCAGAAGTTGTCGTTCCGGGTGTTGGAGATCGCCGTCGCTGTAGGCCAGCTTGAGCTGGATGTCGATGAAGTGGCGAATGAGGGCGCGGCGTGCGAGGTCCTTTTTTAGACGCTGCAAAATGCGCTCGAGGTCGAAGTCCGTTTCCTTGCCATGATTGAAGAGCTTGATGGCGTGTTGCTTTTGCTTGAGGGAGAGTTGCATGCGCTCCATGATCTTCTCTGCCATGGTGATCTCGTCTTCGCAGACGCGGCCATCGCTCTTGGCGAGGTGGCCCATGACAGAATAGGCGGAGGCAAAAAAGGCGTTACGGGTTTTTCGATCGTCGTGCGGATAGAAATAAAGACCGTCGGCGATCATGTCGCCGGGACCGTTCCAGCCCATCAATCCGTATACTGCCATCGGCTATGACAAACCCGTATTTTTACCTCTACCGGGCTACAAGACTACCACGATACATGCGCATTTGGCAGGTGAATTCATATTCGCCCGGCTCGCTCGGCTCCACCTCCTCATCGCGTGTCTCGTCCACCGGTAGGTCGGCACTTATTCCCAGATCATCGAACAAGACCTTCTCGGCGCAGGGGCTGGCATCTTTTCGCAAGAATCGCAGAGTGGTTCGTTGGCCTGTAGGCACTTCGATGCGCGAGGGGGTATAGACGCCATTGTCCACCAGGATCTCCACTACGTCGGTATCAGCCCGACTTAGCTTTGGCTTGGCGATCCAGAACCACCAGATGATGAGTCCCATCACAACGAATCCAACGACATTGACGATCACTTGTTCCATACAAATTCTCCTATCCCGGCATCCCGTCTATCCGCGCCTTAAGCAGCTTGGGCGCATAGACGATTACGAAAAGGGTAAAGGCCAGTGCCCATAGGACACCGGACCACTTGATGGCACTGAGCAACAGGACTGGATACAGCATGGGCAGGAAGACCCGCACCAGTGCGGCTGCGGTGATGAGAACGAAAGCCAGATCGAGACTCCAGTGCGATTTCATCTCGCGACCGGTATGGCCCAGGGACACTCGCGCCATCATGCCCAGTGTCATGGTGCCGATGGCACCAGCGGTCAGGCTATGCACGGCCAGGCTTTCGTTGACCCAGTGCAGGGTTTCCAGGCCCAGCAAGATAAAGCCAATGAAGACCCAGGTATAGCCGACATAGAGCACCCACAACAGGGGCACCTTCCACATGGCATGTTGATACCATCCAATCAGTCGGGCCAGGTGACCTATCGCAGCCAGGGCGGCAATGATGGCCAACGGCATGCCCTGCAGGAAGAACTGCAGCACCACGTAGGCCAGGGTGCCGCCAATGGCAAGGGTGTCGGCCCAGTACCACTGTTTGACATCGGCATTGTGAAGACCGCGCTGCATAAAAAAGCCCACCACGCGCCCGGCGATGATCACGATTAACAATATGATGACACCGAAACCTACGTGCTCGGCATACTCAACACCGAAGGCCATGCGCGCCATCACCCCCAAATGGAACAGCAGGTTTCCGGCCGCCAACAATAAAAGCATGGGCACCAGAAACAGGTTGCGCCATTGCCTGGCCCGAACGATGGGGATGGCAATGGCCAGCGCGAGGGCAGGCAGAAAGGCGAGATCCACTACCGCCAGCCACATATTTGAAATACCGGGAAACAGTGGCAGGATTCGTCCGGCCAACCACAACAGGGCCAACGCAGCCAGCCATCCACCGGTGGCCGTTTGCATGCCGGTCCAGTTGCGCACCGAGGTGAGCAGGAATCCGGCGATGACCGCCGTGGTGTAGCCGTAGATCATCTCGTGGGCATGCCAGGCGGTACCCGGATACTGAGTGGAAACGGAAACCCCGCTGATGAAACCCATTACCCAGTTGAGCATCAGTAACACCGCAGACAGTCCGGCAAGCAAAAAGAAAGGACGAAAGCCCAGCGCAAAGGGCACCAGCCTATTTGCCTCGACAGGATTAGCGGTATTGATCTGAATCCCTGCCATCTTCTTATCCCTTCTGTGCTCTCTCTTTACCCTGCGGCTTGAACCAGCGCAGGCGGTTGGCATTGCTCACCACGGTGACGGAGGACATGGCCATGGCGGCACCGGCGATCATGGGATTGAGCAACATGCCGATGAAGGGATAGAGCACGCCCGCGGCCACCGGTATCCCCAGGGTGTTGTAGATGAAGGCACCGAACAGGTTCTGCTTGATGTTGCGCACCGTGGCCTTGGAGATGTCGATGGCGTCCACCACTCCGTGCAAGGAGCCGCGCATGAGGGTGATGTCGGCGCTCTCGATGGCGACATCGGTGCCGGTGCCGATGGCAAAGCCGACATCGGCGCGGGCCAGGGCCGGTGCATCGTTAATGCCGTCGCCCACCATGCCGACCACTTCGCCGCGCGCCTGCAGCTCGGCGACCTTGGCCTCCTTCTCCTCCGGCAGGACCTCGGCCATGACCTCGTCGATGCCGACCTTGCGCGCCACGGCCTGGGCGGTGTTCTCGTTGTCGCCGGTGAGCAATACCACCTTGAGGCCGGCCTGGTGCATGCGCTCGATGGCGGCGCTGGAGTCCTCCTTGATGGCATCGGCAACACTGACAATGCCGCCAATCTCCTTGTCCACGGAGATGAACATGGGGGTTTGCGCCTCCTGGGTCAACTCAGCCGCCTTGCGCCCCAGCCAGCCGCCGTCGATGCCACGCTCCATCATCAGGCGGGTATTGCCGATGCGAATGGTGTGGCCCTCGACCACCGCCTCGATACCCTGGCCGGGTACGGCCTGGAAGGCAGAGAGCAGCTTCTTCTTGTAGCCCTTGGCCTTGGCGTGGTCGACGATGGCCTGGGCCAGCGGGTGCTCCGAGGAGGATTCAATACTCAGGGCGTAGGTGAGGATTTCCTCTTCATCAAAACCGTCGGCGGGGATCACCTCGGTCACACTGGGCCTACCCTCGGTCACGGTGCCGGTTTTGTCGAGCACGATGGTGGTGAGCTTGCCCGCCTGTTGCAGCGCATCGCCATTTCGACTGAGCGTGCCGAACTCGGCCGCCTTGCCCACGCCCACCATGATGGAGAT
>JABURT010000183.1 GCA_014762495.1 Gammaproteobacteria bacterium | reverse complement strand
CCACCACCTGGCGGTCGAAACGGCCGGGGCGCAGCAGCGCCGGGTCCAGCACGTCGGGACGGTTGGTGGCGGCGATGACGATCACGCCCTCGTTGCCCTCGAATCCGTCCATCTCAACCAGCAACTGGTTGAGGGTCTGTTCACGCTCGTCGTGACCACCGCCGAGGCCGGCGCCACGATGACGGCCGACGGCATCGATTTCATCAATAAAGATGATGCAGGGGGCGTGCTTCTTGGCCTGCTCGAACATGTCGCGTACGCGAGAGGCACCGACACCCACAAACATTTCGACGAAATCAGAACCGGAGATGGTGAAGAAGGGCACCTTGGCCTCTCCGGCAATGGCCTTGGCCAGCAAGGTCTTACCGGTACCGGGAGAACCGACCATCAGCACACCACGCGGGATCTTGCCGCCCAGCTTCTGGAACTTACCGGGGTCGCGCAGGAATTCCACCAGCTCGGCCACTTCGTCCTTGGCCTCGTCGCAGCCGGCGACGTCCTGGAAGGTGACCTTGACCTGATCCTCACCCAGCATGCGCGCCTTGGACTTGCCAAAGGACATGGCACCGCGGCCGCCGCCACCGCCCTGCATCTGGCGCATAAAGAAGATCCAGACGGCGATGAGCAGAATCATGGGGAACCAGGAGATGAAGATCTGCATCAGCACCGACTGCTGTTCGGGAGGCTGTGCGTCGATCTGAACATTGTGATTCAGGAGGTCGTTAATAAGCGCGTCATCGCCTGGGTTGTAGGTGACGAAGCTGCTGCCATCATCGCGCAGACCTCGTACGGTACTGCCCTCGATGGTAACGGACTCGACCCGGTCATTTCTCACATCCGCGATGAACTGGGAGTAGTCCAGCTGGGTCGCCTTACGCGTGCGTGATTGATCAAAGCTGTTGAACACCGAGATCAGCACAAAGGCGATCACCAGCCAGAGAATGATGTTTTTGACGATATCGTTCAACGTCTGTTCCTCAATCTGAGCTGCCGGCCTCGCAGACACGACAGAAAACCTACTATTTCTCTCAACTTTACACGACTCTACGGCCCCTGGCGAGCACATAGATCTCCTTGGAGCGGGGTCGCGAGGCCTTGGGCTTGCGTATTACGACCTTGTCGAAAGACCGTTTGAGCTCCTGCATCAGGGTATCAAATCCCTCGCCCTGAAACACCTTCATTACCAGGTCACCACCGGGTTTGAGCACCCGGTTGGCCAAATCCAGGGCCAGTTCCACCAGGTACATGGCACGCGGCACATCCACCGACTTGTTACCACTGATATTGGGGGCCATGTCGGACATTACAAGGTCCACCAGCCGTCCATCCAGGGCCTCAAGCAGGCGGTCGAGGATCTCCTGTTCACGGAAATCACCCTCTATGAACTCGACGCCGGCGATGGCATCCATCGGCAGGATATCCAGGGCCACCACATAGCCCTTGTCACCGACCGTGTGGGCCGCCACCTGAGACCAGCCACCCGGGGCGGCTCCCAGATCCACCACCGTCATGCCCTTTTGCAGAAACCGATCTTTTTCGTTCAGTTCCAACAGCTTGTAAACGGCACGCGAGCGATACCCTTCCTGTTGTGCCTGTTTGACATAGGGATCGTCAAAGTGTTCCCGCAGCCAGCCATGACTGCTCTTACTACGCCCCATCTTGTTTCGTTTCCCGAGTCATTTCCCGTCTCATTACGAAGCGGACACGCAGCAATAACCAGAGCGAGACGGTGCCACTGTAGGCCAGTAGCAGCAACAGCTGTGTGTCAAAGTCTGCCACCAGTTTCTCGATCAGGAGCCAGACGGGGATCAGTGCCACGAGGAATACGCCCAGTTCGAACTTGACTGCGTTAAATGGGCTGGGGGCAACGGTTACACGACGTCGTTTAGCCGTTACACTATCACTCCCTTGTTCCTCACTCATACGGGCATCCGGTTATATGTCTTTGAATAGTAAACAGATTCGATATTTGCGCAAGCAGGCTCACGCACTCAAGCCGGTGGTCATCGTGGGCCAGCACGGCATCACCGACTCCCTCGTGGAGGAGATCGACCTGGCCCTGGAACGCCACGAATTGATCAAGATACGTGTCAACGCCTCGGATCGCGAGGCCCGCAAGACGATGATCGATGAGATTTGCCAACGCAGCCGGTCGGAGCTGATCCAGTCGGTGGGCCATGTCGCCTCGATATTTCGACGTCGCCTCAACAAGCCGACGCGCTTCACCCTGCCCAGTTAGGCGGCCGTTGCAAACGGCCTAGATGTATTTCACCTCGACGATCTCGAAGCTCTTCTGACCGCCCGGTGTCTGCACATCGGCAATATCGCCCTCTTCCTTGCCGATGAGGGCGCGAGCCACCGGTGAATTGATGGAGATATAGCCCTGCTTGATGTCGGCCTCATCGTCGCCGACGATCTGGTAGCTGACCTCGTCACCGGTATCCTCGTCCGAGAGCAAGACCGTCGCCCCGAAGATCACCTTGCCGTTGTTCTGCATGTTGGTGATATCGACGATCTGGGCGTTGGCGAGCTTGCCCTCGATCTCCTGGATACGTCCCTCGATGAAGCCCTGCTGCTCGCGAGCGGCGTGATACTCGGCGTTTTCCTTCAAATCACCGTGGGCACGGGCCTCGGCAATGGCCTCGATCACCTTGGGCCGCTCCACGCTTTTGAGATTGTCCAGCTCCTCACGCAGCTTCTCGGCACCGCGAGCGGTTAGCGGAAACTTGTTGCTCATGCGGACAGCTCCTTGTGCAAATCCTGTAGACAGTTGATCTCGACGTTGGCCAGGTTATGCAGGGCGGCGCAGGTAGCGCGGGCGCCGGCAACGGTGGTGGTGTAACCCACCTTGTGCTGCAGGGCCTGGCGTCGGATCTCGTAGGAGTCGGCGATGGCCTGCTTGCCCTGGGTGGTGTTGACGATAAAGCTGATTTCATCGTTCTTGATCATATCGACGATGTCGGGACGTCCCTCTTTGACCTTGTTGACCTGGCGATGTTGCACACCGGCCTCTTCCAGCACCCTGGCGGTACCGGTGGTGGCGACGATGGAGAAGCCAAGGTCGATGAGGTCCTTGGCCACATCGACCACGGCCGGCTTGTCCACATCGCGCACGCTGAGGAAAGCGATGCCGGTGGACGGCAGGGCCACGCCAGCGCCCAGCTGGGCCCGGCCAAAGGCCTCGCCGAAGCTGCGGCCGACGCCCATCACCTCGCCGGTGGACTTCATCTCCGGGCCCAGCAGCGGGTCCACGCCACGGAACTTGATAAAGGGGAACACCGCCTCTTTCACACAATAGTAGTCGGGCACGATTTCGCCAGCGATACCCTGCTCCGTGAGACTCTGCCCCGCCATGCAGCGCGCGGCGATCTTGGCCAGCGGGCGACCGGTGGCCTTGGAGACGAAGGGCACGGTGCGCGAGGCGCGCGGGTTGACCTCGATGACGTAGACCTCCTCGCCCTTAATGGCGAACTGGGTGTTCATCAGGCCCACCACGTTGAGTTCCTTGGCCATCTTGCGTGACTGTTCGCGCAGCTCGTCCTGGATCGCCTTGCTCAGGGTATAGGGCGGCAGGGAACAGGCCGAATCGCCGGAGTGGACGCCGGCCTGCTCGATGTGTTCCATGATACCGCCGATGACCACGTTCTCGCCGTCACAGATGGCATCCACGTCGACCTCGATGGCGTCGTCGAGGAAGCGGTCCAGCAAGACGGGCGATTCATTGGAGACCGAGACCGCTTCATTCATGTAGCGGCGCAGTTCGCCCTCGTCGAAGACGATCTCCATGGCACGGCCGCCCAGTACGTAGGAGGGGCGTACCACCAGCGGGTAGCCGATCTCGGCGGCCAGGCGAACAGCGTCCTCCTCGGTGCGCGCGGTACGGTTGGGCGGCTGCTTGAGACCCAGCTTGTCCAGCATCTGCTGGAAACGCTCGCGGTCCTCGGCCAGGTCGATGGAATCGGGCGTGGTGCCGATGATGGGGGCGCCGGCCGCCTCCAGATCCCGCGCCAGCTTGAGCGGGGTCTGGCCGCCGTACTGCACGATGATGCCCTTGGGTTGTTCCAGTTCCACCAGCTCCAGCACGTCCTCCAGGGTCAGCGGCTCGAAATAGAGGCGATCGGAGGTGTCGTAGTCGGTGGAGACGGTCTCCGGGTTGCAGTTGACCATGATGGTCTCGTAACCGTCCTCGCGCATAGCCAGGGAGGCGTGCACGCAGCAATAGTCGAACTCGATGCCCTGGCCGATGCGGTTGGGACCGCCGCCGAGGACCATGATCTTGTCCTTGTCGGTGGGCATGGCCTCGCACTCCTCCTCGTAGGTGGAGTACATGTAGGCAGTCGGCGTGGCAAACTCGGCGGCGCAGGTATCCACGCGCTTGTAGACCGGGCGCACGCCCTTCTTGTGGCGCAGCTTGCGGAAGGCCTTCTCGCTCATGTTGAGCAGTTTGGAGAGGCGGATGTCGGAGAAGCCCTTGCGCTTGAGCTTACGCAGCAGCGACTCGTCCAGGGCCTCACGAGAGAGTCCCTTGACCTCTTCTTCCAGCTTGATCAACTCCTCGATCTGGATCAGGAACCAGCGATCAATATTGGTGAGCTTGAAGATTTCATCCAGGCTCATGCCGGCGCGGAAGGCGTCTCCCAGGTACCAGATGCGTTCGGGACCGGGCTGGCTGAGCTCGGTCTTTAGAATCTCGGCGGCCTTGGGATCATCCAGGGCGAGGATTTCATTGAAACCGTCGGCGCCGGACTCAAGACCACGCAGGGCCTTTTGCAGCGATTCCTGGAAGTTACGGCCCATGGCCATGACCTCGCCCACCGAGCGCATCTGCGTGCCCAGGCGCGGCTCGGCCTGCGGGAACTTCTCGAAGGCAAAGCGCGGGATCTTGGTGACGACATAGTCAATGGTGGGCTCGAAGGAGGCCGGGATGGCGCCACCGGTAATGTCATTGGAGAGTTCGTCCAGGGTATACCCCACCGCCAGTTTGGCCGCCACCTTGGCAATGGGGAAACCGGTAGCCTTGGAGGCCAGGGCCGAGGAGCGCGACACGCGCGGGTTCATCTCGATGACGATGAGACGACCGGATTCGGGATTGACCGCGAACTGGACATTGGAGCCTCCGGTCTCGACGCCGATCTCACGCAGCACCGCCAGCGAGGCGTCGCGCATGATCTGGTATTCCTTGTCGGTCAGGGTCTGGGCCGGGGCCACGGTGATGGAATCCCCGGTGTGCACGCCCATGGGGTCGAAGTTCTCAATGGAACAGACGATGATGCAGTTGTCTTTCTTGTCGCGCACCACCTCCATCTCGTACTCCTTCCAGCCGATGATGGACTCCTCGATGAGCAGCTCATTGGTGGGCGAGAGGTCGAGGCCATGGGTACAGATGTCCTCGAACTCTTCCTTGTTGTAGGCAATACCACCACCTGAGCCGCCCAGGGTGAAAGAGGGTCGAATAATGGTGGGGAAGCCGACCTCGGCCTGCACCTGGTAGGCCTCTTCCAGGCTGTGGGCCACGGCGGACTTGGGCATATCCAGGCCGATCTTGCGCATGGCCTTGGCGAAGCGGTCACGGTCCTCGGCCTTGTCGATGGCGTCCTTGTCGGCGCCGATCATCTCGATACCGTGCTCCTTGAGGACACCGTGCTTGTCGAGATCGAGCGCGCAGTTGAGCGCGGTCTGGCCACCCATGGTGGGCAACAGCGCGTCGGGTTTTTCCTTCTCGATGATGCGTGCCACCGTCTCCCAGTTGATGGGCTCGATGTAGATGGCATCGGCGGTGTCGGGGTCGGTCATGATGGTGGCCGGGTTGGAGTTGACCAGGATAATGCGATAGCCCTCCTCGCGCAGGGCCTTGCAGGCCTGGGCGCCGGAGTAGTCGAATTCACAGGCCTGGCCGATAACGATGGGTCCGGCTCCGATGACGAGAATACTTTGGATGTCTGTACGCTTTGGCATATCTGTCCTGCTTGCTTAGGCTTTGGCTTTTTCGATCAACTCAACGAAGTGGTCGAACAGGGGCGCGACGTCGTGCGGCCCCGGGCTCGCCTCGGGGTGGCCCTGGAAACTGAAGGCGGGCTTGTCGGTACGGTGGATCCCCTGCAGGCTGCCGTCAAAGAGCGACTTATGGGTGGCCTTGAGGTTCTTCGGCAGCGAGCCCTCGTCGACGGCGAAGCCGTGGTTTTGCGAGGTGATCATCACCACACCCGAGTCGAGGTCCTGAACCGGGTGGTTGGCGCCATGGTGGCCGAACTTCATCTTGGTGGTCTTGGCGCCGCTGGCCAGGGCCAGCAACTGGTGGCCGAGACAGATGCCGAAGGTGGGCATGTCGGTGTCAAGGACATCCTTGATGGCGTTGATGGCGTAGTCGCAGGGTTCGGGGTCACCGGGTCCGTTGGAGAGGAAGACGCCGTCGGGCTTAAGTTTCATGACCTCACTGGCCGGGGTCTGGGCCGGCACCACGGTCACGCGGCAGCCACGGTCAACCAGCATGCGCAGGATATTGCGCTTGATGCCGAAGTCATAGGCCACCACATGGTGGGGCAACTTTTCTTCGACCGGGTGAGGCGCCTCGGGCATGCCCTCCTTCAACGTCCAGCTACCCTGGGCCCACTCATAAGGCTGCCCGGTAGTGACCTCCTTGGCCAGGTCCATACCCTTGAGACCGGGGAAGCCCTTGGCGGCCTCGATGGCGGCGGCCTCGTCGATATTGTCACCGGCAACGATGCAGCCGTTCTGGGCCCCCTTCTCGCGCAGCATACGGGTCAGCTTGCGCGTGTCGATGTCGGCAATGGCGACGGTCTTGTTGTCGGCCAGGTATTGCTCCAGCGATTTCTCGGTGCGCCAGTTGCTGTAAATCATGGAGAGGTCGCGGATCACCAGACCTGCGGCCATCACGTTGGCGGATTCCTCGTCGTCGTCATTAACGCCGACATTGCCGATATGGGGATAGGTCAGGGTGACGATCTGGCGCGAGTAGGATGGATCGGTGAGGATCTCTTGATAGCCGGTCATGGCGGTATTGAACACCACCTCTCCGACTGTCTGACCATCCATGCCGATGGATTCACCATGAAATACGGTACCGTCTTCAAGGGCGAGCAGTGCTGGTTTTCTCAAGCGTACCTCCGTCTGACACACGTGCAAAAACGGGAGTCGCTGATACAGGGACTCCCGCTTTGGAATTCGATAGGTCGTGATTTGTAAGACCCTAAATATACTATCGGATCACCCATGGAATGTCCATTTAAGTCAGTCTTTTAGCCCCAGCACATCCTGCATATCGAAAAGACCCTTGTCGTGCTGCATGACCCATTCGGCGGCCCTTACTGCACCATTGGCGAAGGTCATTCGGCTGGAGGCCTTGTGGGTGATCTCCACCCGCTCGCCGATGTCGGCGAACATTACTGTGTGCTCGCCAACGATGTCGCCGGCGCGGATGGTCTCAAAGCCGATGGTCTGGCGGTCGCGCTCGCCGGTGTGGCCCTCGCGACCGTAGACCGCCACTTCTTTGAGGTCACGGCCGAGGGCCTCGGCCACCACTTCGCCCATGCGCAAGGCGGTGCCTGAGGGCGCGTCCACCTTGTGGCGGTGATGGGCCTCGATGATCTCGATATCGGTGTAATCACCCATCACGCGGGCGGCCATTTCCAGCAGTTTGAGACTCAGATTGACGCCAACACTCATATTGGGTGCGAACACGATGGCGATCTCTTGTGCCGCCTCGGCCAGCTCGGCCTTTTGCTCATCGGACAATCCCGTGGTACCGATGACCATGCGCTTGCCCGCCTCGCGGCAGACTGCCAGGTTGGCCAGGGTCACCTCGGGGCGGGTGAAATCGATGAGGACGTCGAACTGGTCGGTGACGGCACTGAGGTTTTCGTTGATGGCAACGCCACGGGAATCCACGCCGGCCATCTCACCGGCATCGGCGCCGATCAGCGAACTCTCGGGCCGTTCGATGGCGGCACCCAGTTCGACCTTGGCGGCCTGCTCACAGGCCTGGATCAGGCTGCGGCCCATGCGGCCGGCGGCGCCGGTTACGGCTGTCTTGATCATGATTGACTCGCTAGTTTTTTATTGCTTTGGCGTCAGTATAGCCTTCAGGCGCCCAGGTCTTCGAAGAATTTCTTCACGCCCTCGAACCAGGTATTGGCCTTGGGCCGGTGCTTCTCCGACTCACTCATGGTCTGGTCCAGTTGTTCCAGCAGATCCCTTTGTTCCTTGGTGAGCTTGACCGGGGTCTCGATCACCACACGGCAGAGCAGATCACCGATGGCCCCACCGCGTACCGACTTCACGCCCTGGCCTCGCATGCGGAACAGCTTACCGGTCTGGGTCTCGGCCGGGATCTTGAGCTTGACCTTGCCCTCCAGGGTCGGCACTTCCAGCTCGCCCCCCAGTGCGGCGGTGGTAAAGCTGATGGGTACCTCGCAATAGAGATCGGAGCCCTCGCGTTCGAAAATGGGATTTGGGCGGACGTGGATATGCACGTAGAGGTCGCCGGGCGGACCGCCGTTCTGTCCCGCCTCACCCTCGCCGGAGAGACGGATGCGGTCGCCGTTGTCGACCCCGGCCGGGATCTTCACATTGAGGGTCTTGTTCTCCTGCACCTGGCCGCTGCCGTGGCACTTCTTGCAGGGGTCCTCGATGATCTGGCCCTTGCCGTGACAATGGGGACAGGTCTGCTGCACGGTGAAAAAGCCCTGCTGCATATGGACCTGGCCATGGCCCTGGCAGGTAGGACAGGTCTTGGCGCTGGAGCCGGGCTCGGCACCCGAACCCTCGCAGGCATCGCAGGCCACCGCGGTGGGGAAGCGCACCTTCTGCTCGGTACCGCGTACCGCCTCTTCCAGGGTCAGCTCCATGTTGTAGCGCAGGTCGGCGCCACGATAGGCGCGACGGGCATCGCGTCGGCCGCCGCCGCCGAAGATGTCGCCGAAGATATCGCCGAAGATGTCACCGAAGCCGGCGCCGCCGAAGCCGCCCGCGCCACCGCCGCCCATGGAGGCATCAACACCGGCATGACCGAACTGGTCATAGGCGGAGCGTTTCTGTGGATCGGCGAGGATCTCGTAGGCCTCCTTGGCCTCCTTGAACTTGACCTCGGCCTCGGTATCGTCCGGATTACGATCCGGGTGATACTTCATTGCCAGGCGCTTGAAGGCCTTTTTGATCTCGGCCTCGCTGGCGTTCTTCTCGAGCCCCAGGACCTCGTAATAATCGCGTTTGGACATGGCTGTAATCTATTCCTTACAGTCCCGATTCAGGATCTTTTTTTCAGTATGCCCGACAGGCGACGACAGGCGCCGGTTTCCCGGTGGCCTGTCGCATTCTGCCAGGGATCGAGGACGACTACTTCTTGTCGTCCTTCACCTCTTCGAACTCGGCATCGACGACATCGTCGTCCTTGCCGCTGGACTGGGCTGAGCCCTGCTCGCCGGCCATGTCGGCCGCGGCCTCGCCCTGCTCGGCATAGAGGCGTTGGGCCATCTCGCTGGAGGCCTCGGAAAGGGCCTGAACCTTGGCGTCAATGGCCTCCTTGTCCTCACCCTTAAGTGCCTCTTCCAGATCCTTGATGGCGGCCTCGATCTTCTCCTTCTCGGAGGATTCGAGCTTGTCGCCGAGGTCGTCCATGGACTTCTGGGTGGCGTGGATCAGGCCCTCGGCCTGGTTGCGCGCATCCACCAACTCCTTGAACTTGCGGTCTTCCTCGGCGTGGGCCTCGGCGTCCTTCATCATCTTCTCGATCTCGTCATCGGAGATACCACTGGATGCCTTGATGACGATATTCTGTTCCTTGCCGGTGCCCTTGTCCTTGGCGGAGACGTTGAGGATACCGTTGGCATCGATGTCGAAGGTGACCTCGATCTGCGGCACGCCGCGCGGCGCCGGCGGGATGTCGGCGAGGTCGAAACGACCCAGCGACTTGTTGGCCGCGGCCTGTTCGCGCTCACCCTGCAGCACGTGCACGGTGACCGCGGTCTGGTTGTCGTCGGCGGTGGAGAACACCTGGTTCGCCTTAGTCGGGATGGTGGTGTTCTTCTCGATGAGCTTGGTCATGACGCCGCCCATGGTTTCGATACCCAGCGACAGCGGGGTGACGTCCAGCAGCAGTACGTCCTTCACTTCACCGCCCAGGACACCGCCCTGGATGGAGGCGCCGACGGCCACGGCCTCGTCGGGATTGACGTCACGACGCGGTTCCTTGCCGAACATATTCTTGACCGCTTCCTGGACCTTGGGCATGCGGGTCTGACCACCCACCAGAATGACATCGTCGATGTCGGAGGCGGAGAGACCGGCGTCCTTCAGGGCCACCTTGCAGGGCTCCAGCGAACGACTGACGAGCCCGTCTACCAGAGACTCAAGCTTGGCGCGGCTGACCTTGATATTCAGGTGCTTGGGACCGGAGGCATCGGCGGTGATATAGGGCAGATTGACCTCGGTCTGGGTGCTGGAGGAGAGCTCGATCTTGGCCTTCTCGGCGGCCTCCTTCAGACGCTGCAGGGCCAGAGGGTCCTTCTTCAGGTCGATGCCCTGGTCCTTCTTGAACTCATCAATGAGGTAATCAATCAGGCGCTGGTCGAAATCCTCGCCACCGAGGAAGGTATCTCCATTGGTGGAGAGCACCTCGATCTGGTGCTCGCCGTCGATCTCGGCGATTTCAATAATCGAGATATCGAAGGTACCGCCACCCAGGTCGTAGACGGCCACCTTACGGTCACCCTCTTTCTTGTCCATACCGAAGGCCAGGGCCGCGGCGGTGGGCTCATTGATGATGCGCTTGACGTCGAGACCGGCGATCTTACCGGCATCTTTGGTGGCCTGGCGCTGGGAGTCGTTGAAGTAGGCCGGAACGGTAATAACCGCCTCGGTCACCTCTTCACCGAGGTACTCCTCGGCGGTCTTCTTCATCTTCTGCAGCACGCGCGCGGAGATCTCCGGCGGCGCCATCTTCTTGCCCTTGGCCTCGACCCAGGCATCGCCGTTGTCGGCCTTGATGATCTTGTAGGGCACCAGGTCGATGTCCTTCTGCACCTCGTCGTCCTCGAACTTGCGACCGATGAGGCGCTTGACGGCGAACAGGGTGTTTTCGGGGTTGGTGACCGCCTGGCGCTTGGCAGGCTGGCCTACCAGTACCTCGTCATCGTCCGCGGCAAAGGCGACGATGGAGGGGGTGGTTCGGTCCCCTTCGCTGTTTTCGATTACACGGGGCTTGCCACCTTCCATTACGGCGACACAGGAATTGGTGGTCCCCAGATCAATTCCGATAATCTTTCCCATCGTTAGCTCCAAATGTTCAATTCGTAGTGTTTCGTTGCAATTGTCTTGTTAAGTGGGGGTATCCCCCTGTAATTCAAGCCCCTGCCCCAAATTATTGGGTCGGCGCCTTGGCCACCACCACCAGGGCAGGGCGAATGACGCGTTCGTTGAGGGAATAGCCCTTTTGCATCACCGAGAGCACGGTATTGGGTTTGGCCTCGGCCGATTCCTGCATGGTCATGGCCTGATGCTGCTCGGGATTGAAGGCCTCGCCCTCGGGGTTGATCTCGGCAATGCCGAACTTCTCCATGGCCGAGGAGAGCATCTTAAGGGTCAGCTCGGTGCCCTCCTTGAGCTTGGCCACGGCCTCGTCCTGGTTCTCTTCCACCGCCGCCAGGCCCAGCTCCAGGCTGTCTTTCACCGGCAGCAGTTCATTGGCGAATTTTTCCAGGGCGTATTTATGGGCGTTTTCCAGGTCCTTCTCGGCGCGCTTGCGCAGGTTCTCCAGTTCGGCCTGGCCCCGCATGTACATGTTCCAGTTTTCATCGGCCTTGTTGCGGGCCTCTTCCAACAGCGCCGCCGTGTCTGTGTCAGCGCCTGACTGCTCCGGTTCGAGGGCCTCGGCGGCCTCCTGTACCTCGGTTTCGGGCTCTGAAGTGACCTTCTCTTCGTTTGACATGCCTCACTCCGCTTGAATAATTCAATCTCTATACCCCCGATTTCACGGGGTTTTATTGGCGTTGAGCATGTATATGGGGACGCTTACTGACGATTCAAGGCCGCCGACAGGAGTTTGGCGGTGACATCGACGATGGGGATGACGCGCTGATACTCCATGCGCGAGGGGCCGATGACGCCGAGCACGCCGACCACCTCTTCCTCGACCTTGTAGGGCGAGGTGACCAGGGAACAGCCATCAAAGACCTTGTAACCGGATTCCTCGCCGATGAAGATCTGGATGCCCTCGGTGGAGGTGGCCCCCTCCAACAGCTGGAGCACCTGGCGTTTCTGCTCGAAGGCATCGAACAGTTTGCGAAGCTTGTCCATGTCGGCCATCTCGGCGTAGCCGAACAGATTGGTCTCACCCTCGAGGACGTAATCGGCCTCGTCGCCCTCGCCGTCGAAGGCCTGGCGCGCCAACTCGATGGCCGTCAGCATGAGCTGGTTGGCCTGCTCCTTGGTCTGCTCCATCTCGATGATGACGCGCTGCTTGATCTCTTCCACCTCAAGCCCATTGAAGTGGCTATTGAGGTAGGCGGCCATACGAACCAGTTCCTCGGCACTGTAGTCACGGTCCATCTGCACGATGCGATTTTGCACATCGTTGTCATTGATGACCCAGATCACGAGGATTCGTCGATCGCCCAGGGGCAGGAATTCGATATGACGCAGGGAGAGCCGCCCGCGACGAGGTAGCATCACCAGGCCGGCCATGCGCGTGATCCCCGACAGCATGCTCGAGGTTCGGTTGAGTAGCTGGGGCATGGTCTGGTCAGCACCCAGGCTCTGTCGCATGGACTCAACCTCTTCGCCACTCAGGGGCTGGACGGTCAGCAGGCTGTCGACAAAAAAGCGCAGGCCGAGATCGGTGGGGACCCGCCCGGCCGAGGTGTGGGGCGAGGCCACCAGGCCAAGCTCCTCGAGCTCGGCCATGACGTTACGTACCGTGGCAGAGCTGACCTGCAGGCCGCTCTCCTCCAGCAGGCTCTTGGAACCCACAGGCTGCCCGCCCCGGATGTAGCTTTCGACCAGGGACTTGAGCAGGCGCTGGGCGCGTTCGTTGATGACTATCTCTTCACTCATCTGGGCTGCCCTTCTCGACACTGGCACTCGTATTCAAGAGTGCCAAAAAAGACGCGCTTGCGCCACTGTTCATCGGCATGGCGGTTGGCGCCCTGTAGGCATCGTGATAATGTTTTCGGCTTGGGCGTGGACAATAAATTATGACAACAACATTCAAAAACGTCGGTATCATCGGGAAATACAACGATTCCAGTGTGGGCGAAACCGTCGGCGTGCTCTACCGCTACCTGGTCGAGCGACAGGTGAATGTCCTGCTCGACGCGGGCACGGCACAGACCAATCCCGAACTGGATATGCCCTCGGTGGATCGCGACAGCATGGCCGAGCAGGCCGAGTTGATTGTCGTCGTCGGTGGCGACGGCACCCTGCTCAACGCCGCCCGCAGCCTGGCCCAGGTCAGTGTCCCCCTGGTGGGCATCAACCTCGGGCGCCTCGGCTTTCTCACCGATATCTCACCCGACGCCCTCAAGGATTGCATGGACGAGATCCTGGCCGGTAATTACCTGGAGGAAGAGCGCTTCCTGTTGCACGCCTCCATCCTGCGCAACGGTGAGCACATCAGCGAAAGTCACGCCTTCAATGACGTGGTCCTGCACAAATGGGACATCGCGCGCATGATCGAGATCGACACCTATATCGACGATAAGTATGTCAGCACCATACGTGCCGACGGCCTCATCGTCTCGACCCCCACCGGCTCCACCGCCTACGCCCTCTCCGGCGGCGGGCCGATTATCCAGTCCAATCTGGAGACGGTGGTGCTGGTGCCCATCTGTCCGCATACCATGAGCAACCGCCCCATCGTGGTGGACGCCAACAGCAAGATCGAAGTGGTGGTCGGCACCAGCCACTCGGCCCAGGTCACCTGTGACGGCCAGATCAATCTCGGGCTGGTGGCCCACGATCGGGTTGTGATAAAAAAGCACCCCAACCCGGTGCGCCTGATTCATCCCCCTGCTTACGACTATTTCGAGATCCTGCGTGCCAAGCTGCGCTGGGGTGGGCGCCTGGAAGACAAAGGCTAACAAGACGTCACAACACACATGCTGACCCATATCCACATACGCGACTTTGCCATCGTCGATGAGGTCGACCTAGACCTGCATCGCGGCATGACCGTGCTCACCGGTGAAACCGGTGCCGGTAAATCCATCCTGCTTGACGCCCTCGGCCTGGCGCTGGGGGACCGTGCCGACAGCGATCTGGTCCGCCATGGCGCCGAACGGGCGGAGATCTCGGTGGACTTCGACATTGCCGCCATGCGCGAGGCCCAGGCCTGGCTCGAGGAACGAGAGCTGGAGAGCGGCGACAGCCAGTGCCAGTTGCGCCGTACCATCTCCAAGGACGGCCGTTCACGCGGTTATATCAACGGCAGCCCCGTCAACCTTGGATTGATGCGTGAGCTGGGCGAACAGCTGGTGGACATCCACGGCCAGCACGAACACCAATCCCTCATGCGCAAGGAGAGCCAGCGCCAGTTGCTCGACGACTACGCCCAGAACGCCGAGCCTCTGCGCGAAGTGGGCCAGGCCTACTTCAAGTGGCGCCGCCTGAGCGACGAATTTGCCAGCCTCTCACGCGCCGACGAGGACCGCTCGGCTCGCCAGGAGCTGCTCAGCTTTCAGGTCAAGGAGCTGGAGTCCCTGGCCCTGGAAGAGGGAGAGTTCGAGGCCCTGGAAGAGGAGTACGGCCGCCTCGCCAACGCCAGCCAGCTACTGGAGGCCTGCGAATTTTCCGTCGCAGCCCTGTATGAAAGCGACGAGGGCTCGGTCCACAGCCAGCTGGGGCTGGTGGAGAATAAGCTCGACCATCTGCGTGACTTTGATTCCAAGCTGGGGGAGATGGCCGAGCTCATCAACTCCGCCGCCATCCAGGTCCATGAGGCCGCTTCTGAGTTGCGCCACCACCTGGACAGCCTGGAACTGGACCCGCAGCGCCTGATGGAGATCGAACAGCGCCTTTCCACCGTCCACGACCTGGCGCGAAAACACCATGTCGAGCCGGAATCGGTGCACAGCCTGTTACCGATACTGAGTGATGAACTGGACGGGCTGCAAAACGCCGATCAGCGCCTGGCGAAGCTGGAGTCGGAGATCCAGTCGGCGGCCGATGAGTATCTCAAGGTGGTGGCTGTACTCAGCGAGCGTCGTCGCCAATCGGCCACAGAACTCTCCCAACTGGTGACGGCCAACATGCAGGAACTTGGCATGAAGGGCGGACGCTTTTCCATCGCCATCCATCCGCGTGACGAGGGTGACTTCACCGCCCACGGCATGGAGCAGGTGGAATATCTTGTCAGCGCAAATCCGGGGCAGCCGGAAAAGCCCTTGAGCAAAGTCGCCTCCGGCGGCGAGCTGTCGCGTATTAGCCTGGCCATCCAGGTGATCGTCGCCTCGGTGGCCCGCATCCCCACGCTCATATTCGACGAAGTGGACGTCGGCATCGGCGGTGGCATCGCCGAGATCGTCGGCCGCAAACTTCGCACCCTGGGGCGCCATGCCCAGGTACTCTGTGTCACCCACCAGCCACAGGTGGCCGCCCTCGCCAACCAGCACCTGCAGGTCAGCAAACAGACCGTAAAGGACACTACCCATACCCGGGTGGAGAGTTTGAAGGAAGGGGAACGTGTGGTGGAGGTGGCGCGCATGCTCGGGGGGGTGGAGATCACCTCGCAGACGCTGTCACACGCCAAGGAGATGATCGACCGCAGCCAGGCAGAATCCGCCTAAGTCATGAAACCGGCGTTTACTTCAGCTTGGACTGACACGCGGGGCAAACCCCGTAGATGTAGAGGCAGTGATCGGTCATCTCGAATTCAAACCGCTTGGCAATGGCCTTTTGCCGATCTTCGATAGTATCGTCGATGAACTCTTCGATCTTGCCGCATTTCACGCACATGAGGTGATCATGGTGCTCCCCATCGTCGAGCTCGAACACGGAATGCCCGCCCTCGAAGTGATGACGCGAAACCAGCCCGGCCGACTCGAACTGGGTCAGGACGCGATACACCGTAGCCAGACCAATCTCCTCGCCGGAGTCGAGCAGCGCCTTGTAGACCTCCTCCGCGCTCATATGGCGCAGCTTGCTGTCTTCTAGTATCTCCAGGATCTTGAGCCGGGGCAGGGTCGCCTTCAATCCCAGTTTCTTCAGGTCATGGCTTTGCACGGGCTTGCCTCATCTGTGTCATAATGTGTCGCTTGTTGGGCCAAAGAATACAAAGATATCAGAGCTGATGCAAAAGATTCTCATTCACATACTTGTCATTGGATTACTGAGCGGTTGCGCGATCTATCGTGCCGAAGTCGAACAGGGAAACATGGTGAGCGAGGACATGCTGCAGCAGGTGCAACCCGGAATGGACAAGGCCTCGGTCTTGAGAATACTGGGCACGCCGCTGGTACAGGATCCCTTTCACCATCAGCGTTGGGATTACTATTATTCGCTCAAGCGCGATGGCCGGCAGATCGAACAGAACCGATTGACGCTCTACTTTGAATCGGATCGACTGACTCGCATCGAGGGCAAGGCCGCCTCGAAGTAGTCGTCCTAACCCGCCTCGTCTGAGGCCGCGGAGTCTTCCTGCGCCGATTCCGCATCTCCCCCGCCCTTTCGCATACGCTTGCCCTCGGCCGCACGCTGCTTGCGTACCTGCTTGGGATCGGCAATCAAAGGACGGTAGATCTCCACCCGATCCCTGTCCCGAAGCGCCGTGTCCAACTTACTGATTTTACCGAAGATACCAACCTTGTTAGTGCCGTTTAGTTCAATCTCGGGATACTCATCGAGGATCCCTGATTGTTCAATGGCTTGCTTCACTGTTGTCCCCTCGGCAACCTCCAGCGGCAATAGGATCTGTTCCTGAGGCAGGGCGTAGGCAACCTCGATATGGAGGGTCTTGTCTTCAGCGTTTGCCATAGACCTGTTCCGCACGTTGACTGAAGGCATCCACCAGGGAGTTCGCAACCTGGTTGAAGACCGGCCCCATGGCCATGCCCAGCAATCTGCTGGAAAATTCGAACTCCAGATCCAGCGATACCTTGCAGGCCTGTTGCCCCAGGGACTCGAACCGCCAGTAGCCCTCCAGGTGTTTAAAGGGTCCATTGACCAGGTGCATCTCGATGATCTTGGCATGTTGAAGGCGGTTTTTGGTGGTGAAGGATTTCTCCAGGCCGCCATAGGAAAGGTCCAGGCGGGCGGTCACCGAGTCCTCATCACGGCTGATTTCTTCGGCCGCCTTACACCAGGGGAGAAAGTCGGCATAGGCGGGAATATCATCCACCAAGGCGTACATTTCCTCCGCGCTATAGGGCACCAGGGAATTTCGGTTAATACTCGTCATACTTCACCTATCAGCCCTGTAAGGAGATAAAGACGATGATCACGGCCACCGGTGTCACATAACGGACCAGTAAGTACCAGAGCTGGAACATCCGCGGATGCTGCAGCTTCAACTCTTCCTTCACCGTACCACGGACCATGATCCAGCCGGCAAACAGGGCAATCGCCAGGCCCCCGAGCGGCAGCATGATGTTAGCGGTCAGGTAGTCCAGCAAGTCGAAGAAGGTCTTACCGAAGAACGTGACATCGGACCACAGGTTGAAACTGAACACGGTCCCGATCCCAAGCAACCAGGCGGCCAGACCACTGTAAACCGAGGCCCTGACTCGATCCATGTGCAAGGTTTCCACCAACCAGGTCACGGCCGGCTCAATCAGGGAAATCGCCGAGCTCCAGGCCGCGAACACAAGCAGAATGAAGAACAGGGTGCCAAACAGGGTGCCGCCCGGCATATGGCCGAAGGCCAGGGGTAGAGTCTGGAAGATAAGTCCAGGGCCCGCTGCCGCCTCGAGATCGTTGGCAAACACAATCGGGAAGATGGCCAGACCGGCGACCAGGGCCACTGAGGTGTCGGCCAGGGCTATGGTGATGGAGGTCTTGGCGATGGAGGTGTCCTTATTGAGGTAGGAGCCGTAGACCATGATCGCCCCCATCCCCAGGCTCAGGGTGAAAAAGGCATGTCCCATCGCAATTAGGATCGCCTCACCGCTTAGGGCGCTGAAATTCGGATTAAACATGAAGCTGACACCCTGCATGAAGGCCCCGGTACTCATGGAGTAGCCAAGCAGCAACAACAGCAACACAAATAAGGAAGGCATCAGGTAACGCACAGCCTTCTCCAGGCCACTGGCCACACCACGAGAGACCACGATCATGGTCAACACCATGAAGATGCTGTGCCAGGCAATCAGGCGTTCGGGATCGGAAACCAGTTCGGAGAAGATACTGGCCACACCATCGGCCGTGGCCCCTTCAAAGGCGGCACCGGCTGAACGAAATACGTAGGCCATGGCCCAGCCGGCAATGACACTGTAGTAGGAAATAATCAGAAATCCGGCCACCACGCCGGTCCAGCCAAGATATTTCCAGTGCGGGCTATGTCGACCCTGTTTGGCCAACACACGCATGGTGTTGATGGGGCTGCGTCGGCCGCGACGACCAATCATGATCTCGGCCATCATGATGGGAATGCCGATCACGGCGATACAAATCAGGTAAACCAGGACAAAGGCCCCACCGCCGTTCTCGCCTGTGATGTAGGGAAATTTCCAGATATTCCCCAGCCCCACAGCAGAACCGGTCGCTGCCAGGATGAATGCCCAGCGCGAAGACCACTCGCCATGGATGGAACCACGACTGTCCGACATGCCTATCCCCTTGTCTCACTGTTATTTTCGCCACATTTTGCGTGAAATCAGCGACTTCCTCAACCGCAGCCATATGAGCCCGCCGGACACTCGGATATAATGTCCCCATGGCAAAGCAAGCAAAAAAAGACAACAAAGCCTCTAGCAGCACCATCGCGCTGAATAAAAAGGCCAAGCATGACTTCTTTATCGAGGAGCGTTTCGAGGCCGGCCTGGTCCTTGAGGGCTGGGAAGTAAAAAGCCTGCGCGCGGGCAAGATTAACCTCACTGAGAGTTATGTCTTCATCAAGGAGGGAGAGGCCTGGATTTCGGGGATGCAAATCACGCCACTGTTGGCCGCCTCCACCCATATCCACCCGGAGGCGACGCGGGTGCGCAAACTTCTGTTGAACCGCAATGAGCTGAACAAACTCACGGGCGCGGTGGAACGCAAGGGATATACCATCGTCGCCCTGGCCATGTACTGGAAAAGGGGTCGGGTTAAACTGGAGATCGGACTGGCCAAGGGTAAGGCGGCGCACGACAAACGCGCCACCCTTAAGGAACGCGACTGGCAGCGCGAAAAACAGCGGGTTTTGAAACGCGGCTAGTACGGAACTTTATCATCCAGTACACTGTCTCACTCGTAACCAAGACTTCGGGGGCGACCTGGCTTCGACGTGGGTAGCAAAACCTGAGGTGCATGCCGAGCATGCAGATACGCTCGTAAATCTGTTCTGTAAAATCATAGTTGCCAACGACGACAACTACGCTTTAGCTGCTTAATAACCAGCGTAAAGCCCTCTGCCTGAGCCGTGCTTGTACGCTCAGATTCCAGGGGTCGACTCTTACAAGCTCGCGATGAAGCTCGTTCGGGGTGGATTCGTTAAAATCTTACCGAACTCGCTGATTGTTTTCCCTGCCGGTCGGGTAGCAGTCAGCTAAATCAATAGACTCGGATAAGCATGTAGAGCCGATGGCGGAGTGCTCGCGGACGCGGGTTCGATTCCCGCCGCCTCCACCAATAACAAAGGGCTGCCAATCGGCAGCCCTTTTTTATTGGTGAGGCGGTGTGGATGAGAGACCGCGTTCCGGGTTGCCGTAGCGAAGCGGAGGTACACCAATGAAACTCCGTCAGGAGGTTCTAGGTGCGCCGTAGCGAAGCGGAGGTTGCCCTGACACCGAAGGTGTAGGGTACTCATGATGAACGCTGAAGGCGTTCTATGAGACACACCAATGAAACTCCATCAGGAGGTTCTAGGTGTCGACTCCTCCAGAACAATCCACAGATCCAGCCAATCAGCAACCCAGCTACGTATATCCAAGTCCACTGCTCTTCAAAATCGTGAATACCAACTCACAACCAAGGCAGCATCTTTTGCTATATTTGATGCTATTCACAAGGGTATGAGATATTGTTAGCAAGAATTCACGGGACTGCGGAACCACCCTATGAATCCAGCCAACCACAACCTGTTACATAGAATAAATCTCCTGAATAATATCGGGATTTCTCTATCGACCGAGAAGAACTCCGATCGACTGCTGGAAAAAATCCTCCTAGGTGCCAAGGAATTGACCGATGCGGACGGCGGAACCCTGTACCTGCTGGTAAACGAGAGTTTCCTCAAGATGGAGATCGTTCGTACTAAATCGCTCAATTTTGCCATGGGCGGGACGACCGATACCCAGATCCCTTTTGAACCAATTCCTATCTATCTGGAAGACGGGCGACCCAATGACAAGATGGTAGTGACCCGCTGCGTACTTGAAGGCCGTACCATCAGCATCCCTGACGCCTACAATTCTGACGAATATGATTTCTCCGGCACCTACGCATTCGATAAGAAGACCGGATATCACTCGCAATCGTTTTTGACCATCCCGATGAAGAATCACGAAAACGACATTATTGGCGTCCTACAGCTCATTAACGCAAAAGACAGTGCCAGCGGTGAAACTCGTGTATTCACGGAGGAAGATCAGCAGCTCGCAGAATCCCTCGCCTCTCAGGCTGCCGTCGCATTGACGAACAAACAGTTAATCGATGGTATGAAGGAGCTGTTTGATGCACTGGTCAAAATGATCGCAAGTACCATAGACGAAAAGTCCGCCCATACCGGCAATCATTGCCGAAGAATCCCTATCCTGACCATGATGTTGGCGGATGCCGTCAATCGTACGCAAAAGGGTCCTTTCGCGAACTTCAAGATTTCAGACGATGAACTCTACCAGTTGGAAACGGCTGCCTGGTTACACGACTGTGGCAAATTGACCACTCCGGACAGGGTAATGGAAAAGTCCAAAAAACTTGAGATGCCCATAGATCGAATCGAGTTGGTTAAGGCACGGTTTGAAATTCTGAAAAGGGATATCCAGTTAGAGTTGCTAAAAAATTCGAATCAATCCGTGACAGATGCCATAACTGGCGATGAACTTGATCAAAAACTGAAAAAAATTGAAGAAGAGCTCGAGTTGATTGAAAAAACCAATACCGGCGCGGAATTTACACCAGATGAAAATATCCAGGCCATCGCTTCGATCGCTGAACAATATAGCGTTGAAATCGACGGTATGAAACACCCTATCCTGACGAAGGATGAGATACATCACTTATCCATCAACAAAGGCACCATCACTCAGGATGAGCGTGACATCATTAACAACCACATCGTGGTAACAATAAAAATGCTGGAATCACTGCCCTTCCCCAAACATCTGAGCCAGGTACCGGAGTTTGCCGGAGGGCATCATGAAAGGGTAGATGGAAAGGGCTTTCCGAAAGGATTGACCCGTGACGAGATGTCCGTCCCGGCAAGAATCATGGCAATTGCCGACATCTTTGAAGCCCTGACGGCCAACGACCGGCCATACAAATCACCCATGAAACTCTCGATGGCGATACGAATTCTTGATGACATGAGTCGAACCGGGCATATTGACCGCGAGTTGTACGAGGTCTTTATCGATGAGCGAGTACACCTGGACTATGCTCACGAAAATCTTGACCGAGAACAGATTGATCTCTAATGCATGCTAATTTGTGTAGTAGGCACTGAGAAAAAACGTCATAGAGCTTGAGTCGACAAGCACCGGCGAGGGGTCAATATCATTCAGGCCACTCTTGGTACCACTACCCTGTAAATACGAGATCCCCACGGAGACGGAAGAGGTTCGCGTAAAACGACCTATACTCAAACTTGTTCCAATCTCATCAATATGCTCAAGGGCATTAGAAGCAGTCGGGGTACCGGTATTGGCATTATTCGTATAAAGACCCAGCCTTGCATTCCAACGAGCGGAGAAGAAGTGTTCATAGCCCAAGGCAGCATTCCAGGTCGTTACCCATCCTCCACCATAGTGGATGTTAAAATCCGCAGAATACATATCACGACTATTCGGGAAGGTCGCCCAACCTAAGCGAGTTTCCCAGGACGGCTCAATATAACTACCAGATGTGGTACGGATTACGTGCTTGTAATCACCCGCATTAAAACTTACCCCTCCACAGAAACTACCGGCAGTAAGCGCCTGTTTTGTACATTCTTCACGTGTCTGTGCTGAAAGGACAAATACCTTTCTGACGGATGCACCAAACGAGGTGCGTTCGGTGGGAGACCACATCAAGCCGAATACTGGTTCGATACCAAACTCAGAAGAGGCAATCTGAAGGTTGGTCCAGTCGTATTCAGTTGAGTCAGTGGGATTAGCCACCAGGTTGGCGACCTGATTGAAAGATGTGATCCGCTCGCGTGAATGGAAGTAGAGCGTAACACCATAAGATAGACTATCGGTTAACCAGGAAGCAAAACTGGGCCCCACTTTATAGATGGTATCTTGTTCATCGAGATCTATGCTGTATTCATCAATGCCGGTTATGTTTGAAAATGTCTGGGCCTGATGCTCATCAACGGCCTCAGGCATGGCAAAGGAAATTCCGTAAACGGAACTACCAACAGGTTGAAGCACGCCGAAAAAGTTGGGCACAAATGATGTGGAACGTCTAATCCAGTCGTTTCCACCGATGACATTCTTGTAGGTTTTGTCTTTTGCCTGATAGGCAAGTGCACTGGATGATGTATTGGTCTCTGGTGCGTAGACTATCCCGGCAGGATTGTAGAACATACCAGATGGGTCATCTGACACGGCTGTATATGCTCCACCCAGGCCACTTGCCCTGTCACCTATCAGAATATCATTATAGTGAAACTGATCTGCCAGACCTGTCCTCGATATACAGATGAGCGACAAAATTATTATAATTTTCTTCATGATTACAATCCGACCGTGTTTTCAGAAAACCTTTTTTTTACGCGAACATATGCACCCGGCTTGGAAGCGGCAATCAATTCGCTTTCAGTAATGTGGGAAAGGCGACTTTCAAATGATGGGTGTGTGCTGCGTATGACTTCTGTATATTCGGAACTAGAGTCTTCCATTCTGTGTAATACCCGCGCTATCGCACCAGGTTCATATCCTACGTGGTGCAGAATCTGTAACGCGAGTTTATCCGACTCGAATTCCGCCTCGTGATGCAAACCCTGGCTAAAAAGTACTTCTAGCGCTGAGTCGACTGCCTGATCGAATGCGACTCGTGCGGATCCGGCAATACCTCCTATGAAGGTAACAAATCCACGCTGATGACTATCCGCAAAACCTTTAATATCGAGCGCTTCAACTATATGTTTCTTATCCACATGTATAATCTCATGCGCCAGGACAGCGGCAAGTTCGGACTCATCTTGTAACTGTTGCAATAGACCTCTGGTAATAAATATATAGCCACCGGGTGCGGCATAGGCATTTATTTCTTCGGTATCCAGAACTGAGAAATAGTAATCAATCTCTCGACGGCCTAACTCAAGCGTAAGACTGTGCCCTACTTTCGAAACGTACTCATTTATGGTGTCGTTGCCATAGAGGCCATATTTACCCAGTATATTCGCAGCGATTTGACGTCCGAGTTTAACCTCAGCCTTGATGTCTTCCTGAACATCGGTATCGGATTTCACTAGCTCGAAGAGACGCACCCGGCTATTAAGACGCTCGGCCAGGGCAATCTCAAATACAGAGACCAAACAAAGTGCGACAACAAAAATACGGAAACTCTTACTCACCTTGTTGTTTACCCTCTTTAATAAATTCGCGTATTTCATCTTCTGAGTGTGTGACGGCTTCGACTTCATTCAGGGCTTTATAGTCAGATTCACTAATCTCATTCGAGCCTTCCTCACCCTGAAGGCCTCGTGCCGCACCGGCGACGCTAGTACTTGAAGCCCTGCGACGAGCAGTTTCTTTACGATCCTGCCCTTTTTCAATTAGTACCGAATCTTTCTGCACCG
>JABURT010000060.1 GCA_014762495.1 Gammaproteobacteria bacterium | reverse complement strand
GGCTCGGAGATGGTGATAAGAGACAGGGCCAGCTTCGATTTGAGCTGCTCCAGCTCTTTTTCCAGCTTGCGATTCTTCTCCACCAGCTGCGCCACCCTGTCGGTGACGTCGTCGCGGCCGGCCTTGACCATCTCTGCGACCAATTTGAGGCGCTCCTCACCCTGCTCCATCCATTTAAAGGCCTGGGCCCCGGCCACCGCCTCGATGCGGCGTACACCCGCCGCCACGCCGCCCTCAGAGAGGATTTTGAACAGGCCGATGTCGCCGGTCCGGCGAACGTGGGTACCGCCGCACAGTTCCACCGAGAAATCGCTCATGGAGAGGACACGGACCTTGTCGGCATACTTCTCGCCAAACAGGGCCATGGCGCCGCTGGCCTTGGCCGCCTCCAGGTCCATGATGCGGGTCTCGACATCGTGGTTGGCGCGGATCTGCTCATTGACCATGGCCTCGATCCGCTCCAGCTCCTCGGATGTCAGCGCCTCGAAGTGGGAGAAGTCGAATCGAAGGCGATCGGGTGAGACCAGAGAGCCCTTTTGCTGCACGTGCTCGCCCAATACCTGGCGCAGGGCGGCGTGCATGAGGTGGGTGGCGGAATGGTGATAGACGATATCCCGGCGGCGCTGGGTATCAACCCTAGCCTCCACCTTGTCACCCTTGCCCAGGCGTCCCTTGACCAAGGTACCGATATGGACAATGGCATTGCCCTGCTTCTGGGTATCCTTAACCTGGAATACGGTCTCACCATCCACCAGTTCGCCGGTGTCGCCCACCTGTCCCCCGGACTCGGCATAGAACGGGGTATTATCCAGCACCACCAGGGCGTCGCTGCCCTCGGTGACGGAGACAGCCGATTGACCGTCGACATAGAGGGCGGTGATGGTGCCGCGATCATCCAGGTGTTCGTAGCCGGTAAAGGCGCTTTGGCCCTCCACCTGCACGCGTTCGTCGTAATGGCCGGCGAACTGGCTGGCGGCACGGGCGCGCTCGCGCTGCGCCGCCATCTCGCGATCGAAACCTTCCATATCCAGGCTCAAATCGCGCTCGCGGGCGATGTCATTGGTCAGGTCAACAGGAAAGCCGTAGGTATCGTAGAGGCGGAACACGGTCTCGCCCGGGATCACCTTGCCCTTGAGGTCCTTGATGTCCTGCTCGAGGATCTGCAGGCCCTGCTCCAGGGTCTCGGCGAAGCGCTCCTCCTCCTGTTGCAGCACCCGCTCCACCTGCCCGCGAGCCTTGACCAGCTCCGGATAGGCCTCGCCCATCTCCTGGATAAGCGGCGCCACCAGCTTGTAGAAAAAGGCCTGCTTGAAGCCCTGTTGATTACCATGACGCAGGGCCCGGCGAATGATGCGCCTAAGCACGTAGCCGCGCCCCTCGTTGGAGGGGATGACGCCGTCGGTGACGAGAAAGGCACAGGCACGGATGTGGTCGGCGATGACCTTGAGGGAATTGTTCTCAAGGTCCTTCGTTCCGGCCAGGTCGGCGATGGCCTTGATCAGGTTCTGGAACAGGTCGATCTCGTAGTTACTGTGTACGCCCTGCAGCACGGCGGCAATACGCTCCAGACCCATGCCGGTATCCACCGAGGGCTTGGGCAAGGGGTTGAGGGTACCCGAGCTGTCGCGGTCGAACTGCATAAAGACCAGGTTCCAGATCTCGATGTAGCGGTCGCCGTCCTCGTCGGGGCTGCCGGGCGGGCCGCCAAAGACATCTTCTCCATGGTCGTAGAAGATCTCGGTGGAGGGGCCGCAGGGGCCGGTATCGCCCATCTGCCAGAAGTTGTCGGAACCGCCGCCGGGCTTGTCGCCGATGCGAATCAGGCGCTCGGTCGGTATGCCCACCTCCTCGGCCCAGATGTCATAGGCTTCATCGTCGGTCTCGTAGACGGTGACCCACAGCTTGTCGGCCGGCAGTTTGGCGACCTCGGTGAGAAACTCCCAGGCGTAGACGATGGCATCGCGCTTGAAATAGTCGCCAAAGCTGAAGTTGCCCAACATCTCAAAGAAGGTGTGGTGGCGCGCGGTGTAGCCGACGTTTTCGAGGTCGTTGTGCTTGCCGCCGGCACGTACGCAACGCTGCACGGAGGTGGCGCGGTCATAGGGGCGCTGTTCCTGTCCCAGGAAGGTCTCCTTGAACTGCACCATGCCGGCATTGGTGAACAGCAGGGTGGGATCGTTGGCCGGAACCAGCGGACTGGACGGCACCACCTCGTGGCCCTTGCTGCGAAAGTACTCCAAAAATGCCGTGCGTATCTCTGCGCTCTTCATGTCCTGCTTCATCGTTGGGCCGGGCTTGCGACCACGGCGGGTTAATCCAGATCCAGCACCCGGCGGATCTGCTCGGATGTGAATCCCCTGTACTGTAAAAAACGCGCCTGTTTGGCGCGTTGTTCGTAATCGGCCTCGATGCCCTCGCCGAAGCGTTTATCGCGCACCTCCCTCGCCCGTTCCACCCAGTCGGGTCGGGAAAAATCGAGATAGGTGTCTATCAAAAGCTCGTCCACGCCGTGCTCGCGAAGTTCATTGGCGATACGAATGGGGCCATGACCGCGATCGATGCGCGAACGTACGAAACTCTCGGCATAGCGCTCATCGCTCTGCAGCCCCTCGCCGGCGAGCTCATCCAGCACGAGCTCGACCAGGTCTTCGTCGAAGCCACGACTCAGTTTACGTTTGAGCTGGAGCCGGGAATGCTCCCGGCTGCCCAGCAGTTTGTAGGCCTTTTTCAGGACCGACAGACGTTCGTCGGACACCGCTTATCAGGCTTCCTCGGCCTCAGCCTCGGCCTGGGGCTCAGGTTCTTCCCCTCCGCTACGGCGAGTGGGCGTCGGCACGAGCAGCTTTTCACGGATATTGGCCTCGATCTCCTGCGCGATCTCGGGATTTTCCTTGAGGAAGTTGCGCACGTTGTCCTTGCCCTGGCCAATGCGATCACCGTTGTAGCTGTACCAGGCACCGGACTTGTCAACTAGGCCCTGGGCCACTCCCATGTCGATGATCTCGCCTTCACGCGAGATCCCCTCACCATAGAGGATGTCGAACTGGGCGATCTTGAACGGCGGCGCCACTTTGTTCTTCACCACCTTGACCTTGGTCTCGTTGCCGATCACCTCGTCACCCTTCTTGATGGCGCCGGTACGACGGATGTCCAGGCGCACGGAGGAGTAGAACTTGAGGGCGTTACCGCCGGTGGTGGTCTCGGGATTGCCGAACATCACGCCGATCTTCATACGGATCTGGTTGATGAAGATCACCAGGGTATTGGAACGCTTGATGTTGGCGGTGA
>JABURT010000212.1 GCA_014762495.1 Gammaproteobacteria bacterium | reverse complement strand
GCCCCCCCCCTCTGCTGGTCGCCCGTGTCGGAAAAGGGCACGCCCTTCCACAAGCGCTGGCGCAGCTCACCCCCGCCGCCGAGTGTCGGCGCCTCATGGTGCTCCACGTCCAGGCGCAGGCGCCGAAGGGCCACCTGCTGGGCCAGCAATTCCTCGAAGGCCAGGCGCTGCTGGGCCGGGTGCATCCCTTCGGAGAGCAACTCCAGCTTCGCGTCGGGCGGCGGGCGGTGCACGTAGCGCAGCGCCTCGTGCAGGGTCGGCATCCGGCGCTCACGGCGGATCGCCTCGGGCAAGAGTTCATTCAAATCGACCTGGTCCAGCATCAGCAGGGCCTGGTCCGAGAGGTTGCGCAGGGTCTGCTGACTCACCCCTTCGGTGGCGGGATAGACCGGGGTCAGGGTCTCCTCCACCTCCACGGCCTGGTCCTCGGCGAGCTTTTTATACTCGGGGTGGATCATCTCCAGGGTGGTGGCACCTGAGCGCACCTCGCCATAACAGCGCAGACTCACACCCCGGGCGAGTGACTCCTTTTGTGCCTGGTTGAAGTGAAAAAATCGCAGGGTGAGGGAGCCGGTGCCGTCGCTGATGCGCGAGAGCAGCATGCGGCGCTTGCCGAACTTGATCTCGGTGAGCTGCACCCGGCCCTGGATCACGGCCATATCCCCCGGCCGCAGGCTGCCGATGGGCACCACGCGGGTACGGTCCTCGTAACGCAAGGGCAGGTGGAAGAGGACATCCTGCACCGAGACGAGATGCAGGTTGTTGAGGCGCTGGGCCATGCGCGGACCCACGCCCTTCAAGGCGGTTACCGGTTTCATCCCTGTGGGTCCGCGGCGTGCTCCGTTCTAGTCGTCCAGTTCCATGATGGCGTCCATCTCCACCCCGGCGCCCTTGGGCAGGGAGGCAACACCGATGGCGGCACGCGCCGGATAGGGTTGCGAGAAATAGTCGGCCATGACCTCGTTGACCAGTGCAAAGTGGCTCAGGTCGGTGAGAAAGATGTTGAGCTTGGCGATGTCCTTCATGCCGCCGCCGGCCGCTTCGCAGACCGCGGCGAGGTTATCGAAGACGCGGCGTACCTGGGCCTCCATCTCGCCCTCCACCATCTCCATGGTCTCGGGCACCAGCGGGATCTGGCCCGATAGGTAGACGGTGCTGCCGCTCTTGACGGCCTGGGAGTAGGTGCCGATGGCCTGGGGGGCCTTGTCGGTATGAATAATTTCACGTGCCATGAGTCAATTCCTCTTGTTATTAGCCTTTGGTCCGACGGGTGATACGCACCACGCTCTCCAGCGCGCGCAGGCGACGCATGATATGCGCCAGATGCTGTCGATTGCGTACCGCGACGGTCAGGTCCAGTGCCGTGTGCAGGCCGTCGCGTTCCTCCATCTCAACGTTGTCGATATTGGCCTCGGTCTCGGAGATGGTGGCGGCGACGGTGGCCAGCACGCCGCGACGGTTGGCCACCTCGACCCGCAGGTCCACCGGGTATTCGCCCTCGGCCCCGCTCTCCCATTGGACATCCACCCAGCGCTCTGGGTGCTTGCGGTAGTCGACCACGTTCTTGCAATCCTGGGCGTGGATCACGATGCCACGCCCGGCGCTGATGAAGCCCAGTATGGGATCACCGGGAATGGGTCGGCAACACTTGGCCAGGTTGACCACCATACCCTCGGTGCCCCTGATGAAGAGGGGCCTGGCCTCTTCTTCCAGCTCTTCCCGGCTCTCGAGGGATTCCTCGTCCGCCTCGGGGAATAGCACTTTGACGATGAGCTGGGGCATGCGATTACCCAGTCCCACCGCTTCGAGCAACTCCTCCAGGGTCCCGGCCTTGAAGACCTCCAGCAGCTTGGCCTTCTGTGCCTCGGTCAGATCATCGCAGTCCATATCGTGGGCCAGCAGATAGCGCTCGAGCATGCGCCGACCCAGGCTGATGGAGTCCTCACGTTGCATGTTCTTGAGATAGGCACGGATGGTGGAACGGGCCTTGGCGGTGACCACAAAGTTAAGCCAGGCGGGATTGGGCCGGGCATTGGGTGCGGTGATGATCTCTACCGTCTGGCCACTGTGAAGGCGGGTATGCAGGGGATAAAGCCTGCGGTCTATCTTGGCCGCGACACAGGCGTTGCCGACATCGCTGTGGACCATGTAGGCATAGTCCACCGCAGTGGCGCCGCGCGGCAGTTCCATGATTTCGCCCTTGGGCGAAAAGACATAGACCTCATCGGGAAACAGGTCGATCTTGACGTTTTCCAGGAACTCCATGGAGTTACCCGCCTTTTGCTGCATCTCCAGCAGCTCGCGCATCCACTCGCGCGCACGCTGCTGGGCGCTGGTCCCGGCATCGCCAGTAATACCACTCTTATAGAGCCAGTGCGCGGCGATACCCGATTCGGCTACCTTGTCCATCTCCTCGGTACGGATCTGCACCTCAATGGGCACGCCATAGGGGCTGAACAGGGCGGTGTGCAGGGACTGGTAGCCGTTGGACTTGGGAATGGCGATGTAGTCCTTGAAGTGCCCGGGAATGGGTTTGTAGAGATTGTGCACGGCACCGAGCACGCGATAACAGGTATCGACCCGGTCAACGATGATGCGAAAGGCGTAGACGTCGAAGACCTCGTGAAAGGAGAGATGCTTGTCGCGCATCTTTTTATAGATGCTGTAGAGATGTTTTTCCCGGCCCTCGACACGGCCGTGCAGGTCTTCCTGATTGAGGCGTGCCTGGATCGCCTGGCCAATGGTGTCGATGATCTCCTTGCGGTTGCCGCGTGCCCGCTTGACCGCATCGGAGAGGATGCGATAGCGATTGGGATACATGGCCTTGAAGCCGAGGTCCTCGAGCTCGAGCCGGATATTGTTGATCCCCAAACGGTTGGCGATGGGGGCATATATATCCAGGGTCTCGCGCGCGATGCGCCGTTTCTTGTCCGGACGCATGATGCCGAGGGTGCGCATGTTATGCAGGCGGTCGGCCAGCTTGATGAGGATGACACGCATATCACGGGTCATGGCCAGGATCATCTTGCGGAAGTTTTCCGCCTGGGCCTCGGCCTTGGACTCGAACTCGATGTGGGTGAGCTTGCTGACCCCGTCCACCAGCTCCGCCACCTCCTCGTCGAACAGTTCCACCAGTTGTTCCTTGGCGGTGGGGGTGTCCTCAATGACATCATGGAGGATGGCGGCGATGATGCTCTGGTGGTCCATGTGCAACTGCGACAGGATGCGGGCCACCTGGATGGGATGGTAAATGTAGGGCTCGCCGGTCATGCGGTGCTGGCCCTCGTGGGCCTCGGCACCAAACAGGTAGGCCTGATAGATATCCGCTACCTGCTCCGGCTCAAGGTAATCCTCGAGCAGGGAACACAGATCACTGATCAGAAATGGGGATTCCTGGGAGGGGGATTGCTTGGCGCTCACGGGCAGCGCTTAGGCTTCCGCGGCAGGGACATCCTCGTTACCGCCTTCGAGGGCCTTCTCCGCAGCATCGAGGAAGTCACGATCGATCCTGCCATCGGCGATTTCGCGCAGGGCAAGGACGGTGGGCTTATCGTTCTCGACATCCAGCAGGGGATCCTGTCCCTGGGCCAGAAGACGGGCACGGCGGCTGGCGAGCAGCACCAGTTCGAAGCGGTTGTCGACGTTATCCAGGCAGTCTTCTACGGTAATGCGGGCCATGTAGTTCTCCAGTGGGCGGTGATCGGATGTAAACCCGTCAATTGTAATCAAAAAGCATGCGTTCAGGCCAGTAATTCAGCGAGGACGGATTCGAGTCGCATGGATTGCGGGGCCTGGCGCAGACGGCGGGCGATGACGATGGCACGCAGATCAGACAGCGCGGTGTCGAAGTCGTCATTTACCACCAGATAATCAAAGTCGTGACAATGGGACATCTCTTCCACCGCCTCGGCCAGGCGACGGGCAATAACCTCTTCGCTATCGGTATCGCGCCCGCGCAGTCGTCGCTCCAGTTCCGAGCGCGAAGGCGGCAGGATGAAGATGGCCACCGCGCCCGGGATCGATTCTCGGACCTGGGCCGCACCCTGCCAGTCGATCTCCAGGATCACGTCCTCGCCCAGCGCCAGGCGATCGAGGATGGAAGAACGCGAGGTGCCATAGAAATTACCGAAAACTTCGGCGTGCTCGAGGAAGCTGCCGGCGTCGATCATATGGTGAAAGGTCTCGACGTCGACGAAATGGTAGTTGACGCCATCCACCTCGCCGTCACGCATGGCGCGGGTGGTATGCGATACCGATACCAGGATATCGGGGGTGGTTTCCACCAGGGCCTTGACCAGGCTGGTCTTGCCGGCACCTGACGGGGCAGAAATGATATAGAGCGTTCCTTGTGACATATCTTGACTCATTGCAACTTTATTCGATGTTCTGGACCTGTTCGCGCATCTGTTCGATGAGCACCTTGAGCTCCACCGAGGCACGGGTGGTCTCGGTGTGGACCGATTTGGAGCCGAGGGTATTGGCCTCGCGATTGAGCTCCTGCATCAGGAAATCGAGACGTCGACCCACCGGCTTGTCCTGCTCGAGGACCCGTCGGACCTCCCCGACATGGGCGGCAAGGCGGCTCATCTCCTCGTCCACGTCCATCTTCTGGGCCTGGATCACCAGTTCCTGCTCCAGGCGGGCCTCGTCCACGTCGACATCCAGTTCGGCCAGCCGGCTCGCCAGCCGCTCACGTTGCGCCTTGATGATATCGGGGATCTGGTTTTTGACCTGGGCCACCACCTCATCGATGGCCGTGCATCGCTCCAGCAGATGGGACTTGAGCTTCTCGCCCTCACGTTCGCGTGTCTCGATCAGCTCATCCAGTCCACTGTCCATCAGATCCAGAACCGCCTGCTTGAGTGCGTCCTCATCCACAGACTTGCCCTGTATCACGCCGGGCCAGCGCAGGATATCGATGGCACTGACCGGGGCCGGATTGTAGATCATGGAATCGATGGTGCGGCTGGCATGGGCCAGGGCATTGGCCAACTCACGGTTGATCTCAATCTCTGTCCCACTCAACTCGGGGGCCTGATAACGCAGGCTGCATTCGACCTTGCCCCGACCCAGCCGCTGTCCAATGCGTTCCCGGATGGCGCTCTCCAGGCTACGCAACTCCTCACCCAGGCGCGGATGGGTCTCAAGATAGCGATGATTGACCGAACGCAGTTCGAGCGTCAGCGCTCCCCAGTCGCCACCGGACTCCTGGCGGGCAAAGGCCGTCATGCTGCGGATCATGTTTTCCCCCTCTGAATCGATGTGGCCCCAAGTCTAGCCTGTCTTCCGAACGGACTCCAATGACGGGCCCCTTTTGGGACCAGTTCTGTATAATGCGGGCCAAACACAGACCCACGAATTCGTTTTCGACAGAACAGAGGTATTCCATGCGACCCAGCGGACGACAGCCCGATCAAATGCGCCCCGTCTCCATCACACGAAACTACACCAAGCATGCCGAGGGTTCGGTGCTGGTGGAGTTCGGCGACACCAAGGTGCTGTGCACCGCCAGTATGGAGACCCGCGTTCCCGGCTTCCTGCGCGGAAGCGGACAGGGCTGGGTCACCGCCGAATACGGCATGCTGCCCCGCTCCACCGGTTCGCGCATGGGACGCGAGGCGGCACGCGGCAAGCAGGGCGGACGCACCATGGAGATCCAGCGACTCATTGGTCGCTCGCTGCGTGCCGTGGTCGATATGGAGGCCCTGGGTGAGAACACCATTACCCTAGACTGCGATGTCATCCAGGCCGATGGCGGCACCCGTACCGCCTCCATCACCGGTGCCTACGTGGCACTGGCCGATGCCGTCAGCCACATGTTGGCCAAGGGCTTGATCAAGAAAAACCCCATCCACGGCCACGTCGCCTCGGTCTCGGTGGGGATCTATGAAGGCACGCCGGTGCTCGACCTCGACTACCCCGAGGACTCCAGCGCCGAGACCGACATGAACGTCGTCATGAACGATGCCGGCGCCTTCATCGAGGTCCAGGGTACCGCCGAGGGTCACGCCTTCCGGCGCGAGGAGCTGGACAGCATGCTGGCCCTGGCCGAAACGGGCATCGGCCAGCTCATCGAGATACAAAAACAGAGCCTGGGGGCCTGATATGAAAAAGGTGGTGGTGGCCAGCGGCAACCCGGGCAAGTTGCGCGAGATCGGCAATATGCTCAAGGAGCTGGAGATCGAAGTGGTGCCCCAGTCCGAATTCGGTGTACCCGAGGCCGAGGAGACCGGGACCACCTTCGTCGAGAATGCCATCATCAAGGCCCGTAACGCGGCCCGTCACAGCGGCCTGCCCGCCATTGCCGACGACTCCGGCATCGAGGTGGATGCCCTGGGCGGAGCCCCGGGGGTCTACTCCGCCCGGTATGGTGGGCCGGAAGCCGGGGATGGTGACAACAACCGCAAACTGCTTGAGGCCCTGACGGATGTCGCGGACGAACAACGTACGGCCCGCTACCAGGCGGTTCTCGTCTATATGGAACATGCCGATGACCCAACCCCACTCATCAGCCAGGGCAGTTGGGAGGGTCGTATCCTGCGCGAGCCGGTGGGCGAAAACGGGTTCGGTTACGACCCCATCTTCATGGTCACCTCGGAAGCATGTTCCGCCGCCGAGCTGGAACCGGCCATCAAAAACCGCCTCAGCCATCGCGGCAAGGCGCTGCGCAAACTGGTTGATCTGTTGCAGTCGAACACGCCGTAACCAACTGATTTAGTCAATTTTTCAGAGTGTTTGTAACATTGTTTTCATCCGCTTCACGAAATAGCGCTGCACTATCGAAAAAGTCAGTGTAACTCTTTACAAATCCTGCACCGCTTTTTACCCGCTTAGCGTCTTGCTCACTAATCATATTTGCCAATCTAACCGATACTTAATATCAAGCAAGACGGAAAAGAGGAAGCCGATATGCAACGCCTGTGTCTCTCACACCATTATACCCATCAACTCGTTTCACCGAGCACCGAAGACATAAATACCCTGTCGCACGTGCGCATCGACGACAACGGCAACATCATCGCCGTCTTCAATGACGACAGTGAACTGGATGTGACCAGCCTATTCTCGGAGTCAATGATCGATGACTACCGCGAGCATAAGATCCTGGAACGCTGCTAGCCACTTAAGGTAGACGTTCTGACCAATACAGGAGTCCGGCCAATGAGTAAATTGAAGCTGTCCCCGCATCTGACCAAGAAGACCAACTGGGTTAGCGGTAATCACTACGATGAAATGGACAGGCTGGATCATATCAGCCTGGAAGAGAATGGCCGGATTGTGGCGGTCTTCACCGACCAAACCACCATGGATGTGAGCGATCTTTTTCCACTCGAAATCATCACGAGCTACCGCTCCCATGACATCCTGATTCACTGCTAAGCACCGGATGTCATGCGTCGACCCGGGCTTATCGATTTAACAGAACAAGATTTGACAATTCAGGAACAAGTTTTAACCCGTTTATCGTCTGCCAGGCTCGTGAATTTATCGAAACAGGGCGATAGTTAGTGACAGACCAACATAAAACACGGGAATCAGGAAGATGGAACGACTGAGAATTGCTTCAAATATGATCAAACGTGCATTTGACTCAAATGATAGCAAGGAAATGGACACACTCGATTACGTGCAGGTGGACGATAACGGCAACATCGTGGCCGTGTTCAGCGACAACACCACCCTCGATGTGAGTGAGCTGTTCTCAAGCTCGATGATTAACGACTACAAAGAACACAACATCCTGGTACGCTGCTAGGCAGCGTACCAGGCGTTACATTTACTTCTCGGCAACCAGGTAACCGAGGAAACCGGCATCCGCATCGGCACGGGTCGCCGGCTCAAAAATACCATTGCCCTCTCCGGTATCTTCGTCATCCCCTTCAAGATAGACCGTCACCTTGCTGTATCCGGCCTCATCAAGGAGCTCCCGGATCTCGGGTAGACTCCACAGGCGCCATTCATAGGTGAAGGCATTTTCCATCCTTGAACCGTCCTCGAACTCAAAGTGGATGTGGCAGACCATGTGGCCGCTCATGGGGTCAAAATCCGCCTGGTCCCAGATATAGTCAAAGCCATCGCATTCCCTGGGCTCTTCCAGTTCCTGATAGGCCTCGTAACCGCCGAAGATATCCAGGAACAGGATGCCGTCGTCGGTCAGGGCCTCGCGCACGCGCTTGAAATATTCCCTGAGCTTGGTGCGTTCTTCAAAGATAAAGTAGCTGAAATTCATGGCCAGCACGGCATCCACCGGCTTGGTGCTCACCTCGAATACGTCATCGCAATGGACATCCAGCCGAGCTTGCTGTTGTTCTTTCAGGGCACCGATATTATTGGATCGGCCCCAGGCCAGCACTTCCTCGTCGTTGTCGACGCAGACCGCTTCGTGGTCGTCTCCGCGACGAATCCACTCACAGGAGGTATTCATGGTGCCACAGAAGTCCTCGCGCAGGATCTTCATAGGCCGATTGCGAATCTCTTCGAAGGTCTGCTCAACAAAATCTATTTCACCCTCGACATCCTGTACGGATTCCTGATACAGAATATGTCGATCGGCCATATCGGCCATACTCATCGACGATTTCTTCTGTTTCTTTTTGTCTTTTGCCATTAGTCGCGACTCAACGTTTCCAGAAAATTAAGTGGCGGCTAAGATAGCACATGTGATCCCCCTTTTCAGCCAGTTTGCACTGCGTCACAAAACGCATGACCACCCCGTAACACAATGCGCAGCGGATGAAAGAGTGTTAAGAAAATGTGTCCTGGCTCTCAAATTTTTGTCTCAATTGAGGCTAATCTGGACTTCGTGGTAGGGGGATTTTCTTATGCTAGTCGAAAACATCATTCCAATGTTCCTCGGTGGACTGTTTTTCATGGCCGTCGCCAGCGTCGCCCTGGTGCACACCCTGTTTGGGCGCCATGACGTTCGTCTGTATTGCTATAGTTTCGTCATACTCTCGCTGACGACATCCCTGCTCGCCCTTAACTGGCTCGAACGTAGCGGCGCCGTCAGTTCGAATCAGGACAATACCAGTATCCTGCTATTCATCGGCCTACTGCTGGCCATTAGCGTCTATGCCATTCGTCAGTTTCGCCATCCCAAGTAGACCGTAATACGGGGGGCGCCCCGACTTCCTATGCTATAATCGGCGCTTTGTCACTCCCCGGTTATCCAGCGTGCACGAGGTTATCCCGCTCTCTCTATACATCCACATCCCGTGGTGTATACAAAAGTGTCCCTATTGCGACTTTAACTCCCATGCCATCGAATCAGGTTTTGACGAGCAATCCTATGTCAATGCCCTGTTGAAGGACCTCGACTCGCAGCTGCCGCTGATCTGGGGACGCCCCGTACGTACTGTCTTCATCGGCGGTGGTACCCCCAGCCTCATCTCCGGCAGCGCCATGACCCAGCTGCTGTCCGAATTGCGGGCCCGGCTTGGCCTCGGTCCAGAGGTCGAAATCACCCTTGAAGCCAATCCCGGTACCGCGGACAGCCGTAACTTCGGTGAGTATCGCCAGGCCGGTATCAATCGCCTGTCCCTGGGCATACAGAGCCTGCACGACCAGCGCCTGCGCGAACTGGGACGCATCCACGACGCCAAAGAGGCCGGCACCGCGGTGAGACTGGCACGCGATGCCGGGTTCGAGAATATCAACCTGGACATGATGTTTGGCCTACCGGGCCAGAGCGTCGAGTCGGCCATGCAGGAACTGCGCGCGCTGCTCGAATTCGAGCCCGAGCATGTCTCCTATTATCAGCTGACACTTGAGCCCAATACCTTGTTTTATAAACACCCTCCTGTGCTGCCCGAGGAGGACGAGGTGGACGACATACACCTGGCCGGGATGGAACAGCTTGCATCCCGGGGGTATGGCCGATACGAGATTTCGGCCTTCGCACGGAATAAGCAGGATTGTGCACACAACATCAATTATTGGGCCTATGGTGACTACCTCGGCATTGGCGCAGGCGCCCATTCCAAGATCAGCAGCCCGGGCGCCGAGAGTATCCGGCGCATGGTCAAGCAGAAACACCCACAGCGCTATATGCAAGCGGCGGGCACGGTGGAAAATCTTATGCAGGATTTCGAAGTGGGCATGGCCGATCGCCCGTTTGAATTTATGATGAATGCGATGCGGATGCCACAGGGCGTGGAGCGCGAATCCTTCACTCAACGCACGGCCATCGACTGGCAGGGGGTCGCCCACATCGTCGCGGCGGCGGTAGAGGCTGGCCAGATGGAAATCGACACGCATACTATACAGCCAAGCGAATCGGGTATACGATTTTTAAACGACCTCATTGCACGCTTTTTGCCACATGACCATGAATGACGAGAGCCCCTACGAGCCCATCGCCTGCGAGATGTATTCACAGCTGGAACTGCATATCATGCACGGTGATTGCCTTCGTATGACCTGGCGAGGTAACGCCAATATCGATCATATGGATACCATCAAACCGCTGGATCTGAAAGCAGTACGGGAAAGTGGTGAATTTCTGCATGCCTGTGACTCAAGCGATTCGCCTATCAAGATTCGCCTGGACCGCATACTTCACTTCGAGAAGTGTTAAAGCTTAGGTGGCTTGTCCACACGAATGCCGACAAGCCACCCCATGACGAGATGTGTTACTCGACCTCCGTTGCCAGCTCTGGCATCGGGGCCCTGGATTTTTGCTCCGCGCGCTGCTTGGCCGCGTATTCAATCAACTGTCGCTTGGCGGCCTCGTAGGCATCCCGAATCGACACATAGAGATCCTCATTGCCTTCGTGCTTGACCACGATCTCCTTACCCGGGATGGTGACATCGATCGAGAGGTTATGCATGCGTCCCTTGTGCTTGTGTCGGTGAGGTGTGTCTATGGTGACACGACATCCGATGATACTATCGTGATAGCGATCCAGCTTTCCGATTTTGTCTCTAATAGTATTTTCAATAGCTGATGTGACTTCGATCTGGCGTGAGGTAATTTGTAATGGCATTTGCATTGGCGAAGGCCCTCCTGTCTTGCGCTTAGTTTCACCAGGGAGTGCATGCACGGATCATGTGCATCTCTTTTGATACTAGCAAAGCCCGTTTCCAGGACAACTCGATAATTTCACTAGGCATATGGAACGGGTTAAAATACACTGGCAAGTCCTTGAAATGACAGGTTGTCCTGATACGTAACCGAAACCGGAGATCATCCATGCCACACTTTCGAGTGCTACTGAGCCTGTTTCTACTCGGCCTCTCCTCTTTCGCCTCGGCTGCGGAGTCACTGGTGAGTACCGACTGGCTCGCCAAACATAAGGACGATAAATCCGTTATCGTCATCGACATGAGCAGCGACTATACACAACATCAACGCTTCCACGTTCCCGGGGCCATCTACCTACCCTATGATGCCATCAACCTAAGTCGTAAGGACCGGGTCAGTGTCGCGGTCGCACCGCAGCGTCTGGTTGATGTACTGGGTTTTCTTGGAATTAGCGCCGATAAGCATGTGGTTATCTACGATGACATGGGAGGTCTCAATGCCAGCCGCCTGTATTGGCAGCTTGAGCACATCGGGCACAAAAAAGTCTCCATCGTCGATGGCGGACTGGTCAAATGGATACGTGAGGGACGACCGATCACCGGTGAGTTAACAGCAACGGTGAAAACCCGCTACATCCCTACAGGGGGTGACATGAAGAACCTTGCCACCATAGAAGATGTATTAAAAGCCGTTGATGACAAGGATACTGTCCTGCTGGATGCCAGAAGCGAAGAAGAGTATTTCGGTAATCCACGTTTCAAACGCAGTGGCCATATACCAGGGGCCATACATTATTCCTGGGACAATTCGGTTGATTTTGATCGCGCATTTAGCATGCACCCCGATAGCAGGGTGAAATCCCTGCTGCAGGAAGCCGGGCTTGTGGGGAAGAAAGATACACCAATTATTGCCTACTGTCGTTCAGGTCACCGCGCTTCGCATCTCTACTACACACTCAAGCGTCTGGGCTACGAAAATGTTCGGCTCTATGACGGCTCAATTGCAGAGTACCAACAGCGCAAAGACGCGCCACTCAAGATAGGTAAAGAGCCCTGAATGGGAAACTAGTTGATACGGTACTTGTTGATGAAATTGGTCAGGGCGATTTTACTTTCGCTATCCAGCTCAAGAAATTTCACGGCCATGGTCATGAACTGTGACGCATCTTGAGCATCATCCTTGACCGAGTCCAGTCGAACAACTTCGGCCTTTAGCTTGAGATTGGTTTCACCAAGTTTGAGTTGAATCGGCAATGCATCATAAATATAGATCCCCGCTCTAGCCACGGGTGTCTTGAGCAGACAACCCGAGATGGAAATATTGATGAGTTCCGTGTTGTACTTTTTATCATCCGTGGCAACAACTTCGCATATATAGGTATCCGTGGGTGACACGCGGATGTCCTGTCGCCGGTCTTTGATATGGAGAAAGCGGCGCAGTTTCTCGTCCAGCTTGGCCGGGCTGAAAGGCTTGGAAATATAATCAGAGACACCTGCCGATACGGCCTCGACCAGTGATTCCTTGTCGGCTCTGGAACTCATGAGGATGAAGGGAATATCCGTCATCTTGGGATCGCTGCGCACCTGCTTCAACAGATCCAGACCGCTGACGCCGGGCATTTCCCAATCACTGATCACCCAGTCGATCTGCTCCTCCTTGAGTGTTTGCAGCGCCTCCTTGGCGTCGGTGAGGGCCACCACACGGCCGAATTTGAGCCGCTCTTTTAGCATCTTACTCACCAGATTGACTATCTGCTGGCTGTCATCCACCACCAGGGCCGTATCTTTTGTAAACATGTTGTGTTTCCGAAATTCTTATGCAGGCTGTGTAATCGTCATGACGGGTCTTGCCCCGGAAATCGATAGTACCGTCATCTCTGTGGACCTGTATTCTTTACGACAGGTTCCGGCCTAACCTTTAATCTGTTGCACCAACCTGACCAGCATCTGGTTCAGGGTCTCATCCACGGCGGGGCGAATATAGGAGAAGCACTCTTCCAGCTGCTGATTGGTGAAGGCCTCTTTGACGATGCCATTCTCCACAAGCACATTCAGGGTATGTTGCGTCTTGTTCAGATCCAGCTTACCCAGGTCCCAGGCGATGGTGACGGGAGTGAGGCCGGCGCCCTGCAACAATTCCTCGGTCCGTCTCACAATCTGTCGGGCCCCCTGTTCGCGTTGTTTGGCCATCAAAATGCTCATGCGTCTACCTCACGGTGCCCATCGTCATGCTATAGGTACTCCATCCTGGGCCGGATTGTCCAGAACCCCTCGTGAGCGTCATTGACCGACCCTCACGGCCAGAACATCGACACGCGTATGATGAAGGACCGAGTTGGCCGTCGATCCCAGCAACAGACCCACACCGTGCCGACCGTGGCTGCCGATCACGATCAAATCCGCCTTCTGTTCCACGGCGAAATCCACGATGCAGGTGGTGGTTGAACCGGTCTCGATGACGACATCCTCCGTATCGATTCCGACGGACTGTGCCAGCTCCTGCAGGCGTCTGCGGGCCTGCTGCGACAGCTCCTGTTCCATCTCCAGCGGCGACACGCTGGGTAACTCATAGGGCGGTGCGGGCAGAATGGGTTCCACGACATGAATCAACTTGAGACCCGCGGAAAATTGCCTGGCGATTTCCTGTCCACGTTCCAGGACAAGCTTGGCCTCATCGGAAAGATCCAATGCAATCAATATGTTATGATATGGCATCACGCTCCCTACCTTGTAACTCGAGCATACATCGTTTCTAATATTAGGTTACGTTGAAAATCGAATGGTACTCAGACACATGTCCGAAGATGATTTAGAACGATATTCTGGTGAAAATACCTCCACCAGCACGAATAGTACACCCTATCCCGCGAGTCGACTCGCACCCACCATCGATTTGGTCAACATGGCTCGGGAAATCAGCCAGGCCAGCAACATGGTGACTCAGCAGACCAGTGCCAAGTTGCGAGTCATCGCCAACCAGATTAAGGCGTTGCAGGCCGAGGCCCACGAGATCATGGAAACGGCCCAACAGGACCAGGTCCTGCACCAGGCCCAGTGTAATTTCAAAAAGCAGGCGGGAAATATTTACCATCTCTATCGTCACCCAAACGGTCGAAACTATTTTTCCATGTTGGGTCCTGATGAATGGGGCGGTCGGCCACCGCATGAGTTCGTCGGTAGCTATCGACTGGAATCCGATATGTCATGGACAGCTGCTGAATCCATCAAGCCGGAGGATGAGGATGCCATGATGATACGCAGGCTACTGGAAAAACACGGGTTGGAATAAGCCGCCTGTCAGGTCTTAAAATATTTGTCCATGCGCCCCATGGTATGAACGCGTTGAAATCCCAGGGCCAATAGGACTTCGGCGGCCTTGCGGCTTCTAGCACCGGTGTCGCAATACAGCAGTATCGGGGTATCAAACTCCACCGCCCGAATGGGGCGTAGACGCGGCCACGGAACATTCATGGCCCCTGGCAAGGCACCTTCTGCGTACTCATCTGCACTACGAACATCAATCACCAGCATGTCTCCGGCATCGATATGCCGCCTGGCCGCGGCAGCATCCAGCCGAATCACGCTGGTGTCGAGGTTCATCGCTTCTTTAGATCCAGCGACAGGGAATTGATGCAATAACGAAGCCCGGTCGGCGCAGGACCGTCCGGGAATACATGGCCCAGGTGTGCACCGCAACGGGCACAGTGCACTTCGGTGCGGGTCATGCCATGACTGCTGTCGGTGCTCGTACCAACATTCTCCTGTTCCGCTACATCCCAGAAACTCGGCCACCCGGTACCAGAGTCGAACTTGGTATCGGAGTCAAACAGCTCAGCGCCACAACAGGCACACAGATAGCGGCCCGGTTCCTTGGTCGCGTAATACTGGCCCGTGAAGGGGGCCTCGGTACCGTGTTCACGGCACACATGAAACTGTTCGGGCGTCAGTTCCTTACGCCACTCATCATCGCTTTTATCGCTTATTTCACTCATATTTCACACTTCATACTTGCTGCGGGTCAGAACTGGTTTATGATTGTATTGTAATAAACCTTTGATATTGGTCTGTAAACCATGATTGCACCATCCACAGGAAATGCCTACCCCAGCCCGACATCCCCGCAGATGCTGGAGGACTATGCAGCACTGGTAAAGCAGCGCCTCGCCATGACCCAAAGCGCGGCAAAAGCCCAGCAAGATAAGGCGCAGAAGACACTCGATCCCGAGATCACTAAAATCTTTCAGAATCCCGCCAAGACGGTGATTGATCTCTATGCCTGATTGGATCACACCAGTGAGATCAGAAACACGATAAACAGCACCACCACGAGCAATGGTATCGCCAGGCCCTTCCAGTCACTTGCACTGCCCTTTGGACTGTTGAGCATCCTCTCCTTAACACCTGGGAACAACCAGATAAGTAAGACGATAGCGATAATACCCAGTACAACCGATTCCCAAGTTTCCATGAAATCTCCCGTTTTTTAATTGATTTACCTGCGCCGCGGCAGTGTGTCGAACATCAAGGCCAGGTTTGTGCATAGCACTCCGTGTATTACACGTCAGGTCAGTGACTCTGTATGCGCTGCAAATCCTGTTTACGCCGTTTCAGGTTTTCTTCGATTTTGTTCAATACATCCAGAACCTCCAGTGAAGTATCCGGAATCTGCTCAGCCGCCAACTCAAAGACCTTCTCCTGATCGTCTACCTCTTGCTTCAAGTCCGCCAACAAGGAAATATACTCAGACATCGCCTGATAATCTTCGTCGCTAATAAATGACTCGAGCTTCAAGTACGCTTCTTCCAGTACTTTCCGCTCTTCCGCGTCTTCTACCGCAGAGTACATTGCTAGAAGGACCTCTCCGATCACTTCTTTGGTATACGGCAATTCCGATGCCTTGCCGACAATATGATCGGTATTGACGAGGGCTTCGGAATATTTCTCAATTATTTCAGAATCGTTTTCTTCGTTCACATCCTGCTCCATTAATCTCTAAAATTTTCAAATTGCAAAGGCATATCGAAATCTTCCGCCTTCAGCACCTGGATGACCTGCTGTAAATCATCGCGTTTTTTACCAGTCACCCTGACTTGATCACCCTGTATTTGGGCCTGTACTTTGAGTTTCCTGTCCTTGATCATTTTTACGATCTTCTTTGCCAGGACCGATTCGAGACCTTCACGTATCAGAACATCCTGTTTTGCACTGTTCATGTAAAGTTCCGATTCCTGGACCTCCAGGCAGGTAATATCCACTCCCCGCTTGGTCAGTTTAATTTGCAGGATATCCAGCATTTGTTGCAACTGAAACTCGGACTGAGTATTCATTGTGACAGTCGAATCTGATAATACATAGACAGATTCCGTGCCTTTAAAATCAAACCGCGTTGTGACTTCTCGATTTGACTGATCAACCGCATTTTTCAATTCATGCTTGTCAACCTCTGACACAACATCAAATGATGGCATAATAATTATTCCCCGCCTGTCATATCCAGAGTTCGAGTGGCGCCGTTTTAATTAGCGCCTTCATAATATCACGATGTGTGATAATCCCCGTGAGATCGCCTTCTTCATTGAGCACAGGCATTGCCCCTATATGACGGTCGTACATAACTCTGGATAGCTCATGAATTTCCGTATCCTCTGTAGCAGAAAGTATTGGGTTACTCATCAGGTCGCGTACAAATTGTATCTCGCTGTCGACATAGTCTCTCGGCGGAAGCCCGCCCAGGTTCTCTGCATTTTGTACAAAATCATGCTCGCTGAGCATGCCTACTAATTGTCCGGTTTCTTCATTCACCACTGGTAGATGCCGAAAATTGCGAGCCAGCATATTCGTCCATGCCCCAGAAATGGATTGAGACTCGGTGACTGTCACAACCGGACTGTTCATGATTTGTCGGGCAAACACGGCCGCAACACGTTGCTCGCCGGCATGTTCCGCCTCCAGGTAGGCCTGTGCGGCCGCTTCGCGTCTAGGTTGCGGATGTGTTGCATCCTCATAACCGCGCTCTGGGCTCTCCTCGACCGGTTTGATGGGCTGGGTTGGGCTGGTCTGTTCGACCGTCCTGGTTGGAAACAAGTTTTCAAACGTGACATTATCCCGGATGCCTGGGCCGATAAGTATGTATGTCATGTATTACTATCTCTGCTGACAGACTTTCGCCTTTTCTCTAAATGTATATTAAAAACCGCATATTTTCTTTATAATTTTAGCTATTTAGACGCATAGAGGTTGATGCAGTGTCAGAATTTCTTCTCCAACCAGGTCCACGCGAACGTCACCTGGTGCGTAAAACGAATAATCCCCTTTTTAGCAAAAAATTCGCCCCCGATAAAACTGAGCTGGAACATGCCCGAGACCTTGATCGTAAAGAGCTCGAGGTGCTACTGACGGAAATTAATCAGGCATTTGAGCAGGCAGCTGCCCTTGACGGTCGCGCTGATGCCGATGACATCCTTGAGCTCAAGGCTAAAATGGAGAGGCTTTATACCAGGGCAAACAGTGCAGCGGGTGACCTGGCAAAAATCAAGGACGCAATACGAAAATTGATTGGCATGATAGAAACCTCTTTAAGGGCCGCTGCGGGCAACGATCCTGAAGCGCTTGGGAAAATAAATGAAGATATCGAGCATACGCAATTACATTTACAAATAAGTGATCAAACGCTTGCGGCTGACATTCTTCATGAAGATACCGTGATACCGGAAGAAGACTTACCCGCTGTATTCCTGACAGAAAGCCAGGAAGCAATTGAAACCTCTTTGCTATTGTTCAGTCCTGAGCAACTGAACAACATGTTAAATGCAATGGAAACAATCCTGGAGAGCGAATCAGATCTAATACAAAATCACCCAGAATATCAGGAACGTGCGACACTAATTAGAAAGTGGTGTGACAATATTAAAGAATAGCTGTTATCTCCTCTCTATTAGGTAGCCAAGGACTATAAATAAAAATGCGATTGTCATAACAAGGGAAGCAGGTGCTAATCCTACAAGAGTTCTGGCCAGGACAGGACTTAGGTAAGTCACAATGAATCCATATAAAACCGCGAACAGAAAAATATAGGCCAGCACACGTATCACAAAGTGATAACCCCGCACCATCCGCTTCATGCTCGCGCGTATATATGAATCGAATACAACAAGAGAACATGTCACCACTATTATCGAAACCTGCATCAGGTTTGATCGAATATGGCCCGCTATAAAGTTTATAAACTCATTCATAATTTACTCGTCATGAATAAAAAACACGAAGTACACATAATACCAGACACAATTGAAACAGATCGTATTCCTGGCTGGGCAAACTGGATCGCACAAGATCCCGACGGCACATGGTGGGCATATAAGGCAGAGCCACTGCAAATGCATATGGGATGGTATGAAAACGAAATCGGGATATACAAAAGACTGACGAAATCACCGGCACCGAGCAACTGGAAAAAAGAGATTTACAGGATTAAATAAGCCCTTTCTCACACCAGGTAATAAATAATACCGATAGTCGATATGATGAATAGAAAAATTAAATGAACACGGTAGCTGTCGTGTCTACGTCTCGCTCGCATTGAGTTCAAATACAGACCGATGGCACTTATCAGGAACCCCAACACCATCAACACAAAAACATAATAAAGGAGTTGATCATTCCAACCAAGCCGGACACTACTACTGCCACGGTCTAAATTATTCATCATAAATTCTATTTGTTTTGGTTTGGCACGGTCTGCGACAAATAGTGCCACCAGCATCAGAAACCATCCGATAACACCCATCACAGAAAGTACGCGTAAAATAAGGTCCTTGCCTCTGCGTCTTTCTTTGCGTCTTTCCAGACCAGGTACGTGTCTGCTCATTTTCAAGTTGCCTGCTCGAATTAGATTTTTAATATTCCCAGATAACTAGGTAGCATAAATCATCTAGTGAAATTGTCGAATAATTCTCAGTTTCAACCACGGACACCTAGCACCAACTGGCCTGACTGAAAGGCATGTTGATGATTTCATGTACATTGGCTTCAATAATTCGATAACCCACATTTCCATAAAGCTTTTGACGCCCTTCATTGAGGATATAGGTAGGACTACCCTCAACCTTGTATTCATCTCGCAATTCAATGTCCCTGCACAATTCCGCCATCGCTTCACCATTTTGCATTTGTTCAACAACAGTCGCTTCGGGCAAATTCAGTGCGCGTGCAATCTCTAGCTGTGTCTCCATTTTGCCCACATCCTGGGCGTCCTGGAAGAACGCCAGCCTGACACGCCAGTTGGCCTCTTCGAAAATGGTCCGGCCATTGTACGCATCCTGTTTCTCGGATGAGATTATGCCTTTAGTCTCTAACAATTGAAGTGATTTTAAAAACATGTGGCAACTGGCTGATGTCTTTGGTGCATTCACCTTCCAGATATCCTTGTGTAGATTCACATATGGATAGGCTTTACAAACTTCATGTGTATGTCGATTAAAGGCCTCATACCCTCCACGCTCTTTCCAGCCCTCTCCGATTCGATCGTCTGTACAGCCAAATACAGGTATATAGTGGTAACTAATATCAAGCTCGTTCCCAAAATGCTTCTCGAGCTCATCCAGTCGGATCTGTGCTAGATAAGCCCACACACAGAGAACATCGGTAAAATAATGAATCCTAATCCTGGCAGATTGCGGCATATACACTCTCCTGAAACTCAGCGCTAGACTATATCGTCATATTTAATTGATATAAGACACTGTATGAGTAACAGATATTACTTATAAAAAGAAATCGACCCCTAATTATGAGGTGATGTGAGTTAGTTGAACAGGGCGTAATATATCACGTAGATCCATGACAATAGGCCATGAATAATGGCCCATAGAATTGAATGATTTACCGACCAGGAAATGGTAATGGCTAGCGCTGAGCCAAATGAAATCCCGCCCCATGCTCCCCAGTGTTTAATAGTGACCTGTCGTTCCATTGCAGTTTTATTCCTTTCACTATGCTGAGCCATATCCTGACAGCGACTTGATTCTAGGAACGCGTCGAGGTTCCGCCCGTCCCTGTCAAGTATAGTACCAATTTAAAATGTAAGAAGGCCTGCTAATCAGCATTGTAATGCAGGAATCATGGTGGCCGTCGCGTAAATAGCGACGTTATCAAGTCTACTGCACGCGACAGCCAGCCTGATTAGTGGTGGTGATGCGGGTCTCTGGGATCTCCCATTCCTTCTTTTACGCCCAGCTTTATTAGAGCCACATTGACCGGGTAGGCGGCCAGAAGGCCAAGACTAAGAGAGACGATGAGTGAACTCCAGAATAGCGTATCCCAAATTTGTGCCCCAGCCGAGAGATACAGATCGACACTAATGGCAACGGCTTCCATCACCCCGATGGTAAGCGTCTCGGAATACACGGTATCGAGCAGAGCGGTTTTGAAGCCGACACCCGATTGCATCAAAGGTCCCATGGTCATGGCAAACCCGAACAAATAGGCAAAGCTCAGAGTCATTAGGGCGATACCTACATTGCCCAGAGTCATGATACCGACAGCGATGAGCAGGCCTGTAATTTCGCCTGCACCACACCCCGAGTAGCAGTGAGCAACAGAACGAAATCCCTTTCTCCATATTGAGTCGCGCCGGATTTGACTGCGACCTGAATAATAGTAAATAAGCAGTCCAATGGGGCCTGAGTACATGACAGTGAGGATCCAGACCGCCTTCATCATTCCCATGGTATTGGGGTTTTGGGTCCGAAGCTCATACAACAGCCATCCCAGTGACAGCAGGGCCAGGACAGCCCATGTGACTAGGAAGACACTGCTGGACATGCCCTGCTGGATATTTTGTACAAATTCCATAGCCTATATTCCCTTGCATCCCTGTTACTGAGCGGATCCAAAGCCCTTGTCATCGGCATAGGGGGGGACTGGAAGACCTGCCAGTTGCGCCCCCTGGGTCACAGGACCGCCCGGGAACATCTTGTGTAACTTCTTGATTCCGCCCTTGTCGGCATACTTTTTGTCTAAAAGCTGCGTCAGTTCATGGGCTGGCATTTCCCATCCATGATCTATGTATACATCACGCAATAGATGCAAGACCTCGATCTTTTCAGCATCGATATCGACATCCATCTCAGCAGCTTTGCTACGGGCATCGTCTTCACTCCAGTGACGCGTTTCATTGATTCGCGCATCACGGTTAGAGTCTTCAATCATTTCAGTATTTACTTGCGTAGTCATTATATCTCCTGATTTTGTGTTCTATAATTTTGAAATTGTGTACCAAATCCTATGAGCGCCCGCCATACATGCGTTCTGCACCCTGCTGGGATTCACTCAATCGTTGTTCGATTCTGGCAATTTCTTCACCTGCTTCATCACGGCTCATCCCGTATAGCTGTTCAAGCTTACCGATTAACTTATCTCGATTACCCTCGCATTCAGCAAGGTCACTATCGGTCAATTTTGACCATTTCAGTTTGGCTTCACCAACGAACTCATGCCACTTACCCTCAATCTGATTCCAGCTCATGGTTTACCTCCTAATTTCAGTTTTCTTGCTAAGTCATTGAACGATAAACACCAAGCCGTTGTCAGACATTGAAAATTATCAATACATGGCCAAATCAGTTTGGATTCAATCGTTTTGGTGCATATAATGAATGAAAAGCCTATTTGGAATGTGTGATTGGCAGCGTGAAACCCAAAAGGCATATATAGAATTTATTTAGGGAGTACTATGCCTAAAACCGTTCCAAATACATCCGAATATTCAAATAGTGCCAATGACATATATCAGGAACTGAAGCGGTTAGACCTGCTCGGCGGTACTCTGGAAGGGCTCAAACCAGGCATTGAGCATGCCAATCATCGTCGATACGATGAGGCCTCTGTCATTTTTCATGAAGGGTCTCCTATCGACAGCCTTCAGATCGTACTGCGAGGCAGGATCAAACTGGTTCATTACATGGACAACGGCAATGCACGTATCGTCAGGCTGCATAACAAGGGCTCCATCCTGGGACTGAATGGACTGTTGCAAGAGGCCCATGAGCACACCGCCATTAGTATCGATGCCGTCGAGGCATATGAAATACCAATGATGCGGTTGCATGAATTAAAGAATGATGATTTAAAAACCTATTCGCAGTTACTCGAATTCTGGAACGACTATCTGCACATGGCGGATAAGTGGATTACAGACTTCTCAACAGGTCCCATACGCAGTCGTATCGCTCGGCTGATTTTGCACCTCGCTGATATCGATGATGTCACAGGCGAAAGTCAGGCCCGTTTATTGACCGGTGAGGAAATGGCCGAAATACTCGGTGTAACACCTGAAAGCATCAGCCGTACCATTGCCGAGTTCAAACGTAGTGAAATTCTCGTCCCTATTGAACCCACTACTGAGCATACGTTTCAATGTGATCTGGAACTGCTGGAGGAAATTGCCGAAGGTTAATCTCGTCGACTGATCCGGTCAAATACGGCGAACATTTGACCACTATCGTGAGGTTCCTCTGCATCATAATACAATTCCCGCAGTGTAAAACCGTTGGGCGCCTCCAGACCTTTTCCATAGGTGATGGTATTGTAATTCTCACCACCCAACATCAAATGGGTCAATGTTAAATACAATCTGTCTATACGATCCGCATTCAAAAGGGCGGTAAAAATACGTGGCCCGGCAATAGAATAGATGTTTCGATAACCATTCTTCTGCAACAAATCGACGAGTTGCCCACCGTCAATCTCCTCTCCTTCACCGCAACAGATCAATTCATAACCATTTGCGCGCAATCTTTTCTCTTCCCGCTCATCGACATCGCGCCACGAAAACACGAGGATAGGCGTGTCACTGTGTGTAATCTTGGCTTTTTCGGGGAGGTCAAGATCCTTACTTATCACGGCAATTGCTGGCTGTTCAGTTAGTCCCTTCTGCCGGCGCCAGGAAACCAGATCGTTGCATGCCTCTGTATCAAGATTCAGCAAATCTGGTTGATGACCCTTTGCAACTGCACGTAAATGCCGAGCAGTTGTGACGATCACATCAGCCCTCGCAATGAGCTCATAAAATAGCCTCAAATCATTCGGATTGGCGGCCTTGGGTGGAACTCTATGCTTGCCAGTTTCAGGGTCTGGCAGGGAAATACGACCATCCAGCGTAGAGATGAAATTTGTAAATACAAACGTTTCATCACTCTCTGTATTTTGCATTGCATGAGAAAGGTAAAGCCCATTCAACTCTATCTCAGGTTCGAAGGGCGGGTATAGCCGCATTATTTTAGTCATAGATCTTTAAATTCTTTTATATGAGTGAACATGAATCGGGGGCAAAGCCCCGATCCATAAAATACCTGATTAGACTTAAGCATCACCATGAATGGTGATAAGGCTATCGGCAAGCACTTCCTTATTCTCGTAAAATCCCGTATCGAGGCGACCGTTAACCACAATCTTGTCGCCCTCTTCGATTTGTTGAAAACCGATATTGTCTACAGGATTATAGTCCATTGTCGATGTATCTACATGAACCTCACCAATCGCTGTATTAAGTATAATTTCTCTTCCTTCAACGTCGGATACAATTCCGGAAAAGCTCAACCATCCAGTTCCCATAAAGGGGGCATAGTTCGTGCGCGTGACGATATCGACATCGCCTTCTTCATCCGCACTGCTGGCATAAAAATAGGTATTCAGGCTCTTAACATAGACACTACTGGCCTCAATGCTCTTTCGTTCATATAACGAGTTGTCGACTCGACCTTGAACGATGACATCGTCACCACTCAGGATGGCTCGACCTTCCTGGTCATACCAGTTCCAGTCGTCCATTTCCACGGTCACAATCCCTTTCCCGTAATCCATGCGAAACAGATCCGGTTCGGCTTCCACGACCGTGCCAGAGAGTGTGATCCAGTTCCCGTCATGCGATTCAACCAGGTCCTCAGCCAGGGCTGCCTGGGAAGACACTCCAATACTCGTTAGCATAATAAAAAGTAATGATTTTAGAGATTTCATGAAAACCTCCTGTTGCTAGAAGTAGCTATCATTACAATCAACCTATTCCATTCCATCATTGAAATTTTTCAATGCCGCTAAAAAACTCATTCCCTAACATTAGTGGTGCGATTGGAAATCATAAGGAGGACACGAAGATGATTAATGTCATGAAAGGCACTCCGGATAATGTCATAGGATTTGATGCCAGCGGCAAAATATCCGAGCAGGACTATGATGAGGTTGTTATCCCCAACATCGAGAAACACATGGAGACACACGACGAAGCACGCGTGGTCTATCATATCAATAGTGACTTTGATGGGTTTAGCGCAAAAGCACTGTGGGAAGATACCAAACTTGGATTCAAGAATATTGAAAACTGGCAGAAAATCGCACTGGTGACCGACCGCGACTGGCTCGAAAATGCAGCCCGGTTACTGAACTTTACCATACCGGCAAAGGTTCGCGTGTTCGAGGAATCAGAGTTGAATCAGGCCATAAAATGGGCAGGCGAATAATTACATGTTAATCAATCATTATGTGGTGTGATCATGCCTTATAAAAGTATTGAGGATCTTCCCGAGAATGTCCGAAACCCACTTCCAAAACATGCTCAGGAGATCTACAAGGAGACATTCAATAATGCCTGGGATGAATACCAGGAGAGGGATGATCGTGAGACCGTGTCACATAAGGTGGCATGGTCTGCGGTGAAAAAGTCCTATGTGAAAAAGGATGATAAGTGGGTCGCACGAGAGTGAGTTATTTCACTCGAGCGACGATCGGCAGATGATCCGAGGCAGTACGCGCTACTTTATCACGCCACACATTGACCTCGCACAATCTATGGCGGGGTTTCACCCAGATCCTGTCCAGTGACAAGAATGGCCACCGCGAGGGAAAACTGGGAGGCGCCGGGGTCGTGGTAAAATAGCGTCTCAACCACCGCAGCGGGCGCCCCCATAGGAACCATTCGTTCAGATCCCCCACCAACATGGATAACCCATCCATGCCCGTGTCAAAGTTGGGATTCTCCATCTCAGTCAATAGGCTTTGGATCTGCTTACGCCGCTCACCGGGTCGAAGTCCAAGGTGTGTAGCGAACAGATCGATATACTCTAGCTTGCCATTATTCTCGTACTCCAGAAGCAATCTCAGTGCTCCCCTGGGTTCCCTGCCCGCCTGGCTCAAATCCAGTCTCTGCTGATTCCGTATCGGTAAGCGAGTCAGCACCGCATTACCATATTCCCCATGTTCACGGTACATGGTGGGCCCGGCAACCGGCACCCAGTCAGTCCCCTCGCATAAATACTCGAGCAGGCCAGGCGCATCTACCAGGACCTCAACTTCCTGCAGGGCAAAGATGTCCGCATCGATGGATCTGAGCACTTGTCGGAGTCTTTCAGAATCATGGACGCCATCGATACCAATAGATCCGTGAATGTTATAACTGCATACACTACGGGCCATGTTTCAATCCGTTTTGGCATGATC
>JABURT010000221.1 GCA_014762495.1 Gammaproteobacteria bacterium | reverse complement strand
GCGATACCGAGCTGTTTACCACGCTGCCGGACATGGGCTGGTACTACAGCGCCTGTAGTAACGATGCTAGCGGGACCTTCTCCAGCGGCGGTGTCGCCAAGTTCGCCGGCGTCACCGATACCGATTCCTGGGGCTACCCACTGTATGGTGCCGAGGCCTTTAACCTGGGCTACGATGCCGCCGGTGACTTCCGCCTGGAATTCTCCGCCCGCAACATCGGATGGGACGGCATCAATATCGCCCTGTGGAACGATACACACTTCACTGCACATAACAGTGACTATTACGCCCGTTACGCAAACTTCAACTTCTATAGCGGTGGCGCCTCGCTGGATTACACCTACCTGGAGGAGCTCATTGGTGGGAACAACTATACGAAGTACGCCTACACCAGTAACTGGATGCCCGACATCTTCAACGGCAATTGGGCCCGCTACGCCATCGAGGTACGCGGCCGGAATGTAACCATGGAGTACTCCATCGACGGCACTACCTTCTTACCTATCAGCTTCCAGGTCTGGGATTCGACCAGCAGCAGCTATGTGGATGCGGCCGGTATTACGGACCTGGTCGATCGCAGTGCCAGCTCCGATACCTTCCAGCTGCATATGCGGGTGCAGAACAAGGTGGAGATCGACAACGTGGTATTCCAGCCCCTGGACGGCAGCGGCAATCCGACCAGCACCACCACCGAGTCCTTTGACGCCGATATCGTCATTACCAATGATACCGGGGCCAGTGACGGCATCGGCCTGGACGACATCGTCGGCACCTACTGGTAATCGACATCGACTCCAGAAGATAAGGGGGAGCCTCGGCTCCCCTTTTTCTTTATCCGCTGAGGGATTTCCATTAACCTTGCTCCATGCAGCTGAATTTCACCAAAATGCATGGCCTGGGCAATGACTTCGTGGTCTTCGATGCCATCCACCAGTCGGTGCAACTCACCACCGATCAGATCCGCTTGATCGCCGATCGCCACTTCGGCGTCGGTTGTGATCAACTCCTGCTGGTGGAACGGGCCGACCGGACAGAGGTCGATTTTCGTTATCGCATCTTCAATGCCGACGGCGGCGAGGTGGAACAGTGCGGTAACGGCGCGCGTTGCTTCGCCCGTTTCGTGGTGGATAAGGGGCTCACCGACAGGCGCGAGATCCCGGTGGAGACGGCCCAGGGCGACATCGTGCTGCACATGCAGGACGACGGCCAGGTTACCGTCAACATGGGGGTGCCGCGTTTTGAGCCGGCCGAGATCCCCTTTCAGGCCGAATTTCGTTCTAGCCATTACCAGCTGGAGGTGGAAGGCCATACCTGGCTCGTCGGCGCCGTCTCCATGGGTAACCCACATGCGGTGCTGCATGTCACCAATGTCGATTCGGCACCGGTGGAGACGCTGGGACCGGCCATCGAGTCTCACATGAAATTCCCCAATCGCGTCAATGCCGGCTTCATGGAAGTACTGGACCGTGGCCATATCCGCCTGCGTGTATTCGAACGCGGTGTCGGTGAGACCCTCGCCTGCGGCACCGGCGCCTGCGCCGCCGTCGCCGTGGGTCGCCAACAGGGGCTATTGGATGCTAAGGTAAGGGTGGACCTGCCAGGCGGCAGTCTGCTCATCGAATGGAACGGGGACGATCAGCCTGTCATGATGACCGGCCCGGCCACTTCCGTGTTTGAAGGCGTCATCGAACTATGAATTCAGAACAGAGCCCGAACAAGAACGCCATCGAGATCGATGACCGTCACGTACTGGACTATCTTCGTCATCACCCCGATTTTTTCCGACGTCATATGGATCTGCTGGCGGAGCTGGACCTGCCTCACGACAGTGGCGCCGCCGTTTCGCTCATCGAACGCCAGGTGCAGATCCTGCGACAGCAGCGCCAGGAGTTAAAGGAAAGACTGGACCAGTTGATGGAAATGGCGCGCGAAAACGAGGCCCTCAGCGAAGACATGCATCAGTTCATGCTGGTGTTGATGGATGCCGAGACGCTCGACGATGTCTTCGGCATCGCCGACGACTACCTGCGCAGCGAATTCGACGCCGATGCCATCGGCATACGACTGGTCAATGGCTCGCTCATCAACAACCTCCACAGCGATGAGGTGACGGTGCTGGACGATAATATCCTGCCCGCCTTCGAGAAGATGCTAATGGCCGGCAATCCATCCTGCAGTGATCTGAGCCGCGAACACCTCTACTACCTGTTCGGCGAGCGCGCCATCGATATCGCCTCCAATGTCGTCATACCGCTACGCGATGATGAGATGATCTATGGCATCCTGGCCATCGGCAGCACCGATCCCGAACGCTATAACGCCACCATGGGCACAATTTTCCTAAGACGTTTCGGCGAGTTTCTGACTCGCATCCTCAAGCAGTTCCTCGGGCCGGAGATGAAATGAAACAGGCGGCCCTCGATTGGCTGGACGATTTTCTCCACCATCTCGAGCACGAACGTCGACTCTCGCCACAAACCCGCACCGCCTACCGACGCGATCTAAAACAGGTTATCAGTTTCTGCGACCAGCATGCGCTCGACCACTGGAATTCACTCGATGTCCACGGCGTGCGCCGCTATATCTCCCACAGACATCGACGAGGGATTGGCGGGCGTAGCCTGCAACGTGAGCTCTCCGCCCTGCGCAGTTTTTACAACTACCTGCTGCGAGAACAACGTGTGACGCTGAATCCCGCACAGGGTGTCTCGGCACCCAGGACGACTCGCAAGCTGCCCCGCACACTGGACGTCGACGAGGTCAAGCAACTGTTTACTACCCAGCTCGATGACACCCCGCAGGCCTGTCGTGACCGTGCCATGCTTGAGCTGTTCTACTCATCGGGACTACGCTTATCGGAACTGGTGGGCCTGGACATTAGCGATGTCGACCTCAGGGACGCCACGGTACGTGTCACCGGCAAGGGCAACAAGGCGCGCATTGTACCCATCGGTCGTTACGCCCTCGAAGCGATTGAGGCCTGGCGCAAGCGGCGCACCGAGTGGGCCGCAGACGGCGAGGTGGCCCTTTTCATCAGCCGCCGTGGACATCGGATCAGTCGGCGCAATGTGCAAAAGCGGCTGGAGATTTGCGCCATCCGAAGTGGTCTACCCGAGCACCTCCATCCCCACAAGCTGCGCCATTCCTTCGCCAGCCATATCCTCGAATCCAGCGGCGACCTGCGCGCGGTGCAGGAGCTGTTGGGCCACGCCGACATTAGCACTACCCAGATCTACACCCACCTCGATTTCCAGCACCTGGCAAGGGTCTATGACCAGGCCCACCCGCGCGCGCGTAAGCGCAAGTAGAGACCTGTCCAGGGCGACAAGTCCTCACAGAATTACGACGTAATTAGAGTGGGCGGATACTAAAGGGGGCCTGTTCAGCGGGAATGAGCTGGCCCGCATCGTCCATGTAGATAACACGGTTACGTCCCTCATCCTTGGCCGCGTAAACGGCCTCATCGGCTCGGTTGAGCAAGGCAAGTCCAACCTCATCCAGGTCGCGCAGCTCCCGGGCCACGGAATGCAGCTCGGCCACCCCAATGGAGACGGTCATGTTGAGTTTGTCACCGCCGGGCAGTGAGATTGCCATCTGTTCCACTTCCTCACGAATACGCTCCGCCACCTGCACCGCCGATTCGAGGCCATCATTGATGAGTAAAATGGCAAACTCTTCACCGCCGAAACGTGCCAGGACATCCTGTAGGCGCACATATCGTCTCAAACGCTTGGCCAGCTCCATCAATGCCAGGTCGCCCACTGTGTGCCCGTGACGATCATTTATGGCCTTGAAGTAGTCGGCATCGATAAAAAGGGCTGCAAGCGGTTGATCATGCCGTAAGGAACGCATGATCTCTTCTTTCAAGCGCTGATCGAAAAAGCGTCGATTATTGAGCCCGGTTAATGCATCGGTAAGGCCAATGCGCTTGAGTCGCTCCTGGTTGAGAATGTTTTCCAGGCTGATGGCGACGATGGAGGCGAGTCGTTCGATGAAATCACTACCATGCTCGCGTGTAAACCGGTTGGCTTCGACGCTGGCGAGGTTTAGCGTACCCATAAGGTGGCCGCGACGCTCCAGCGGCAACATCGCGATGCAGGAAGGCGTAGCATCCAGTTGCTGTAGCCAGTCGGTATGGACCTCGGGTATGAATTCACCCATCTCGATGGCCGGCTCCTTTCCATAGTATTGATACAGCGAGCTGGCATCATGTAACAGCACCAGTCCGGCGGGCGGTTCGCTGTTACTCTCCTCCACCAAGCGCTGGATCTCGTATTCGGGATCTAACAAAAAGAGCGTGACATTATCGAGATTGAACTGTTGCGGATATTCCAGTAACAGATCATGAAGCAGTTCAAACAGTGATTCCATCTCCAGCAGGCGCAGTTCCTGTCCCTGCAGACGATGCATCTTCTCTTCATTGTGACGAGCCTGGTCGAGAAGATTCTGTAACTGGTCACGTAGGCGGGCATTTTCTGCTTGCAGGTCTGTTTCCATCCCACTCCCCTCGTCTGAGGTCGCTACTCTTTTTGGCTCATTAACGGCTTTACTAGTTTGCCAAAATCTTGGGGGTTGATGTACTGAACCACCTCCTTGCCATTGGAGTCCAGCAGGATGTCCAGCCCACGTTGCGGATAAAGGTAATGCTTAATACCGAACTCGCCCGACACCACTTCCTGTGGCTCACCGAAGCGCATACGTATTATCTCATCATCGAGATCAATGTAGGGGATATACGTGACAGATTGTATGACGCTGTCCGCGATCACATCCATGTCTTGACCATTGGGAAGCATCTTCAAATTCCCACTCTCCATGGGCTTTCGCTTGCTGGCGCGTTCTGCCATGGCATGAAGTTGTTTGCTATCAATGTTCAGACTTAGAATGATACGCCCACTGAGATGTCCTGAGGTTACCTCTGAGAAAAAGGCCTCGGCGGATAGATGACCATCGTCTTTATCCTGGAATAGGGCGACCTCGGAACGAGTCGCCAGGCTTTTGCGAGCATCTTCCAGGGTGCTCTGCCCGATCTCGATACCCATTACCTCGACACGACCCGATTCATTCAGCTCAAGGTCCCAGGGCAAGAGGACCCTACCGGACTGTCTGGGGCCCTTTTCCGCACTCGGCCAGAACAGAAAGACCAGGGCTGCCAACACCACCAGGATCAGGACATATTTGTGATTAAAACGCCTCATTGCTAAGTCCCCGGTTTGACTTCCAGTTGAAATGTGACGGGACCGTCATTGATCAAGCCCACCTGCATATTGGCCCCAAAACGCCCGGCCTGAACCATTTTATAAGTTTTCTTGGCCTGTTCCACAATATACTCGAAAAGTCGTCTGGCCTCATCCGGCGAAGCTGCGCTGGAAAAACTGGGACGACTCCCTTTTTGCGTATCGGCGGCAAGGGTAAATTGTGGCACCAGTAACAAACCTGCACCGATGTCGCGAAGAGATAGGTTCATTTTATCTTCGTCATCGGCAAACACGCGATACCCAAGCAAGCGCTCGAGCATGCGATCAGCCTGGGCCTTGGCATCGCCTTTCTGAACACCGACCAATACCATCAATCCCGAATCAATTTCTGCTACGCGGACAGCGTCAATATCGACATAGGCATGAGTTACGCGCTGTATCAGGGCAATCATACCGGCAGAGTCTCCTTGGCTTGATGAATACCCACTAGACGGGGGATAGTAAAGACATCTCTAACTGTAAACGGGATGTATTGCCTACCTAGGCAGTCTGACACGGAACAGGCTTCCCTTATTCTCTTGACTGGAAACCTCGATACTTCCTCCGAGCATGTCAATATAGCTGCGTGTGATGGCCATACCCATACCCATACCGCCATATTTCCTTGTGGTTGACTCATCGGCCTGGCGAAAGGCATCAAATAACATACTCATTTGCTCCGGATTCATTCCTATACCGCTATCCTCAACCACCAGCTCGATCATATGCTTTTCATCTTGTTGGTACTTCTTAACGCGTAATGTAATTTTTCCATGTTTAGTAAATTTTGCAGCATTATTCATGAGGTACATGATTATCTGGCGCAGTTTGTATTCATCCGTGTTCAGTTTACCGAGTCCTGGCTCCACATCCATCACAAGTTCATTGTCACGCTCGGCGGCGAGTCTCTTCAGAGTAGGCTTGAGCCCATCAATCATGCTATCAATATCCAACTCATCGATATTTAATGGCATTTTTCCAGCTTCAATCTTGGAAAGATTGAGGATATCATCAATTAATGACAACAAATGCCTGCCTGCAGTCGTAATCTTGCCGGCATCGCGCACAATATCAGCTGAACCTTTATCTGAAGCCTCTTCACCTATTATCTCACTATAGCCAATCACAGCATTGAGCGGAGTACGTAGCTCATGGCTCATATTTGCAAGGAAACGACTCTTTGAACGATTGGCCTGTTCCGCATCTTCGTAGGCCTGTTTTAGATCATCTACAAGCTCTTCATTTTTATGGGCAAGAGAAATCGACTTGATAACACTTTCGTAATGGGAAAAGGCCAATGACAACATGGCAAGCACGAATATTATAAGAAGCCCTATGGCTCCTGTATCAAACAACTCCACATGGTCGGCAAATAATTGATAGAGAATTCCTGGCAGCATCATGGGCAACATATATGACAGATATATGTGGTATATCATTGCTGTCGTTGCAATCGCTCCAGCCGCCATGCCACAGATTACATAATAGGCAAAAAACTTCATTGAGGCATCATTGGCCTCTGCAATTATAAATGGCAGCAAACCCCAGGCAAGACCATGAACAATAGCCTCGAGTTGGTAAAGCAGAAGATATCGGCTCGCATTATTTTCAGTGAGCCCATTTTTATTTATTAAATAAATCCATCCTGTCAGATACAGATTGATAAGAATGATCAACCCGGCCCATTGATACACCCGCGCATGTTCTACAACCCCCCATAACATATACGCCACATAGGCCATAACGGCCATCGTAGCGACAAAGGCACCGGTTGCCTGGCGATGCAACTGTCGAACCTGCTCGACCAGATAACTCTGTCCTTCAGCTGGCATAGAGAAATTCATTTATGTCGACGAATCAAGATACGATATGTTTTTGAATGCGGCTCTTCAGATCTTCGATATTATAAGGCTTGAGCACATAATCATTGGCTCCCAAATTGATACATTTTTTAACATCCTCCATTTCATTTAAAGATGTCAACATGATCACCGGAACGCTTTTAAGATTAAGCTCTCCCCGTATTTTCTTCAGCGTCTCGAAGCCATCCATTTCTGGCATCATGATATCCAGCAATATAACGTCGTACTTCTCAAGCGTAAGCGTATCGAGCGCACGTTTTCCGTTTTCCACTGTAGAAACTTCATAGCCTTCTCGTTGCAATCTGCGAGACAGGACATCTCGATTCATATCATTATCGTCTACTACCAAAACCGTATTGCCCATGACCACTCCCCATTATCACCACACATTAACCAACCAAACTTTTTATATCTTCCGCCATTTGCCTCGGACTCATAGTATGTTTGGACACAACGTACTCCACCGCCGCCTGCAGCTGTGTATGCGTTTCACTATTAAGTTCTGCCGCGCTCATGACAACAACCGGTGTATTTTTGTGTTTTCCTATACCTCTGAGATTTTTGAGAAACTCAAACCCATCCATTTCCGGCATAACCAGATCGAGCAGAATCAGTGCCGGGTTATGCTGGTTTAATATATCCAGCGCCTGCTTCCCATGCTCAGCCTCCAGCGTCTTGATACCTGCCTCATGCAAAAGGGTTGTCATCAACTTGCGCATATCTTCATCATCTTCGACGACAAGCACAAAATCATCATGATTTTTACGCAAAGAACGTTCTACGACTTCTAATAGGTGATGGCGCACTACGGGTTTAACAATATACTCGGCAGCCCCTAGAGCATAACCAAGGTTCTGATTATCCAGCATACTGACCATGATAACCGGGACATGACACAACTCGGGATCTTGTTTGAGACTGTTTAACACATCCCAGCCGTCCATGTCGGGCATCATGACATCAAGCGTGATGACTTCCGGATGATATCGGTGCGCCATCCTGATACCTTCTTTACCATTTTCGGCTTCAGCAACAGTCAGGCCTTCCTGTGTTAAGTGCCGCACAATAAGTTCGCGCGTGGCCGGGTCATCGTCAACTACCAGGACATTGACATCTTCCTGGATTTGAGCGTCGGTATGCCGCCGCTCTTTTCTCTCAATCGCTTCTGGCAACACGCCTTCAGACACTGGCTTGGGCTGGTGATGTTCAAGTGGCAGGTACAGACGGAAAGATGTGCCTTCACCGTATTCGCTTTCAACCTCGATATCACCCTTCAGGATATCGATGAAATGCTTACTAATAGCCATCCCCAGCCCCGTACCGCCATATTTTCGAGTCGTTGATGAGTCAGCCTGAGTAAAGGCACTGTACAGGCTATTTAACTGTTGTTCGTTCATACCTATGCCAGTGTCGGAAATTTCTATCTTCACATGATTTCGTGAATTTTCACTCCCGGTATTTGCTCTTATTGTTATTTTTCCTTCATTGGTAAACTTTGCGGCGTTACTTATCAGATTCAGCAAAATTTGCCTAACTTTTATTTGATCGCTCTGCATTAACCCCATGTCTGGCTGGATATCAGCGATCAGTTGATTCTGATTTTTATCGACCAGGGGAGTGGCCGTTGTTATCACATCGTTTAGCATGGCGTTTATATCGAATCTCTCAACATAAACATCCATACGTCCTGCCTCAATCTTGGACAGATCCAGGATGTCGTTAATCAATGAAAGAAGATGGCGTCCGGCACGATTTATCTTACTGGCATCTGACGCAATTTGATCTACACCCTGATCATTAGCCTCTTCCTCTATCATTTCACTGTAGCCAATGACGGCGTTTAGTGGGGTGCGAAGTTCATGACTCATGTTGGCAAGAAACTGACTCTTGAGCTTGCTGGCCTCTAGTGCATCATCCCTGGCACTGGCCAGCTTTTGGTTAATCTGCTCAATTTCTTTTTCACGTTTCTTTTGTTCCGTTATATCACGGATAATAATCAACCGGCCGGCTTCTCCTGCCTTATCTTCTGCTACGGCCTGGGATACGGAATAATAGGTGCCTTCAGACGCATTCTTTGGCATCAACTCATGGTTGCTAAAGCCAGTTAATTTCGGGTACGCCTCAAAGTATCCATCGATCTCTTTACGCACCAGGACGCCATGCCCCAATCCCAACATATCACGTGCAGAAGCATTGGCATGCTGCATCATGCCATTACGATCAAGGATCACTACACCATCCTGCATGCGTGCAAACATATCTTCTGCGACATCCTGCACTTCGATATTAAGAAAGCGATAACGCGAAACCGCAATGGAAGTAAAAATGGAGTGAATAGCTATACCGATATCATGCAGTGGAAAAATATCGGTACGCCCCATAATGTCTGGAAACAAGATCGTGGTAATAAAGCTAATTATTGAGGCCGACAAGGCACCAAAAATAATAAAACTCAACTGGGTACGCTCAAGTTTCTGCGAGGTCTTTCGGTAACGCTTGATTAACAGAAACAGGCCTACGAACATCGGTAATGAGACGACAAATAGCGTAATTGGAGTGTGCAGGATTCCTGATTGGTGCAAAATTCCCCAGTAAACCTCTCTATATCCCGTCAGGACTAGATCCGAACTCAAGGAAATAACGACAAGGACCAGGCTTAGTATCGCAACCGGGTAAAAAAACCTGTCTGGTTTTCGATCCAGGTATGCATAGACAAAATTTAAAAACAGAACACCAATTGGTATCCAGAAAATTGATTGCAGTTTGAGAATGGTGAGATACCAGCCCTCATCTATGCGTAACCAGAGAACGAAGTCCCAGAAAATCCACATGGTGAGACTGATTGAAAAGAGAACATAGGCGTGCTTCAGGCGACTGGAACGAGTCCGGGCCTGAATATATGTCGTCACCACTATCGTCAGCAAAAAGCTGAAGAAGGGGATGTATGCATAGAAGTTATTGCTATCCATTGCCTTTGGAGGGGTCGTTATGAGGTCAGTGTTGCAATCTTTTGCAACAATTGATCCAGCACGACGGGCTTAACCTCATACTCGTCACATCCGATTTCCATGGCACGATCACGATCCGATTGCATGGCATGGGCAGAGAGGCCGATTATGGTTATATGCCTGGTCGATTCATCCGATTTCAATATACGTGTCGCTTCCCAGCCGTCCATCACCGGCATGCTCATATCCATCAGGATCACATCCGGTTTTTCCAGTCTCGCCTTATTTACACCATCCTGACCATCTACGGCCACGACGACCTCGAAGTCTTTACGTTGCAATCTGCGGGCAAGCATGTCGCGATTGTCTTCATTATCCTCGACAAGCAATATGCGAATCATTCGTTTATTCCGAAATGTACTCTTTTTATATAGTTATATTACAGGCTGGTAGTAAAAAATATCGACAGAGAATGGATAAACTTTATTGATTATTTGTTAAATCTCGTGCCATTTCATCACACGCCTGTATCAGTGCCGACAAAATACCAGGCTCTGAGGCGGCGTGGCCGGCGCCATCGATTATCTGCAATCGGCTCTGAGGCCAGGCCTGGTGTAAGGCCCAGGCATTCTCCATGGGGCAAATAATATCGTAACGACCGTGAATGATAATACCCGGTATCGAATGAATCCGTGCAATATCTCTCAGGATTTGGTCTGCTTCCAAAAAGGCCTGATTCATAAAATAGTGGCACTCGATACGTGCGATGGATAGCGCCACATGGGGGTTGGAAAAGTGCTCCACCACCTCGTGACGAGGATACAGTGTGGCACAACGCCCTTCCCACACCGACCAGGCCTTGGCCGCCGCCATGCGGGACAATTCGTCATCTCCCGTCAAGCGGGCATAGTAGGACGCTACCAGGTCATCACGTTCCGACTCCGGTATCGGCTCGAGGTAGTCCTCCCAGTAATCCGGGGCAAGCCGGTTCGCGCCCTCCTGATAGAACCAATGGATCTCCTGTGGCCGACACAAGAAGATACCGCGAAGGATCAAACCCAGTACCCGTTCCGGATGGGTCTGGGCATATACCAGCGCCAGGGTTGATCCCCAGGAACCGCCAAATACCAGCCATTTGTCGACACCCAGCTGAACTCGTATTAGCTCCATATCTTCGACCAGCGCCTGGGTTGTATTGCCTTCCAGTGATGCATGTGGGGTTGATCGGCCACAGCCACGCTGATCGAAGAGGATGATTCGGTAGGCATCTGGATCGAAGAACTGGTGGTGATAGGGCTCACAACCGGCGCCCGGGCCACCGTGCAGGAACACAACGGGAAGTCCGTTCGGGTTGCCGTATTCCTCGACATGCAACACGTGAGGGGACTCGACCTTAATACTGTGGACGACATAGGGCTTGCTGGCCGGATAAAGTTCGCGCATGAGGCTCTCTTACAATGTTCGCAGATAAACATAAAGTGTGCCGCTATCAATCGTGGCAGCGCAAGCGACTGAAGCGACAAAAGTAACAAGTGAAAGAAAAAACGGGCAAGCGCTGCTTGCCCGTTTTTTTCTAATCCCTTCGTCCTGGGTCCTGTTTGTCCCGCTTAATCCCTGACCGGCTCCGACTGCCAACCCATCCAGGCGGCAACGCCCGCCAGTAACAGACCGAGCAGGATGAGTACCGGCCCAACGGGCCCGACCAGAAAACCGATCCCAAACAGGGTATCGAGGTACAAACCACCGGAGTGGATCAATGCTCCAAGCAGAAAAACCCAACTGATGACCTGCTTGAACAGTGGTGCGACCGCAATAAAGGCCAGGGCGATTCCCACGGCAATATTCAGCAGCGCCTCGAGGTTGCCATGGGCATGGGGACCACCTTTGATGGCGTCTACCGGGGCCTCGGCATTACCCAGCTTGTTGAGTGCGAGAATACCGTCTGTATTGGCGCGCGCGATCTGTCCAGGTTCAAGAGGCTCCAGCATTTCCTCGTAGTTATTGGTTCGCAGGTCCTGCAGACGACTCAGGGCCGTCTGTTTCTCGGCCGCGGCCGCGCCCACATCCGCGAAATGGGCATTGATCATATAGGGCCCGAGGGCGGCGGTGAACACCAGATAGATGAAACCAAACACCACGTTTTTCTTGCCTATCATCTGCTCCTCCTTGTTATTGGCTATTTTATTCAAGCTAAGCAGTTTCCTGACGTAACGCAAGGTCAGGGAGCACATCTTTGTAGGAAACGACCTACAAACCTTTAAGAAATGTCCTACAGACACCGACAGACGTGAGTGGCGATAATGAACTCGCTTTCCATGCATCCATGACTGTGAGAGCAGACTTAAACGGCGCCTTTTGGCGCCGTTTTTTTTGCCCTGTACTTAGAATCTCCTACTAAGCTTCATCAGCATACCTACGCTACGCTACGGTAACCCATCGGAACGATGGGTAGGGTATTTATCCCCTTTAGGGGGCTCATAATGACCGTTTTGAGCATTGCAAAACGGGACAGCGAAGCTGCCGCGTAGCGGTGAGCCACATCGTGGCGAATCAAGCCCGCAGAGATTCTATGAGACAAGGATGGACGTATCCTGCAGGCACATGGATTTATGCCCGTTCTGTGGGTATCTGCAGGAGCAGGATATTCTCAGAATAAGCGCTATACCCTGGAGGTTTTATGCCCGCTCTTTGGGTGCAAGGAAGGCCGGAAGCATGATTGCCATGCTCATACCAGGACAGTCTGTTTTTTATATTTATGCACCGATACAAACAAAAACGGGCGCCGCAGCGCCCGTTCTCAGTTTTACAGTCCGCAATTACGCTTCCTTGGCTCGTGAGGCCTTTTTGCGTTCGTGTTCCTGCAACAGCTTTTTGCGCACCCGGATATTGTGGGGGGTCACTTCCACCAGTTCGTCCTCATCGATAAACTCCAGCGCCTGCTCCAGTGTCATCTGGATGGGCGGCGAGAGGATCAGGTTTTCATCCGTGCCGGCGGCGCGAATATTGGTGAGCTGCTTGGCCTTCAAGGGGTTCACCACCAGATCGTTATCGCGCGAATGGATGCCGATGACCATGCCCTCGTAGACCTCCGCCCCATGGCCGATAAAGAGGCGGCCGCGGTCCTGCAGGTTGAACAGGGCATAGGCCAGGGCCTTGCCGGGACCGTTGGCAATGAGCACCCCATTGATACGCTGGCCGTATTCGCCCTTCTTCTTCGGTCCGTAGTGGTCGAAAACACTATAGATAAGGCCGGTGCCCTGAGTGGCGGTCAGGAACTCGGTACGGAAACCGATGAGGCCGCGCGAGGGGATAATGAAGTCGATACGGATGCGCCCCTTGCCGTCCGGTGCCATGTTCTTCATGTCACCGCCACGCAGGTTGAGCTTCTCGATCACCGTGCCCTGATGTTCCTCCTCCACGTCAATGGTGAGTTGCTCATAGGGTTCGTGGGTCTCGCCATCGACCTCCTTGAAGATGACCTCGGGGCGGGAAACACCCAGCTCGAAGCCCTCGCGGCGCATGTTTTCGATCAGCACGGAGAGATGCAGTTCGCCACGGCCTGAGACACGGAACCTGTCGGGGTCCCCGGTATCCTCTACGCGCAGGGCCACATTGTGCAGCAACTCCTTGTCCAGACGCTCGCGAATATTGCGCGAGGTGATGTACTTACCGTCCTTACCCGCAAAGGGTGAGGTATTGACCTGAAAGGTCATGCTCACGGTGGGTTCATCCACGGTCAGCGGCGGCAGTGCCTCGACATTGTTCGGGTCGCACAGGGTATCGGAGATGAACAGCTCCTCGATGCCGGAGAAGGCGATGATATCGCCAGCGGTGGCCTCCTCCACCTCGATACGTTCGAGACCGAGAAAGCCCAGAATCTGCTGCACACGGCCCTTACGGGTCTTACCCTCACGATCGACGATAGTGACCGGGCTATTGGTCTTGACCTTGCCGCGCATGATCCGGCCAATACCGATAACCCCCACATAGCTGTTGTAGTCCAGCTGTGAGACCTGCATCTGGAAAGGGCCGTCAGGGTCGACGTCGGGTGCCGCCACGTCCTTCACAATCACCTCAAACAGGGGCGTCATATCCCCCTCGCGCACATCTTCATCGAGACCGGCGAAGCCGTTGAGGCCGGAGGCATAGACCACCGGGAAATCGAGCTGCTCGTCGTTGGCGCCCAGGCGATCGAAGAGGTCGAAGGTCTGGTCCAGCACCCAGTCGGGGCGGGCTCCGGGGCGGTCGATCTTGTTGATGACGACAATCGGCTTGAGGCCGCGCTTGAGGGCCTTTTCGGTGACGAAACGGGTCTGCGGCATGGGACCTTCCACCGCGTCCACCAGCAGCAGAACAGAATCCACCATGGAGAGGACACGCTCCACCTCGCCGCCGAAGTCGGCGTGGCCGGGGGTGTCGACGATATTGATGCGGTAGTCGTTCCAGCGGATGGCGGTGTTCTTGGCCAGGATGGTAATGCCACGCTCGCGCTCCTGGTCGTTGGAGTCCATGGCGCGCTCCTCCAGCTGGGTGCGCTCGTCCAGGGTCTGCGACTGCTTAAGGAGCTGGTCCACCAGGGTGGTCTTACCGTGGTCGACGTGGGCAATAATGGCGATGTTACGGAGATTCTCGATCATGGGGGTACTTGCCTGCCTCGAGGGCGTTTTCAAAGAAGGCGCGATTGTACATGAAATCACCAGATACTGCGCCTAAATTATTGCGGCAAGGGGCCTTCTCAGGGAATATTTCTCCGCTACAGGCGGCCTGACAGTAACGCCCTGGCTGGACTATTCAGCCTTCAATAAATGGGTATTGAATCCAAATACCTTGCCCGCCCAGATAAACATCACCCAGACCATGATGCCGAAGGGCAGGTAACCGGCGAAGCCCAGCAGGGGCATCTCGACGAATAGGTGGATGACATTGACGTAGGGCGTGTCATAGACCCAGTAATTGGGATTGGTGGCGGGCAATGTCGGATCAAGGTGGACACTGCCCCAATTCCATATCTCCCAGAACAGGCCATTTATCAGCGAGGCCAGCGCAATCAAGGCCACGGGGCTCCAGTTGCCCGCGGCCATGGCGGAGAAGGGCGATGCGATCCCGGCACGAATCAGAACGCCGGCAAAGACCGCCATGGCACCGATCCACTGCGCCCAGAAGAAGTGGTAGGGCCAAAATACCATGGCAACGATGAGGGCCAGACCAATCCAAGTCAGCGTCTTGCCGGGCAATGCAAGCTTCGGCCCATTGGCATATCGACCGACCAGTTTCGGGAAGGTGTTCAAAAGGGTGTACCACTCGAAGATGGCGGGCCATACCGTGGTGTAGGCGATCAGGAAGATGGCGACTACCGAGGCATGACTCAGGCCGGGTAGATCGGTTTGAGGGTAGTACCAGTTGCCCAGTGCAAAATAATCGGTGTATTCGAAGAAACACCAGCCGACCAGCGAGACCACGGCACTGATAAAAAAGGTTTTTGGACGCGAGGCCAATAAGGAATAGCCCCCACTGCGACGATAGGTGATGCCATCCAGTACCAGGATGAAGCCCCACCATAGGGGCGAGAAGGCATAGTACACCAGATTGCCGAACATGGTCTCCCGAGTCCACATCAACCACCAGAAGAAGAGCGTGAGGACCAGCCCGACCCAGAACCAGCCAGGCAAGGGAATGGTCCGCGTGTCAGCCCTCTCGGCATGAGTGACAGGCTTGAATCCAAACCACTGCGGAAAGAGATAGATGCAGGCCACCACCAGTTCGGCCAGCAAGACAAGGACAAAGATGTTCAGGTTGAAGCCCGGGGGCTGTTCGACGAACTGTGGAGGAAATTCGCCAAACCCGGGGGGTAGATGTGTCTCGGGATAGGCAAACCATGCCGCCGCTAGCGGCAATACAAGCAACAGGATCACCGGCCACACTAGCCCCAACTTGTGCTTCATCTCTCCCCCTCTCCAGACTTCTTACGTCGACTGGTGATTCACATCATTCGAGTTCTTTTTTGTAGCGATTTTTACTCTCGTACATGCGGAGATCGGCCAGATGCTTGAGCTCGGACTTATCATGGCTCTCTCTGACGTAGGCGCTACCCGCACTGGCACCGGCCATCTCAAAGCCCGCTTTATGCATGCGCTGAATAACCTTCGCTAACACCGACTCAATCATGTCGAGATTTCCCTGCTGACAGGTAACGGCAAACTCGTCGCCACCTACACGATAGATGGTGGCATTTTTATCCAGCAACTTCGCCATCTCATTGGAAAATCGTATCAACAGCTCATCACCCTTGGCATGCCCATAGAGGTCGTTGTAGTACTTGAGTCGATCCAGATCGATAAACGTGAGACTGGCCTCCTGCGGCAGTGTCTCCAGTTCTTTGTCCAGGGCATAGCGATTGGGCATGCCGGTGAGGGCATCGGTATGGGCCAGTCGCCGACTGTGCTTCAAACTCTTGAGAATATGTTCTTTCTCGCGGTGGAGCTGGCCAAACTGATAGGCCAGTACCAGTGCCAACAGGACCACTTCGACCGCGACGGAGAACAATCCGACATGTTCAATATGCAGGGTATAGACACCGACGAGCTGGGTCTGAGATATGGCGATACCGCCGAAGACGAAGAACAGGCCAATGGCCACCAGATAGAAGCGAGCAGTGACATCACCCTGTCGGGCCCTGATCAGGCCGGCCGCCAGACCGTAGACCAGGAACAGCCCCACGCCATAGCGGGCAAACTCAAGCGACCAGTTGGGTAGGAACATGGCCGCCACGAGCATGGCCGCCATCAACAGCATCAGGACAGAGCCTATACGATGAAGATAAGGATGGTTATCGTGCTCTATGCAAAGCAGGGCACGGACAAAGGCAATGTATGCGAGATTCGAAAACAGGATGGGAACACTGGCCAGATAAATGGAATGAAAACCGAAAAGTTGTGACGCAAGTAGGTGGCCACCTGCATTAAATAGGAGATTGCCGAGGATGAAGAGGGCATACATCCCCTCCGCCATACGCAAGCGAACCAAACCAAGTGCCGCGTAATAGATGCCAAGACCGAGGAATATCCCCAGGCCAACCAGTACCACGACATTCCCTGAGCGTATGGAATTCCGGTAGTCGTTCAGCGTATCAATATACGGCTCCGGTTGGGCCAGGTAATAATCTGAGTCTAGCAGCGTAACCAGGTGATAACGCCCTGCCGCGAGATCGACTTCACGCCCATGACGCAGGAAAAAGGGATTCGCTGTCGGGTTCTCGATGCCACCCTCTAGCGTGACAAGGAGTTGCTGTTGCGAATCATAGAGATAATGACGAAACTGCCCGATGATGCTGGTGTTCTTAAAATCGATGACATAAGAGCCCGATTCGGCAAGATCAAACTCCGTGTGATAGACAAACTTTCCCCCTGTCAGGGAAACCGCCTTTTCAGGATGCAGCGCCTCATCACCCAGGCTATCAAGGGATTGATAGGACCAACCGGATGTCGGCGCCTGCAGCCAGGTGCCGGACAATTCCCGTGGCTCCGCATGGGAAATATTCGATACCGCCAGAATCAAGAATAAAAGCAATACAACAATGCTTTGTTCATGGATTCGATATTGTGATCTATTATTGTTATCCATTGATCCAGCAGTTATCTAAATTGATCTTTACTAAAAGTCACCAACTGTCAGCTTAATTGTTTTCGGCGCTTTCTAGTCGCTAGCATTGTTAATTTCTTGTGTCTTGATTACAACTTTGCTAACTCAGCCCCGCTCTCCATGGGCCCATTCTGTAGGCTATGGATGCTTACTGATCGGGCATCAACTTTTCATCCACCAATTTCAGGAATGCGCTCACATCGAGAGGCTTGGTCAGGTAGGCATCAAAGCCGGCTCGTTTCCCGCGTTCCAGATCAGAGGGCATGGCATTGGCAGTAAGCGCGATCACGGGTATATGTTGTAATTCTGGATCAGACTTTAACTGTTGCAGAAGTTCATAGCCGTCCATACCTGGCATATTGATATCAAGGATAATCAGTTCCGGCAAGCGTGCCTTGGCCAGCTCCATACCGAGTTCGGGGAGATGGGCAGTCAGCATGTGTATATGCTTACGTTTACCGAGAATATGCGCGACTAACTTCAGGTTGGCAGGATTATCCTCAACATACAGTACCTTGTACTGATGACTATCAGCGAAGGACTCCACCTGAACGGTTTCTTGCGACTCGTGTGAGGCAACAGTCGGAACGAATATTTCATCCGCCGGAAGCTGGATACTGAAGGTGCTACCGACACCCTGTTCACTCTCTACAGCAACCTCTCCACCCATGATCTCAACGATGCGCCTGGTCAGTGTGAGCCCGATACCAGTCCCTTCGATTTCGCTATTTTCTGCATCGAGACGCTTAAAGGGTTCGAACAACTCTGACAGTCTGTCATTGGCAATCCCGTAGCCGGTATCGCTGACCAGGATGCGTACCATGCTTTCATCTTCCGGTTTAGCTGACAAAGTAACCGTCCCACCCAGTCGGTTGTATTTGATGGCATTGGAAAGGAGATTGAGTATCACCTGCTTGAGCCTTGTACGGTCCGCTCGCAGGATAACGCCATCAGTACTTTCATGATGTATCCGTACCTCTCTCCTGCCTGCAAGTGTTGAAACAAGGCTCAGGCATTCTTTTATAACAGGCTTGAGTTCAACCGGTTCCAGGGACATATCAAGTTGACCGGACTCTACCTTGGCAAGGTCCAGCACATCGTTGATGAGATCAAGCAGGTGCCTGCCCGCCTTTAGAATCTCATGGACACCATCCTGGTGCTCTTGTGTTAAATCCTCGTCCACTTCCATCAGTTGGGCAAAACCAAGAATAGCGTTCATGGGCGTGCGCAATTCATGGCTCATACTGGAGAGAAACTCTGACTTGGCCTTATTGGCTCGCTCGGCCGCATCCCTGGCGTTGGAAAGCTCCTCACGTCGACGCAGCTCCTCACCGAAGTCGGAAAATAGATTAAACAAGTACTGTATGTTGCCACTGTCATCGGTCACGTAACCGACATTGCTGGCAATCATGACCTTTTCACCACTTTTGGTAACAGCCGGCATAATACCGGTCCAGCTTTGTCTCGCCTTTACCGCAGCTTTGATTTTGGACAGATATTCATCTACCTCATCGTCGGGAAAGAAAGTGGTGATGGATTTGCCGTACATTTCATCCTGGCTGTATCCCAACAGGCGCTCATATGCAGGATTCATATACACCATGCGTCCGTCGGTATCTGTAATGCCGACACATTGTTCCGATGCCTCAAAAATGCGCTGGAACAGGGTAAGGCGCTCCTGTGCATTCTTACTCTCGGTAATGTCTTCTACGATGGACCAGATATGAGAAGTGCCATGCAGATCTTTCACCACAAGGCCGTTTAGTCGAATCGGGATCAGGCTACCGTCTTTCTGTCGATAAACCTTTTCGTAGGGACCATAACGTCCTGTCGTACGCAGGGATTCGAGTTGGGCGGCCTCCTGTTCCTCGTATTCACGAGGCGTCAGGGTCCAGTAGTCCAGTGTCCGTAACTCTTCCTCAGGGTAACCGCAGATTTGGCGGAATGCCTCGTTAAACTCAATGAAGTTTCCATCCATGTCGGTGAGTGCAATACCCAGGGGTGATAGCTGGTATAGCCCATTAAGCTTGGTCTGATTCGAAAGCAGTGCGAGCTCTGCCTGCTTGCGCTGGGTGATGTCGCTATGGATGCCAATCATGCGTACGGGCGTCGCCGAGGCATCCCGCTCCACCACGGTACCGCGGCACAAGACCCACTTGTAGTCACCGCCTTTGCAGCGCATCCTCAACTCGATCGAGTATTCGGGTATTTTGCCGTGCAGATACTCCTGCAGCTGATGCTGCACCGCGGCCAGGTCTTCCGGGTGAACGCTATTGATCCAGGCCTCGATAGTCGATTCCAGTTCACCGACCTCAAAACCCAACATGGGTTCGTAGTTTCCCGACAGCAGCATCTCGCCGGAAGGAATATTCCAGTCCCAGATGCCATCACCGGCCCCCTCGACGGCAAAGGCGAAGCGCTCTTCGGTCTCCTGCAGGCGCGCAGCGGCTTCCTCCCTCGCGGTGACGTCCTGAACCGTTCCTTGCAAGCGTACCATGCGGCCTTGTTCGTCGAATTCGGCCTGAGCTAACTCATGAACGTAACGAATCGTTCCGTCGGGACGAACGATACGATGGACTACGTCATGGCGGCCATGCGCTTCGGCGCGCTTTTCACTGGCAGCCACCTTATCCCGGTCATCGGGATGCACCGCGCGATGAAAGACCTCGACGCTAGGGGTAATGGCCTTCGGTTCATAGCCGAAAATACGATAGATCTCGTCCGACCAGTCCAGTGCACCGCTTATCAGATCAGCCGACCAATTGCCGATATGTGCAAGCCATTGCGCCTCGAGCAATTGCTTTTCACGTTCCGCCAGGGCCAGTTCAAAGCGCTTACGATCGTCAATATCCTGTACCACGCCCAACATCGTCTGGGGCTGACCATTTTTATCTCGCACCACCGCGCCGCGTTCCTGCAACCAGCGTACGGTGCCATCCGGCCACACCACGCGATGCTCGATGTCATAGGGTTCATCAAACTCGACGCAGGCATTGACGGCTGCGCTTACCATCTCACGGTCATCCGGGTGCACGGCGCCAAGAAAATTCTCGTATGAGGTTTCGAGCTCTCTTTCGGGATATCCAAAAAGTGGACCGATGCGCTCGGACCAGAACAAATCACCGCTTGGGATGTTCCACTCCCAAGTACCGATGTTGGCATAGATCTGTCCGCGTCTGAGCCGCTCTTTCTGTTTTGCCAGCTCCTGTTCGGCCTGCTTGATACGTGTGATTTCGGTGCGTATGGAGATATATTGTTCGGGTTGTCCACGCTCTCCCAGACAGGGCGTAATGGTCGACTCCACCCAATAGGGGGTGCCATCTTTTCTTAGGTTGCAGATCTCCCCACGCCAGAGCTTGCCCGAGGAGATCGTGCGCCAAAGCTCGCTGTAGAACTCCGGGGCATGAAAATCCGAGCGGATCAATCGATGGTTGTTACCGATCAGCTCCTCACGTTGGTATCCGCTGATCTCGCAAAACAGGTCATTGACGTAGATGATGGTCCCAGCCGCGTCGGTGATACTGACAATGGCATGATTGTTCAATGCCCGGTGTTCACGCTCATACAGTGAAGCATTGGGGCCTGGTATATCTGCCTCTCCGACCGTTGTCCCTGGTCGCCTACGAAAGGGGTGTCGAAACCTCGCAAGGAGGTCGGTGATTCTGTTGTCCATATGACCTGTTTAATAAGTAACCGAAACCATGTGCCGATTATTCACCAAATGGGATCTAGTAATCATCCACATTCAGCTATGTTTTTAATCGATTTCACATTCACCCCCAATGACGAATAAACTATATGACAATTCACATTATCCATATGCCAAACTGGGGTACAGACCGGTTTCAGCTATAATGGTGCTTCCTTATATGCCGTGGAGGGTGGTTGATGTTCAAGTTCCTGAAGAAGTCCGCACCACCTGCGACACCCATGGAGGCAGTGAAGCAGACCTTGAGTGAACTGGATTATGAACTTAACGAGAACGGCATCGCCGCAGCTCAGGTGAAGTTAGATAGTGGCTCCGATCCCGTAGAGGTTGCTACCTGGATCGCCGTCATTTCCATGGCATACCAGTTGAAACATGCCGGCGCTGCCGCTACCGGCGTGCTGCGCTTCCGTCCGCAGGCCGCCGACTTACTGGAGAAGGTCACTGCACTCAAGGAGGACGGTCACCTTGAGGCAAGACACTGGCAGGAACTCCACGACGCCATACTCGGCATCAGCTCCATTAATGAACAGCAGGCACGGTGGATCGATGACGTCCTGAGCCATCCATTGGCCCAATCCAGCCCCCTGGCCCAGCACAAGTAATCCATTGGAACTACCCGACTATCACGACAACAGCATCGTCAACCTCATGGCCTCCCTCACCGCCGCCATGGGAGGAAAGTGCACCGACTACCCGCCATTGAAGGCCCTGCCTCATGAAGAGATCGCCCGCTACAAAAAGGTGATGCTCTGGGTAATCGATGGCATGGGACACGACCACCTGCTGCGTCACCGCCCCGAGGGCTTTCTGGCGCGCCATGTCCGCGCCCGTATGACCTCGGTCTGCCCCACCACCACCGCCAGTGCCATCACCACCTTTGTCAGCGGCAAGGCACCCCTGCAACACGGACTCACCGGCTGGTTTACCTGGATGCGTGAACTGGGCAGTGTCGCCACCGTTCTGCCCTTTCATCCACGCGGCGGTGGTGCAGCCTATAACGATGTCGGCATCTCTCTCGACTCCGTCCTCGGCTGGCGTTCCATCTTCGAAGCCTGGCAACGCCCCAGCCATGCCCTGATCCCGGCCTATATCGCCGACTCCCATTTCAGCCGCACCACCTATGGACCGGCCGTGCGCCACGGCTTCAAATCGCTGCAGGAGTGCATCGACCGAGCCGGTGAGCTGTTGTCGAAGGATGAAAATCTCTACCTATACGCCTACTGGTCGGAGCTCGACCGGCTCTCCCACATGCATGGGGTGGCGAGTGAAAAGGTACTCTCGCACCTGGCGCAACTGGATGAGGCCATTGAGGCCTTCGCCGCGAGTCTGGATGAAGATACCCTGCTTCTCATCACCGCCGATCACGGCCTGGTGGACGCCCCGGCCGAACATACCCTTTGGCTGCATGATCATCCGCCACTACAGGAGTGTCTGAGCATGCCGCTATGCGGTGAGCCAAGGCTGGCCTTTTGTTATGTCCACGCCGACAGGCGAGACCAGTTCCTCGATTATGTTAAGACGCAATTGAGCGAGGCCTGCGAGGTCATGAGTCGCGAAGAGATGCTGGCGAAAGGATTATTTGGCCTGGGCATCGCCCACCCGGAGCTGCCCCATCGTATCGGTGACTTCGCACTGATTATGAAGGGACGCTGGATCATCAAGGACCGTATCGCCGGTGAATCCGACTTCCACATGATTGGCGTCCATGGCGGTCTGAGTGCGGACGAAATGTACGTGCCCCTGATCGTCCGCGGCACGGACTAACGCCGCGTCTACTGCTGGGCCTCCAGCTCTTCCCAGCGTGAAAAGGCCTGCTCCAGTTCCGCCTCGGCGGCTTCCATTTCGGCATTGAGCCCGCTGACCCGGTCGGGATTTTCCCGATAGAGTTCAGGGTCGCTCAATTCCTGCTGCAGTGCCGCCAGGGTCTGCTCGAGCTCCTCGATACGCCTGGGCAGGGCATCGAGTTCCCGTTGCGCCTTATACCCCAGTTTCTTTTTGCTCGGCTTATCTTCCGGCTTGCCTGGCTTCGGCTGTCCGCTCTTCATGACCGCTTTGTCTGCAGGCGCTTCATCTCGCTGGCGCAGCCAGTCATCGTAGCCACCGACGTATTCGCCCACGCGACCGCCGCCCTCCATCACCAGGGTACTGGTGACTACGTTGTTGATGAACTCACGGTCGTGGCTGACCAGCAGCAGGGTACCCTGGTACTGGATCAACAATTCCTCCAGCAGCTCCAGTGTCTCGACATCGAGGTCGTTGGTGGGTTCGTCCATCACCAGCAGATTGAAGGGGCGGGTAAACAGGCGTGCCAGCAACAGGCGGTTACGCTCGCCGCCGGAGAGTGCCTTGACCGGGGTGCGGGCACGGGCCGGGGTGAAGAGGAATTCCTGCAGGTAACCCAACACGTGCTGGGTCTTGTTGCCGATCTGTAGTCGGTCCTTGCCCTCGGCGACGTTGTCGGCCACCGAGGCCTCTTCGTCCAGGACCGCGCGGTGCTGGTCGAAGTAGGCCAGCTCGACATTGGTGCCCAACTTGACCGTACCCGCTTGCGGTTCGAGCTGACCCAGCAGCAACTTCAACAGGGTGGTCTTGCCACTGCCGTTGGGCCCGACGATACCGATGCGATCGCCGCGCACGATGAGGGTGGAGAAGTCACGCACGATGGGACGGCCTTCATAGGCGAAATTGACACCCTCCACCTCGATGACGATCTTGCCCGAGCGCTGGGCATCCTGCAGGTTGAACTGCGCCTTGCCCTGTTGCTCCCGGCGCTGACCGCGCTCTTCGCGCAGGGCCTTCAGGGCCCGAACCCGGCCCTCGTTGCGGGTGCGCCGCGCCTTGATCCCCTGGCGGATCCAGGTCTCCTCCTCGGAGAGTTTTTTATCGAAGCGGGCATTGGCCTTCTGCTCCGCCTCCAACTGCTCTTGCTTGCGCCTGAGGTAGTTTTCATAATCCCCCGGCCAGCTGCTGACGTGTCCCCGGTCGAGCTCGATGATGCGCGTGGCCAGGGCCTGGAGGAAGGCACGGTCGTGGGTAACGAAGAGGATGGCGCCGGCAAAGCCCTTGAGCATACCCTCCAGCCACTCGATGCCTTCAATATCGAGGTGGTTGGTGGGCTCGTCCAGCAGCAGCAGGTTGGGCTGGCAGACCAGGGCTCGGGCCAGCAGCACGCGCCGTTTCATACCTCCTGAGAGGGCCTCGAAACGCTGCTCCGGGTCCATGCCGATGCGGGTGATCTCCGCCTCCACCCGTTGCGTATACTGCCAGCCGTCGCAGGCATCCAGTTCATCCTGAAGTCTCTGCAGGCGATCCATGGCCCCGTCCTGCTCCAGGTTCTGGCTTAGCTCGTGATAGCGCTTGAGCAGCTCACCGCTCTCGCCAAGGCCGTCGGCCACGATGTCATAGATGGTGCCACTGAGCTCGGCGGGGACCTCCTGGCCCAGCATGGCCATAACCAGCTCGCGACTGCGTTCGATATCGCCACTGTCTGCCTGGAGCTGACCGTTCAGCAGGCGCAACAAGGTCGATTTACCGGCGCCATTACGCCCCACCAGGCAGACGCGTTCGCCCTCCTCGATATTCAGATCGATATGGTCAAACAGGGGTTCGTGGCCAATGGCCAGGGAGAGGTCGCGCAGGGTGACAAGTGGCATATTTATTCAGGGATCAAGACTGACTATGAAGTGTAGTATTGTCTCAGAATCTTCACGGCCTTGTTGAGCTTTGTCTGCTCTTCGGTATCGCCGCCGCGATCAGGGTGATGCCGAGCGGCCAGTTCGCGATAGCGCTTCTCGATAATCTTTCGATCCACAGGCTCTTCAAGACCCAGCGCCTGCAGTGCCTCCTGCCGGCCCTCTCCGGCGAGATAGCGTTGCCAGAAATTATCCAGCATCGAATCCACCTCATCTCCTGTGGTTGTCTCCAGATTGTTGAGATCGAGATAATAACTGCGCAATGGGTCCGACTCCTGTAAGCCGGAAAGGCCGGGGCGGTAGGGCATGCGGATGATCTTCAGTGGCGAGATCTCAAGATGGGCGCGCTGTGCCTGCCAATCTCTCTGTTGCAAGAGATAGAGCACATGGAACAGCAGGAAGTGACGTTGAAACAGGCCCAGGGTATCGGCAGGCTTACCTTGCATCCACTCCATGCCAGGTGTCTCGCGTAGTTCGCCGAGCAACCGATGTTCACTGATCCCCTCGACATACTCACCCAGAACTCCGTCCACGGTTTCCTTAAGTTCGGCGATTCTGGTCTTAATCTCGGTTATAGAAGGCATTCGTCGCCCTTTGTCGCAGGTGGATAGCCATGTTAACGAAAATCTGACCTACTCGTGTACTGTGCGCGTTTGCGAAATTTGCGTCACACTCTGAAGCGGCTCCCATGCCTGACACCCTTGCAGCTTCGAAAACCGCTAAACCGCCGATCAATTTACCCATAATTTACACAGTTCCCCACACATCGGCTCGTTTGTCCCGTGCACTTGAACGACAATGAGATACGTCATGTTCGATGGATCCCACATCTATGTTCAAGGCAGTCTGGCCACTTGTGTTGCTGTTCTTTCTGACCGCCTGCGGAGGCGGCGGAAATGCATCTAATGGCGATAGCTGTGATCCCACCCATATACCCGAAGCCCGGTTCAAGGCCAACAGCCAACAGCTTGCCGTCTATCAAAGTACCGACTGCAGCTATGCCGATCTGTTCATCAAGGGCGTCAACCTGGGCGTCGCCAGCCCCGGCAAATACGCCGGCGACCTGGAAACTGCGGCGACCTATGAGGACTTCATTAGATGGTTTGGTCTGATGACCGACGCCGGTATCAATGTCGTCCGTGTCTATACCCTGCACATGGATTTTTTCTACGATGCCGTATATGACTTCAACATCGCGCGTGAAGCGGCTGGCGAGGCCCCACTCTATATCGCCCATGGCATCTGGTTGGATGAGGCAGTCCCCGCTGTCGACCTATACAGCGTCACCGATGGATTTAGTACCAACATCAGGGAAGTGATCGATGCCGTCCATGGCGATGTCACCCTGGATTATGTAGGACGTCCCGGCAAGGGCTATGGAACCTATACCTCGGATGTCTCACCCTGG
>JABURT010000085.1 GCA_014762495.1 Gammaproteobacteria bacterium | reverse complement strand
ATTATTAATCATCCTGGCAATCGTCCTGTTGCTGTTCGGCGCCAAGCGCCTGCGTAACATCGGCACCGATCTGGGTTCCGCGGTCAAGGGCTTCAAGAAGTCCATGAAGGAAGAGGACGACAAGATCGAAGAGAAGAAGGACGAGCAGGGCCGCGTCATCGAAGGTGAGGCGAGCAAGGAAAAGAACGAAAAATAACACGCTGCCTGAACCTCTATTATGTTTGATATCGGCTTTTGGGAGATGCTGCTCATCGGTGTCGTGGCCCTTGTGGTCATCGGCCCCGAGCGCCTGCCTGCTGTCGCGCGTACGCTAGGAAGCTGGACCGCTAAGGTACGTAACTTCGTGGCCCATACCCGCGCTGATCTGGAAAAGGAACTCAATACCGAAGAAATCCGCAAGATGATGGATGCCAAAGAAGGTGAGATCAACGAACTGCGCGACATGCTCAACGAGACCCGCGCCAGTATCCAGGAGGCCAAGGACCAGTATGTCATGCACGCCATCGACGACGACTCCAAGGCCGATAAGGACAAGCCCGAGGAAGCTAAGACTGAAGACAAGGCTTCGGACGAAGAGACGCCTGACAAAGACAGCGTAAAGGGCGGTGATGGCAAATCCTGACAGCAATCTTGAGCAGGAACTCCCCTTCCTCGCCCACCTGGTGGAGTTGCGCGATCGCCTGATGAAGGCGGTGCTGGCGATGCTCATCGTCTTCCTTGCCCTGTTCTCCTTCGCCAACGAAATCTACGCCATCTTTTCCGGCCCTCTGCTGGCGAACCTGCCCGAGGGCGGCAGCATGATCGCCACCGGCGTGGCCTCGCCGTTCCTGACGCCCTTCAAGCTGACCATGGTGCTGTCCTTTTACATCGCCATCCCGGTCATTCTCTATCAACTGTGGGCCTTTATCGCGCCGGGACTGTATCAGCATGAACGCAAGCTGGTGTTCCCGCTCATCTTCTCCAGCATCATCCTCTTCTACGGCGGCGTCGCCTTTGCCTATTACGTGGTCATGCCGCTGGTCTACCAGTTCATGGCCAACTTCGCCCCCGCCGGCGTGGCCTGGACGCCGGACATCAGCGAATACCTGAGTTTCGCCCTCACCATGTTCTTTGCCTTTGGTGTCGCCTTCGAGGTCCCCATCGCCACCATCATCCTGGTGTGGACCGGAATGACCACGCCGAAAAAGCTGGCCAGCAAACGCCCCTTTATCATCGTCGGTGCCTTCGTCATCGGTATGATGCTGACACCGCCCGATGTCATCTCGCAAACCCTGCTTGCGCTGCCTATGTGGATCCTGTTCGAACTGGGTGTGATCTTCTCCCGCTTCTTCGTACGCAATAAGGAAGAAGATGAATCGCACGATATCATCGCCACGGAAGACGAATATCGTGAACGCTATGGGGACGATCCCGAGCCCGATGACGAGGGCCCACAGGACGGTTCCGGCAAGACCTATCCCGAAAACGCCGGCCTGGTCTTTGCCGATGACGTGGAAAATGAATTCGAGCAAATGACCGAAGAACAAATGGAAGCCGAGCTTGACCGCATCGAAGCGGAAGAAGCGGCCGAATTCGAGCGTCAAAGGAAAGAAGCCGAAGAAGATGAGGACAGTAGCCCAACACAAGAGAATGCAGACGGGAGCACACCGGACGAATCGGATGGCAAACCGGACAAGGACAAGAACTAAGACATCGAACCACACACAGGCGCTTTCTCTATAAGCGCCTTTTTTGATTTCAAGTATCCCTACTCGTCATACCTGATTATCCATATATAAAACGAGCAATCCGATAAGTTTTATGTGCGATATCTCATTTTTGGATTGGGGTACCGTTATTTTTAACATTCGTTAACAGTATTCCCAGAGTGAATTGCTATGCTTTAGTATCCACAGCGTTACAAGGTTATGCACATGGATTTGCAGCAAGATGGAAATGACGCCACATTTCGTAATGACATCCCATTAAGCAAGAGTCTAGGAACCAGGATTATCCTGTTCATTGCCGGGACAATTGCCATCACTTCCCTTGTGCTGGGATACATTTACAGTGAGGGAAGTAATAAAATCATTCTGGAGAAGCATAATCATATACGATTGCTTGAGGAAAAACTCCAGTCATATGAGTTATTTGATAGCTGGAACAGCGCCCGTCGTGATTTAAGAGTTATTCTTCACTCACCTTCCTTTACATCACTGCTAACCGAACTCAACAACGACACCGAGAGCCCGCAACTCTCCGAACTTAAGGAGAGATTGGCAAGGAAATTTATTTCATTCATGCAAGCCAGCCCAGATTATATGCAGGTTAGACTCATCGGCATTGCAAATGGTGGCTATGAGATCGTACGGGTGAACAGAGATGCAAATGGCATCGTGGTTGTATCCGAGAAAGAACTACAAAACAAGAGCAGTAGAGATTACTACAAAGATATACTGAAATTATCCAAGGGTGATTACTACTACTCTAGTATCGATCTCAATCGTGAATATGGAAAAATCGAAAAGCCCTATAAACCTACTGTTCGCGTTGCAGTTCCTGTATTCACAGACATGGAAAAATTGTTTGCCACACTCATCATCAACATAGATCTGACTCATGCCTTTTCGGCCATCAAGAATATGGTTGATAAGAATACTACCCTTTACCTAATCAATGAGCAGGGCGACTACCTGGTCCATCCTAACAAGCAAAAAGAATTCGCCTTCGATTTCAACAAACAGGAACGCCTAGTATATGATTACCCAAGCCTTGCAAATGTGTTGAGAAACCTGGACAGAAACGGCGTCAGCAAAGAGATCACTCTGAACGGAAAAACACAATTTCTAAACATGGTATACCTTACACCCGATCAAAAATACTCGAACAACATCATAGCCATACAGATGGTTCCAAAAGGAGAACTTTTCGAAGAGCTTTCAAAGTCACAAACAACCGGCCATATATTTGCCATCCTGTTCACTCTCTCAAGCATATTTATTGCGATAATATTTATACGAGGCCTGTTATTGTCCATCAAGCACTTAACAGATTCGGCAGTACGCGCCGCTAACGGGAATTACACTAAGACAAGATTCCCAAAGGGAAAAGATGAAATCGGATTACTGTCTATAACATTTAATGAGATGGTAAAGCGCATACGACACCGGGAAAAATTACTCACCGACAAACAAAAACGCTATATGGCGATATTCAATGGGGCAAGCGACGCTGTCGTTGTAGTTGATAAGGATGGAAATATTGAGGAGGCAAATAAATCTTTTTACGATATTGTAGGACTACATTATCGTGACGCAAATTCCGTCAATCTGCTCGACTATATAAAGGAGGCTAGATCCAATATCGACTGTTTGGAAACAGAATGCTGCATGTGTGAATTAAGTGATCTCTGTCATGGAGAGATCACAATCATTTCGACGGACGAAGATGAAATCCCCGTTGCCGCAGCATTGACCGGTTTCGAAACATCCAACGGAAGTCGCTTTGCTACTTATATACATGATCTGAGAGATCAGAAATCTGCCGAGTCAGAACGTATCAATCTGCTCCTGCAACTCAAACAGGCGCAAAAGATGGAATCCATAGGACTCCTGGCTAGCGGCATCGCTCATGACTTCAATAATGTATTGTCCTGTATCTCCGGTTATTCAGATTTATTAAAAACACTCGATGATGTAGACAAGTCGACGCAGGAGCAATACCTCGATCAAATAATTTCCGCTTCGGACAATGCCAAACAGATGATCCGTCAAATGATGTCTTTCTGTCACTCACACGACAGTCAAAACTCAACTAATGATCCCACTACGACCATTATGAATATAATATCCGTGCTCGAGCACGGTCTGACTTCTCGGATCATATTGACCCATGACATCCGGATAACCAACAATTCATTGCCTATCGCGCCCTTCCAGCTGCAACAGATCATTCTTAACCTTTGTACCAATGCCAGAGATGCCATGGAAGGTGATGGGAGGATTCATATTGCAGCCGCCGAGGTTTTTCTGGGCCAAGATCAATGTACATCCTGTGGTGAAGAATTTGACGGTATTTACATGGAGTTAGTCGTTACAGACGAGGGAGAAGGAATCGAGCAAGATAAACTTGTAAAGCTTTTTGAACCCTTATTCACCACCAAGGCCAAAGATCAGGGAACCGGACTCGGCCTGTTCATGGTTCATAACATCATGCACGAAATCGGCGGTCACATCATAGTTGACACAACAAAGGGGCTGGGCACAAGCTTCAGGCTCTATATTCCAGTAGGGAACATGAACGATGAAAGTGGTAACCCAGCCCCCTTGATAAGGCAAATGAAAGAGGCATGATGCCTTTTTAGTCCAGGTGTTTCCTCATAAAACGACTGGCACGCTGAATCGCATCCTTGGCGGCCAGGTCATCTGCAAACGACCGCACGCTCTCGGGACGGAAGTCAAAGCCACGACCGACACCGGGATAGATGATCAGGCGCGCATCGCGTCCCTTCTCCTGCAATGAATTTACCGCCATCTCGATACCGCGACGACGCTGGTACTGCTCCTGGTCACCGATAAAGATGAGGGTGGGGATCTTGAGCTCGTCGGCCTCGGTGGCGTAGCGATAGACCTGCATCGCCTCCGGGGCGTTGGGGTCCTGCATGTGCGGGTAATACGACACATAACAGGCGATGGCGTCTTCCTGGCGCTGCTTGCTCACCGCTACCTTGAGGGTCATGTAACCACCGCGTGTGTGCGAATAGGTGCAGACCTTGTCGCTGCTGATGTCCTTGCGTGTTAACAGTTTATCCAGCGCGGCATTGACGTCTCCCTCCACGGCATAGTCGTGTTCGATGGGATACTTCTCGATAAAACGGCCGGAGAAGACATCGGCGGCCAGTACCACGAAGCCGCGCGCGGCCAGTCGTTTGACATGCAGGGTAATCAAATCGTCCAGTCCGCGACGGCCATGCTGGAACAGCACCGCCGGATATTTTTTACCATCGGCGGGACGTGCCACCAGATAGGGGATCTCGACATCGCTCGTCTCAATGCTACCTTTTTCCAGTTTGACGTCATGATTCTGCGTAACGGGCAGTTTGCCCTCGAACCACCAGTCATTGCTCCACCACCAGGAATTGTCCGATTTCTCTTCATGGGCCTGGGCCGAACCTGCCAACAGCAAACCAGCCAGTACTGCGATCCCGATCTTGTTCAAATTACTCTCCTCACTCATACAGGGTTAATCCGGGCACGGCTCTTGCGACCGTTTAAAAACGGCCATTATCGCACAGAAGGCGCGTTCACTCAGCTCGGCATCAGCCGACCTCACCCTGGCGTCAGCTCCCGATTCCCGTTATACATAATGCTGGATTGAGACAGGATTTACCCATGCGTTCATTGATGTTTTTTATCGTCCTGAGCATTTCGTTGCCTGCCATGGCAAAGGCGGCGTTACAGAACCGTCTTGGCGATCACCCCTCCCCCTATCTTGCGATGCATGGACAGGACCCGGTCAAGTGGCAAAGCTGGGACGAAACGGCCTTTAAGGCCTCACGTGAACAGGACAAGCTGTTGTTCGTCTCCAGCGGCTACTTCTCCTGCCACTGGTGTCACGTGATGCAACGCGAGAGCTATCAAAATCCCGAGATCGCCGCCTACATCAACGAGCACTTCATCCCGGTCAAGGTAGACCGAGAACTGAATCCGGCCCTTGATGCCTATCTCATCAACTTCCTGGAAAACACGCAGGGCTACTCCGGCTGGCCACTCAATGCCTTTATCACGCCCGAGGGTCATCCCCTGGTGGGACTGGTCTACCTGCCGCCGGGCGACTTTAAGGGATTAATGGAAAAGCTGGTGTCGTTATGGCAAAGCGATCGCTCGACATTGAAACAGGATGCCGCGCGAGGCGCCATGGAACTGGCGAGGCAAAAACAGCCACCGGCCCCCCACCGCGCCACGGCACACGATATCAAGAACTATCACCAGACCCTCATGACCCAGGTCTGGCAAATGGCCGACGAGCTGCAAGGCGGTTTCGGCCAGGAGAACAAATTCCCCATGGCGCCTCAACTGCACTATTTAATGCAGCGCTATGATGCGGAAAAGGATAAGCGCCTGGGTGAGTTCCTAGAACTGACCCTGGATCATATGGCGACCCAGGGCCTGCGCGATCAAATCGGCGGCGGGTTTTATCGCTACGTGGTCGACCCCGGCTGGCAGGTGCCGCACTTTGAAAAGATGCTCTACGACAACGCCCTGCTTGCCAGTCTCTACTTCGATGCCGCGACTATCTTCCAGCGGCCCGACTATCGACAGATCGCACTGGAAACGGTGGACTTCATGCTACGCGAGATGTGGCATGAAGACGGCGCCTTTATCGCCAGCCTGTCGGCCGTCGATGACAAAAACGTGGAGGGCGGTTATTACCTGTGGCAGGAGGAAGAGCTGAAACAGGTGCTTTCATCGAAGGAATACGAAGTCGCCAGCCGGTTCTGGAAACTAAACGGCATCAAACCGCTCGACGAGGGCTATCACGCCGTGCAGGCAACGACGACCCAGGCCCTGGCCGAACAGTTATCGCAGCCCCAGGAAGCGATCATCGCCTTGCTCGACTCTAGCAAGAAAAAACTCTTTGCCGCTCGTCAGTCACGCGTCCTGCCGAAGGACGATAAACGCCTGGCGGCCTGGAATGGGCTAAGCATGTCGGCCCTGTCCAGGGCCGTGGCGGCCAGCGATAAACCCCGTTATCGCCAGGCCGCAGAGAAGACGGCGGAGTTTTTGACCCGCCAGTTATGGGACGGCAAGGCATTGAGTCGAGCCCATGCCGATGGCAAGCCCCTGGGCAAGGCCGGGGTGGAAGACTATGCCCTGGCGGCACAGGCACTGCAGGACTGGTCTGCTAGCAATAGTGAGTCGACAGCGAATCTTGTGAAGACCCTGCAGCAACAGGCCTGGAAACGCTTCTATGATCAGGGCTGGCAACGTAGCGAAGCGATGTTTCTGCAATACGGCAACCGTGATGCGATGTTAAGCGACGACGTACTGCCCTCGCCTTCGGCCACGCTCATACGGCTGGGCCTGCGCTCTCGTGATAAAGCCCTGCGCGAGCGCGCAGAAGGGGCCCTGCGACTTAGCCATGAGGGCTTACTACGAGAGCCGTTTTGGTATGTCGGTTATCTAGCGGCCCTGGCCTATCGCTGATATGCCGGGTGACCAGGTCCTCACTTACTTCCTGATCTTTGCCATCCTGCTGGGGGCCTATTACATCCGTGGCATCGCCGGTTACGGCTCGGGTCTCATCGCCATACCCACCCTGGCCCTGTTCATGCCGCTGGAGTTCGTCGTCCCCTACGTGGGCGCGCTGGACTATCTCGCCGCCCTTGGCCACGGCCTGCATCACCGCCGCTCGGTTCAGTGGAAGGAGATCGCCCTCATCATCCCACTCTCGGCCCTGGGGATGCTATTCGCCATGTTTCTCTTCATCCAGGCCGATCGTGAGGCGCTTAAGATCTGGCTGGGCGGTTTTGTGATCCTCTATGCCCTCTACTCACTACTGCCGCTACCCCAATTCAAGGGCTCCAGGATATGGGCGCTGCCATTTACCACCACCGGCGGCGTGGTCGATACCCTGTTCGGCACCGGCGGCCCCTTTTATGTCATCTACCTACGACTGCGCCAGCTCGACCCCACCAGCTTCGTCGCCACCATCGCCATGGCCTTCATGATCGCCACCGGTATCCGGCTCGGCGGCTATGCCGTGGCGGGGTTTTATGAGCTCAAGACAGTCTTACTCGTGATTGCCTCCCTGCCGTTGGTGATGCTGGGTATGCACCTGGGTATGCGCACCCACAGTCGCCTGAGTGCGCGCCAGTTCAGTGCGATCATCGCTGTCCTGCTGCTGACGGCCGGTGCCAGCCTGATCGCCCAGTATTGATAGGGACATTCTCCGACTGAGAGTCGGCGTCGAGTCTGATATCATGGATTGACTTATCCAAAGTCAAATTCCATATGGCCGTACATCGTTACACCGAGGCGCCGCACGAACAGCGCAACGACTTCGGTAACATCAAGCGTATCATTCCCTACATCTGGCAATACAAGGGCCGGGTGTTGATTGCGCTCGCCAGCCTGATGCTGGCCAAGCTGGCCACCGTGGGCGTGCCATTGGTGCTCAAAGACATTGTCGATGCGCTGGACAAGGACCTATCGACCGCGACCCTGCCGCTGATGTTGCTGCTTGCCTACGGTGCCCTGCGCGCCGGTAACTCACTATTCAATGAGTTGCGCGACGCCATCTTCGCGCGCGTGCGCTACGGTGCCATGCGCAAGCTCTCGCATCAGGTAATACAGCACCTCTATTCCCTGTCGCTGCGCTTTCACCTGGAACGACAGACCGGCGGTATTTCGCGCGACCTGGAGCGCGGCACCAATAGCGTCAGCTCCATCCTCAACTACCTGGTCTTCAACATCCTGCCAACGGCGGCCGAGTTCACCCTGGTGGCGATTATCCTGCTCGGCAAGTATGAGATCGTCTTTACCATCGTGACCTTCTCCACGGTGGCGATCTATGTCGCCTTTACCATCATGGTCACCAATTGGCGCATGCACTACCGACACAAGATGAACCGTCTCGATTCACAGGCCAATTCCATGGCCCTGGACGGCCTCATTAACTACGAAACGGTGAAGTACTTTAATAATGAACAACTGGAGGTGAGTCGCTACGACTCCACGCTCACCGACTGGGAAAACGCCGCGGTCAAGAGCCAGACCTCCATGTCGCTATTGAACTTCGGCCAGGGCTTTATCATCGCCATCGGCGTCACCCTGATCATGATCTACGCCACCCAGGGCGTACTCAAGGGCAGTATGAGCCTGGGCGACCTGGTACTGGTCAACACCATGATGCTGCAACTGTTCATGCCACTCGGCTTCCTCGGCATCATCTATCGCATGCTGCGTCACTCACTCGCCGACATGGATCTGCTGTTCAAGCTCATGGACACGCAAAACGAGATCAAGGACCGGCCCGGCGCGAAGGCCATCGAGATCCATCAGGGTGCGGTGGAATTCGATCATGTCAGCTTTCATTACAAGGATGACCGAGCCATCCTTAAGGACATCAATTTTCACATACCCGCCGGCCACAAGGTTGCGGTAGTGGGCCCTTCCGGCGCCGGCAAATCCACCCTGTCGAGATTGTTGTACCGTTTTTATGATGTCATCGAGGGCAGCATACGCGTCGATGGCCAGGACCTGCGCGATGTCACTCAGGACAGCCTGCGCCGCACCATCGGCATCGTGCCCCAGGACACGGTGCTGTTCAATGACACCATCTATCACAACATCGCCTATGCGCGGGAAGGCGCCACGCGAGACGAGGTCGAGCATGCCGCCAGGCTGGCCAATATCCATGACTTCATTGAGGGTCTGCCCGACAAGTACGAAACCATTGTCGGCGAACGCGGTCTTAAATTGTCCGGCGGCGAGAAGCAGCGCGTGGCGATTGCCCGCGTCATCCTCAAGTCGCCGCCCCTGCTGATCTTCGACGAGGCCACCTCCTCCCTGGACAGCCAGACCGAGAAACAGATCAACCAGGCACTGCGTGACGTGGCCGAGAAACGCACCACGCTGGTCATCGCCCACCGTCTGTCGACCATCGTCGATGCCGACAACATCATCGTGCTTCAGGACGGGCGCATAGAAGAGCAGGGCACGCATCAACAACTGCTGGAACGCGGCGGCCTCTATGCCGAAATGTGGGCCCTACAGCAGGAAGAACAACAACTAGAGAAAGAAGATCATATTGGAGCCATCTAACTCGTGACCCAGACCAGCCTGCAACGGAGTGTCCACCGTCAGCGTGAAATGCTGGCCGACCTACTCGGTTCCGAGATGCACACGCTTGCCCAGCGCTGTGCCGCCATCATCGACAATCGCATGGCACTGGAAGAGCTGCTTGCCGACATCCTGCCCAATTTCTCGAACTGCAAACATCTCTACGTGATGAATGCCAGCGGCGTGCAGTTGACCGATAACATCACACCCGAAGGGCCCGATGACCGGCACCTTGGTCGTGATCGCAGCGACAGACCCTATATGCAAGGGGTACACGGCGACATCGACTTCAAGCTATCCGATGCCTACATCAGTAAGAATCGAAAGCGTCCATCGCTTACCGCCATTCAGGTCATTCGTGATACCTCCGGCCAACGGATCGGCTATCTCGGCGCCGATTTTGATCTGCGCGAGCTGCCATTCACCGAGAAGCTTTACAAGGAACCCTCCACCTGGCGCCAACACAAGGGCGATCCGGCCATTCGCAGTGGCGTGTTCCAGCAGCATCGTGTGGAAAGCCTCATGGATCAAAAAATGGACGAGGTCATTGCCCTCATGACCGAGCTCATGACCACCCACGGCGTCTACCACGGCAAGCTGCACTACTCCAGCAACCGCGCCACCGTGTGGCAGGTGGATGACCCCTTCATCTATCGCCTGCTCAGCATCGAGGACCTGACCGATCCCGATACCTGCCTCGCCTATCCGCGTCGTCCCTATCACGAACGCGCGGTGGTCAAGCCCGATGAAATCCGACCGGTGTTTGAGATCTTCAAGGCACTACGATTTGCCGACGAAAACGTCTACCTGCGTTCCGGTTCGCTTAACATCATCAACGGCATGGTGGGACTCAACTTCTCCTGTGACGGTTCGCACTATATTCCCTACAACGAGTTTCTGGAGAAGAGTACCGATTTCTGGTTTGGGAGTTTGGTTTAACCCGTCACATCAAGCGGGCTTTTCACAGCCTGACCGCCCCGGTTAAGAACGTGAGTGTAGATTTGCGTTGTCTTCACATCCTTGTGTCCCAGCAACTCTTGCACCGTACGGATATCGTAGCCTGACTCTAGCAGTTGGGTGGCAAATGAGTGGCGTAAGGAATGCGATGTTGCAGGCTTGTTGATCCCTGACTGTCTCACCGCCTTTTTTATCTGGCGCTGTACCGCTTTGGCATCCAGGTGATGACGCCGGTATTTCTGTGATCGCGGATCAGTCGATAGCTTGCTAGCAGGGAAAAGATATTGCCACCCCAGCTCATAGCCTGCATTAGGGAACTTGCGTTCCAGGGCGTAGGGCATGTAGACGGCATCGGCACCATGTTCCCGATCCTGCTTATGGATCTGGCGCACCTTTTCGACCTGCAGCAAAAGCTTGTCTTCGAGTGAACGCGGTAGCATGGTACGCCGATCCTTTCCGCCCTTACCCTCCCGAACGGTAATCTCATATCGACCAAAGTCTATATCCTTTACCCGCAACCTGAGCGCCTCCATCAACCTGAGACCACTTCCATACATCAGGCTGGCAATCAACCAGTAGGTACCATCTAGATGTGCGAACACCCTTTCGATTTCCTCGGGTGTCAATACGACAGGTAAGCGTGCAGGTTTTTTGGCCCGCGTCACATTTTCAAGCCAGGGCAGCTTGATATCGAGGACCTCGCGGTATAAAAAAAGAATTGCGGACAGGGCAAGATTTTGCGTCGAGGCAGTGACATTTGCCACAACGGCCAGGTTCGTCAGAAATGCCTCGACCTCATCCTTCCCCATCTCCTTCGGGTGACGCTTATTGTGAAAATAGATATAGCGTTTGATCCAGTGAACGTAGGACTGCTCGGTACGGATACTGTAATGTTTAACTCGGCAACGCTCACGAACCTGCTCCAGCAGCTTCGGTTTTCCTGGTCCTTCCATGACCCCTTTTCCTCCTTGGGTGTTGACCCCGTTCTTCCTGAGCGAGGTGTTGTCTTTCAGATACTTGCGTGTACACTTGAATATTATTGGACATTTTTGTCCTTTTGCAAGTGGACAAAAATGGGGTCTAGTTTTAGTTAGGAATAATATGAATAAAGTAAGAACCATTTTTTTTGCTCTATGCACTATGTTTGCTAATGGGGTAGCCGCTGATGATTTTAACCCCGATAAACTTGATACAGACATCGACTTAGTTACTACGAAAGGATTATGGGAAAATAATAAAGAAATAGGTCGCTATCGACTCGTTGTTAAAAAAATAGGCTGGGAACACACACGTAGCTTTATTTATATTCAGTGGATTCTTCTAGATCAAAATCAACAAGAAGCAAAACTTATAAAATCACTTCCAGTAGACGAATTTAATACTGATGATTGGCGTTTTTTTCACAGCGCTAGTTTCAGCAATGGTGAATTTATTTTAAATTATGAAAATAGAGGAAGAGGAACTCCTCAAAAAGCAATTTTAACACCAGGTATCCCTGGAAAATATAAAATCGAAATTAAGAAGGAAAATTTTGAATAATATTCCTAACAAGCAAGTTAAGAACGCTCGTTTTCACTCGCTGGGACTTTTAAAAAGCGGCGCTTCGCTCTGCTTTTTAAAAGCCCCTTACTTAAGTCGTTAGATTTGAATATGTTTGAATATTATCGCTTTAGAAAAGAACTAAAAAAGCTACACGCGTCAAGAGTATCACTTACGCGGAAAATTACTGAACTTGAAGAAAATAGAACCGATTATTATGAATCTCAGCCTGAAATAGATTGGCATATACAACAAGAAGATAAATTGGATTACGGTATCTTATTGTTACAAACAAACTTTTTTAAACAGCAACTAGAATCCCATTTGATTCCAATGCCATCAAAAGACAATAGTGAATATTGGTTTAAGTATGATTTTGATGATAACAATGGTGAAGTTTACCTTTTGAGCGAAAGTGGGATTATATTTGTTAAAAGTCTACTACGAGAAGAAGAGCGAATAGTTCGAGATCGTATAATGTTTTGGGTATCTATTATATTTGGTTTAATAGGTGTGGTTACTGGTCTTGTATCGTTATTAGTAAACAAATGAAATCTAACAATAAAATCAAGATCGTTCGCTATCGCTCACTGGGACGCTCCGCTTCGCTGCGCGCCCCTTATTAGCACGTTATGCACAAATAAAGATGGGGCGCATACATTGAATTCAGTCATTATGTTTTGTTCGGCAATTGTACTCTTGATCGTGTCTAGCGTTCTTGGATTTATGCAAATGCCGGCTGAAATGGGGTTGGCTATATTATCTGGTGCACTTGGCATGGCCTTTTCTAATATAGACAAGATAAGTGAGTTCAAAGGCGCTGGTTTTGAAGCAAAAATGAAAGACCAGATACAGGCGGTGATTGATAAAGAAACTGAGCCTGAGCCAATATACACCAAAAGTGACAAGTTAGAGTTAGTTGCCTCTATTCCTATAGGAGCCAAAAAGATTATAAATGCCTTGCAACACCCGCAATATACATGGCGTTCTATCCATGGACTAATAAAAGACACGGGATTGCAACGAAGCGAGCTTTCTAATGAAATGGCTTGGCTAGTTGAAAATGAATATGCCAAGCATAGCCTTGGCAAGCCTGGCTCAATCTGGACATTAACAAAGAAAGGGCGACAGCTAAGTGCTCTTATTGATTTTTCCGAAATCAAATAGGCATAACAATTCGCTCCAGCCGACGTCGGCGCTAACGCGCCGCCTCGGCTGAGCTTCAACGTTATGTGTTAATCGAATCTTGTTGAACATCTTACTACTGGAGGAAAGATATGAATCATGATCTAGATGCCAACAAGCAAAACGCCATCGCATTTTATCGTACTGCCTATCTGGGTGAACCTTCCAAGGCTGTTGAGGCATATGTTGGCGAAGAGTATATACAACACAACCCATTGGTCGCGGATGGCAAGCAGGCATTCATCGATTACTTCAGCGAAATGGCTAGGGACTATCCTTCTAAAAGCATTGAATTTGTCCGTGCAGTTGCTGAGGGCGATTTGGTAGCGCTTCATACTTACCAGACATGGCCAAACAACGAACAATACGTAACAATGGATTTTTTCCGATTTGACGATATGGGGAAAATTGTTGAGCACTGGGATTCAATACAGGAGATCCCAAGTGAAACTAAAAATGGTAATCCCATGTATTAACAGATAAAAAGTCGTTCAGCGGATATTTATGGCCTGAGCAATATTAGGATTGCATATTTTAAAACCAACATCGCGCAGCAAACCCATCCGGATCGGCATTGACCCCGGCGAAATATACTTAACTCAAGCTAATCGCGAGTTATTCTATACCGTAAGCACTCGTAGAAGCGCTTCACGTCCTGGCTCAAGCTCGGTGCCGGCCTTGACTTCAGCCCTTCAAGGCAGGAAGATCGTCATTCCCCCAAACCAGAGAGAGCATTATGTCCCAGTCTCAGATCAAGACTGATGAGAAAAAACAGCATTTTGATGATATTTACGTGGCGGAAACGCCGGTCCCTTTTAAGCAACGTATTCTCGACGATCTGGAATACATTTCAGACGACTTTAACAGGCAAACATTCGATCGTCTGATCCTGCCGTGGGTCCGAGAAAAAACCGCCAAGGGCAACAGCATCAACTATGTCGATCTCTGCTCCTGTTTTGGCAACACCACCATGGCCACGGTCAATGGCATGGATTACGAGTCTATTCGTCATAACTGGCGAGACGAGCAGGCCTGCCAGACCATTGAATCCTCGCGCCGCTTTCCGGTCCACACAACAGCCATCGATATTTCCGAGAACGCCACCCGCTACGGCAAAAACAGCGGGCTGTTTGACGACGTTATTGTTGCCGATCTGAATGATCCCAGCGAAGAACAGGCCAAGGCCCTGGAAAGCACCATGGAAAAGGCCGATGTCGTGATTTCAACCGCCTCGCTGGTCTACCTGGATACCGACGCCATCAAACGACTGCTAGACGCCTTTGCGCGCCGTCCTGGTGAAGGCTACATGATGGTTAACTTTTTAAACCCCTTTAGCCTGGAAAAGTCGGACGCCACTAAGCGCCTGTTGCTGGAGCGTTTAGAGTTTGTCGGTAGTACTGCCTCACGTCATCGTCGTTTATCGCCCCTGGAGCAGGAAAACTATCCCGGCGAAGAATGGGCCTTACTCGAAATTTGGGTCCTGCGCCGCAAGGGCTAAGCATTTCCCAACCCCAGTCTGACAGCCCCTCTTTGCGAGGGGCTATTCATTCTGCGCAATTGACTTCCATTCCCTGCCATTTCCGCATTTTCTGCTATATTTTTTGATCTTCCCGCATCACTGTGGACGAACTCTCGCCCTGAGGTCTCTGATTTCATTCATATGAGTTGTCATCAGGAGGCAGATGATGAGCATACGCCCGCTTGATCTCGCACATCACTACATGGATTGCTTTTACGGTACATGTCCACTTCAGGATATGGAGAATATCCTCGCGCCGGGTTTGAAGTTCGATGGACCACTCTATTGCTTTAGCTCATCGCGCGATTATCTCGACTCACTGAAACGCGATCCCCCTGTTAACTCGACTTATCAACTGCTCAAGCAATATGAGTGTACGGATGGTGCCTGCCTGGTTTATACCTTCACCAAGCCAGGCGTTGAAACCTTGATGACTCAGTTCTTCAAGATTAAGAACGACAGGATCACCAAGATAAAACTGCTCTTCGACGAGCAGGCGTTTCACTGATACATTCACATCAAATACAATCGCGATAGCCCTGCTCTTAACGGGGCATTGTTCAATACACTTGTAGTGCTATCTCTGGGCCAAGTTTATCGGTAAGATTCATGGGGTTTGCGTACTATTTCCCGAGACGTATGATCTGGATACACTAACCGCATGAATTTGATGTCGATCATTATCACGGTATTCGCCGGCTCCCTGCTCACGGCATGGGTCTCGCGCTTTGGCCGTCTGCAGGCCGCCTGGGTCGCGGGTTTGATCACGCTGGCCGCACTGGCTCAGCTCCTGCCGATGGTCCCGTCGGTGTTCGCTGGCAACACCCATATCGAGCACTGGGCCTGGTTCCCGTCCGTGGGCCTGGATCTCAGCTTCCGTCTCGACGGGCTGGCCATGCTGTTCGCCCTGCTCATACTCGGCATCGGTCTATTGATTGTTCTCTACGCGCGCTACTATCTCTCGGCGCGCGACTGCATGGGCCGCTTCTACAGCTATCTATTGATGTTCATGGGCGCGATGCTGGGCATCGCCCTGTCGGAAAACGTCATTCAACTGCTGATCTTCTGGGAACTCACCAGCCTCACCTCTTTCCTCCTGATCAGCTACTGGCAGGACCGCGAAGAGGCCCGCCAGGGCGCGCGCATGGCCCTGGCCATTACCGGCGCCGGTGGCCTGGCCCTGCTCGGGGGACTCATAATGCTGGGCCAGATCGCCGGCAGCTACGAGCTCTCGGTGATCCTCAATTCCGGCGATCAGATCAGGGCCCATCCTTTATATGTCCCCATGCTGGTGCTGGTGCTGCTGGGGGCCTTTACCAAGTCGGCGCAGTTCCCGTTCCACTTCTGGCTACCCAATGCCATGGCGGCACCGACCCCGGTCTCCGCCTACCTGCACTCGGCGACCATGGTAAAGGCCGGGGTGTTCCTGCTCGCGCGACTGTTCCCGGCCCTCTCTGGCACGCCCGAATGGTCTTATCTGGTGGGGGGCGCCGGTCTCATGACATTGCTGGTGGGGGCCGTGTTCGCCCTCTTCAAGCATGACCTCAAGGGATTGCTGGCCTACTCCACCATCAGCCACCTCGGACTCATTACCCTGTTGTTCGCCATTGGTACCCCGCTGGCGGCGGTGGCCGGGGTATTCCATATCATCAACCACGCCATCTTCAAGGCCTCCCTGTTCATGGCCGCGGGCATCATCGACCACGAGGCCGGCAGCCGTGACATGCGCAAGCTCAACGGTCTGTGGAAGTACATGCCCCATACCGCGATGCTGGCCATGGTGGCCTCGGCCGCCATGGCCGGGGTGCCCCTGCTCAACGGCTTCCTCTCCAAGGAGATGTTCTTCGCCGAGGCGGCGAGTGCCGGTAGCCACCTGAAACTCGGGTGGTTGCTGCCGGCGGCCGTGACCATCGCCGGCATCTTCGCCGTGGCCTACTCCGTGCGCTTTATCCACGACGTGTTCTACAACGGCGAGCCCATCGACCTGCCCAAGACCCCGCATGAGCCGCCGCGCTGGATGAAACTGCCGGTGGAACTATTGGTGGCGCTGTGCCTGCTGGTGGGGATCCTGCCCCAGGCCACGGTGCAGCCCTTGCTGGAGATCGCCTCAGCCGGTGTCTTGCAGACCACCCCGCCCGACTTCGATCTGGCCATCTGGCACGGCGTTAACATCGCGCTAATCATGAGCGTGGTCGCCCTGGTGGGCGGCGGTCTGGTCTATGCCATGCGCCTGCCCTTGTTCCGACTGCACGACGAACACCTGGCCCCCCGTCTGCAGGCCAAGGCCGTGTTCGATCACATCATGTCTGCCCTGTTCCGCTTCGCTTCGGCCCTGACCCGTGCCCTCGATACCGGATCCCTGCAACGCATGCTGGTGCTGTTCTTTGCCGGGGCCCTGGTGCTGGGCGTGGGCGGCTTCCTCATGGGTGGCGGCCCATTGAGCGGCAACCGTGCCATGCTGCCACTGGACCCGCTGAGCCTGATGGCGGCCCTGATCCTTATCTTTGGTACCCTGGCCGTGGTCATGTCGCACCGCCAGCGATTCACCGCCCTCATTCTCATCGGCGTGGTCGGCCTGGTGGTCTCTCTGATCTTCGTCAAATTCTCAGGGCCCGATCTGGCCCTGACCCAGCTCTCGGTCGAGGTGGTCACCATCGTCCTGCTGCTGCTGGCCCTCTACTTCCTGCCGCAAAGTCACAGCGCCGAATCGCCACGCTGGCGCCGCGCGCGCGATCTGGTAGTGGCCCTGCTCGCCGGCACCGGCGCGGCCCTTCTGAGCTGGGCGGTATTGAGCCGTCCCTTTACCAGCATCTCCGATTACTTCCTCGCCAACAGCGTCCCCGGTGGCGGCGGCAGCAATGTGGTCAACGTCATCCTGGTGGATTTCCGAGGCTTCGACACCCTGGGAGAGATCACGGTGCTGGCGCTGGCGGCACTGGGCATCTTCGCCATGCTCGAACGCATCTATCTGCCCGGTCCCGATGCGGACGCACAGGGGCGCCCCTGGAACTGGGACAAGCACCCCGCGGTGATGGCCTCTTTCGCCCGCCTGCTGTTGCCCCTGGCCCTGATGGTGTCGGTGTTTATCTTCCTGCGCGGACACAACCTCCCCGGTGGCGGCTTTATCGCCGGCCTGGTCACCGCGGTGGCGTTGATCATGCAGTACCTGGCCAACGGCGAGGAGTGGACCCAGGACCGCTTACCCGCCAATACTCACCCGATGCTGGCCATGGGCCTGCTCATTGCCACCCTCACCGGGCTGGGCAGCTGGCTGTTCGGCTACCCATTCCTCACCTCCAGCTTCGGCCATTTCCATCTGCCGTTCATCGGCGAGTTCGAATTGGCCACCGCCATGGCCTTTGACCTCGGTGTCTACCTGGTGGTGGTGGGGAGCGTTCTGCTTATTCTGATCTACCTTGGCCTGATGCACGGTGCCAGCCACCGGCCGGCCTCAGGCAAGGAGGACTATCGCTAATGGAAATTCTGTTATCCGTTGTCATTGGCGCCCTCACCGCCGGCGGTGTCTATCTTGCCCTGCGCGGTCGGACCTTTGCCGTGGTGCTGGGACTGACCCTGCTCTCCTACGCGGTCAACCTGTTCCTGTTCGCCATGGGACGCCTCACCATTGGCGAACCGCCCGTGATTGGATCGAGTGAAAGCTATACCGATCCGCTACCGCAGGCCCTGGTGTTGACCGCCATCGTCATCGGCTTTGCCATGACCGCCTTCGTCATCATGCTCGCGCTCAAGGCGCGCTCGGTACTGGGGTCTGACCACGTCGACGGGAGGGACGAATCTTGAACCATCTCGTCATCGCGCCTCTGTTGCTGCCCCTGCTGGCCGGCATCGTCCTGCTCCTGCTGCGCCCGCTGCCACTGTCGCAGCGCCGACTGCTGTCGCTGGCGGCGGTGCTCGCGCTGGTGGTCATGGCCATCATGCTGTTGCTGGAAGTGGCCGACGGCAGTGTCTGGGTCTATGCCCTGGGTAACTGGCCGGCCCCCTATGGCATTGTCCTGGTCCTCGATCGCCTGGCCGCGCTCATGCTGCTCACCACCTCGTTGCTGGCACTGTTCGCCCTGCTCTACGCCTGCCGCGGTACCGATCTGGCCGGACGCCACTTCCATGTCCTGTTCCAGTTACAGCTATTCGGCCTCAACGGCGCCTTCCTCACCGGTGACCTGTTCAACCTGTTTGTCTTCTTCGAGGTGCTGTTGCTGGCCTCGTATGGCCTGCTGCTGCACGGCAGCGGCAAGCGTCGCACCCGTGCCGGTCTGCATTTCGTGGTCATCAACCTGGCCGGCTCGACCCTGTTCCTGTTCGCCGTCGGCACCCTCTACGGCGTGCTCGGCAGCCTCAACATGGCCGACCTGGCGGTGCGGCTTGAGGGGCTCGCCCCGGCCGATCGGGGTGTGGCGGAGGCCGCCGGCCTGTTGCTGTTCGTTGTATTTGCCCTGAAGGCGGCGTTGATCCCGCTACACCTGTGGCTACCCGCCGCCTATGCCTCCACCAGCGCCCCGGTCGCCGCCCTGTTCGCCATCATGACCAAGGTCGGGGCCTATGCCATTTTGCGCCTGGACACCCTCATCTTCGGCGCCGGGGCCGGCGCCTCCGCGCATCTGCTCGACCCCTGGCTGTTGCCGCTGGCCCTGGCCACCCTGGCCATCGGCATGCTGGGCGCGATAGCCAGCACCGCCTTGCGCCAGCAACTGGCCTATCTGGTGGTGGCCTCGGTGGGCTCACTGCTGGTGGCCTTCGGCCTAGGCACCGAGGCGGCTATCGCCGCCGGGCTCTATTACCTGCCCCATTCCACCTTCGCCGCCGGCGCCTTCTTCCTGCTGGCCGACAGCATCGTGATACGGCGCGGCGATATGGACGACCGTTTCCAGGCCAATGCCGCCATGACCGAACGGCGCCTGCTGGGCGGCTACTTCTTTGTACTGGCGGTGATCACCGTCGGTCTGCCGCCGCTGTCGGGCTTCCTGGGCAAGTTCCTGACCCTGCGTGCGGCCCTCGGCCATCCGGCCGAGGCCTGGGTCTTCGCCGTGGTGCTTGGCGGCGGCCTGCTGGGACTCATCGCCCTGGCCCGTTCCGGCAGTGTGATGTTTTACCGCGCCTATCGCCCGGCGCATGCGCTCAAGACCCCGGGCAGCCGCCTGGTCGTGGAACTGGCCCCCCTCAGCGCCCTGGTCCTGTTGAGCCTGGCCATGACCGTCTGGGCCGAGCCCATCCACCGCTATGCCCTGGACACCGCCGAACAACTGCTGGGGGGCGCCGATTACATTCGCGCCGTCCTGCCTAACCGGGGAGGTCTTCAGTAATGTCTCGCCTGTTACCCCATCCCCTGTTGAGCCTGGCCCTGACCGGGTTCTGGTTGCTGCTGGTCAACCAGTTCAGCCTCGGCCAACTGGTACTCGGACTGATACTAGGCTGGCTGATCCCGCTGTTTACACGCAGCTTCTGGCCGGAACAGGTCCGCATCCGCCATCCCCTGACCCTGCTGCGCTTCATTGCCGTGGTGTTGTGGGACATCCTTATCGCCAATCTCACCGTGGCACGACTCATCCTGGGCCGCCCGGCCAAACTATCGCCGGCCTTCATCGAGGTGCCCCTGGCTCTGGAGACGGATCTGGCCATTGGCCTGCTGGCCAATACCATTTGCCTCACGCCGGGCACGGTCTCCGCCCAGCTCACATCGGATCGTAAGACCCTGCTGGTGCATGCCCTCAACACCGATGACCCGGAAGGACTGGTGGCCACCATCAAGCGCCGCTACGAGGCCCCGCTTAAGGAGGTATTCGAATCATGATCGAACTGGCCCTCAATATCGCCCTCACCCTGGTCGGTCTGGCCACCGCGCTGACCTTCTGGCGGCTGTTGCGGGGGCCGAGCGCACCGGATCGCATCCTGGCGCTGGACACCCTCTATATCAACACCATCGCCCTGCTGGTGCTGCTCGGGATCGTACTGGGCAACAATATCTATTTTGAGGCCGCGCTGCTCATCGCGCTGATGGGCTTCGTCGGCACCATCGCCCTGTGCAAGTACCTGTTGCGCGGCGACATCATCGAGTAAATCCCATGCTGGACATCATTATCTCAATCCTCATCCTAATCGGCGCCGGCTTTACCTTCGTCGGCTCACTCGGTCTTGCCCGACTCAAGGATTTCTACACCCGCCTGCACGGGCCGACCAAGGCCACCACCCTGGGCGTGGGCAGCCTGTTGATCGCCTCGGCCCTCTACTTCAGCCATACCGGCCCCGGTATCAGCCTGCACGAGGTATTGATTACCCTGTTCCTGTTCATTACCGCACCGGTTAGCGCACACCTGCTGGCCAAGGCCGCGCTGCACCTGCGCCTGCATTCACAGGCACCGGTCCCGGAAGAGGACAAGGTGGGGAATCGCGACTGAGGTTCCAGGGTCGGGCAGGCAACACAAGATGGCAATGATCCCTGCTAGGGAAGCATGGCCTCGATCACATTGTTCCAGGCCTCGGCAATATTCCCAGGCGCATAGCCGCCTCCTCCCATCGCCAGTATTCGCCCCTCGGCATGCCGACCGGCCAGCTCCACCAGACGACGCGCGACATAGGCATGAAACTCCCCGCTCAATTTGAGGTGTGTGATGGGATCGCCATCCAGACTGTCGGCACCACACTGCAACAGGATAAATTCTGGCTGGGACGCGTCGATAAAATCCTCCGCCGCCTCCCACAGATCCAGGGCCATCTCGTCGTCGGCACCCGGCGGCAGTGGGATATTGAGCTTACTGCCCCGCGCCTGGCCCTGACCCGTCTCCTCGGCATGACCTGTGCCGGGATAGAGATGGCGCCCGTCTTCATGCATGTCGGCAATGATCAGGTTCGGGTCCGACACATAGGCGTAAAACACCCCGTCGCCATGGTGGGCGTCGATATCGACATAGGCAATGCGCTGTATCCCATAACGGGCTCGAAGGGACTCGATAACTACGCCCACATCGTTGAACACACAAAACCCGGCGGCGCGCTCAGGACTTGCGTGGTGCAAACCGGCAATGGGCACAAAGGCCCGCGTGCAATCGCCTGTCATCACCTGTTCCATGGCATCCAGACTGGTGCCGACCACGGTGGCCGCGGCCTCGTAGATACCGGGCACGGCGGGGGTATCGCCATAATCGAGCACGCCCTCGCCGAGTTCGGATAGTGTCTGCACCTTGTTGATATAGTCCCGTGTATGGAACCGTGCGATGTCCTCGACCGAGGCAACCCTGGCACTACGCACCGAGACCGAGTGCGCCAGCCCACGGCGCATGAACTCATCATAAAAGGCCGGGTAACGGCCCGGACCAAAGGGGTGCTCGACACCGAAGTGATACTGTCCCAATGCCGCGTCGGCGTAGACACAGAGTTGTATCGTCATCCTCTCCTCCCTCCGTGAGACAGAGTTTAGTACTATGCTTCTTGGGGTGTATATCAAGATACGTCGTGAAGGAGAGTGAATGAAACGTTTATTGCTTCTGGTTTTCTGCCTGACTCTGGGTGTCCACAGCGCACAGGCAGAGCAAATTGAGTACGAAAAGCGAGGCCTGGGAACGCTCTATAAACTGGACGGCCAGATCGTCAATCCCTATGCCCAGGACGGCTATGAGCGTCTGCGCGAGGCCCTGGCCTCCAGCCCTGAGGCCGTCGCCAGGATGGATGATGTGAGGGGCTATGCCATGCCCGCGCTGGTACTCTCCGCCACGGGCGGTGCCCTCATCGGCTGGCCCCTGGGTGCCTCGATCGCCGGGGCAGAGTTCGATACCACCCTGTTCACCAGCGGCCTCGTGCTGGCGGGCATCGGACTTTGGCTGGATGCCAAATTTCACCAGGGCATGACCGGCGCCATCGATCAGGGGAGAAGGCAAAGCTTTCATGACCGTGGACTGAAATTCGCGACCTCGGGCAACGGACTCTGGTTTCAGTACCGCTTCTAGACACAAAGGGTGAGCACGCTTCCTAGGCGCGCAACATCTCGATAAAGGCGTTGGCCACCGGGTTATCCAGCAGGCGACGGTTGCGCGCAATCCAGAGGATACGCTTCACCTTGAATCCCTCAACCGGGATCCGTACCAGGGTCCCGCGTTCTAGTTCATCGGCCACGGCAAAGTTGGGCAGGAAGCTGACATGGCGGCCACGGCCGAGGATATCAATGATGGCATCGGTGGAACCCACCTCCATGACCACGTTTAGATCATCCATGTCGCTCTGGGTAAACACCTCATCGAGATGCTCGCGTATGGCAGCCCCCTTCTCACGCAGGATATAGCTCAGTTCCCTGAGCCCATCGCGGCGGATGGTTCCCCGCCTGGCCACCGGGTGGTCGCGCCCGCACACCAGGATCAGCTCATCCTCGCGCCATTTCTGTACCAGGATATTGGGGTGATCGGGGGCGCTTTCCATCACCGCCAGGTCGGCCTGGCCGGTGGCCAGGTGGGGCTCGATGACGCGACCATACGCCAGCCGCGATTCCACCCGGTAATCGGGGTGTGCGTCGGTAAAACGCACCAGCCACTCGGGCAGAAAGTGTTCACCAATGGAGAGAGTGACCTCAAGGCGCAGGGTCTTGCGTCCCTTGCGCAGGTTATTGAGGGACTGGGCCAGCACCTGGTGACTCTCCAGCCCCTGCACCGCGAACTGGTAGACCAACTTGCCCGCCTCGGTCAATTGCAGGCGTCCGCTGACACGTTCCATGAGGGTGACCTGGTAAAGCTCATCCAGGCTGCGCAGGCGCTTGGTCACCGCCGGTTGGCCGATGTTGAGCAGGCGCGCCGCCTCGCTCACGCCACCGCGCTCCACCACGGCCTTGAGGGTCGCCAATGCCTTGAGATCGGGCAGGTCACTATATTCCATATAAGAATATTCTTTTACCAATTTTCAATATCAAGATAGTTCTTGATTATGCATAATACTTCACCAATCCAATGGTATCCAATTGATTAGCGCCTGTCTCAGCACGAATTTCCTGGCAGGCGGCCCCGGGGCGATATTCTCATTCGGAATAGATTACCCCGGCGGGCATTCGATAAACCTAACTTTAGTCAGTGTTGAGGTACAAACATGAGCGATAAAAAAGCAGGCATTGCTGGCGTCATCATATTCGGTGTGCTCAGTGCAGTGCTCTACACCCTGCTCTATTTTTACAGCGATCTGCTCCGCCAGGCCTCCCAGCTGGTGCAGCAAGGCGACAAAATCCTGTTCCTAATCCCGATCGGACTCGCCTTTGTCTTTTCCTATATTCACGGCTCCTTTACCGATCGCTTCTGGTCGGCGCTGGGCCTGAAAGCCAAGAAATAAGGAGCGAGTCATGGAAGTTTTGGAAGCAATCAATTTTATTGATCTGACCTGGACCAACGTCATCTCGTTGCTCATCGTCGGTTTTATTGCCGGCATGGTCTCCGGTTTCATCGGCTCCGGCGGCGCCTTCGTCCTGACCCCGGCCATGATGAGTTTTGGCGTGCCCGGTATCGTCGCCGTGGCCTCCAACATGGCACACAAATTCCCCAAGGCCCTGGTCGCTGCCATCAAGCGCAACAAGTATGGCCAGGTCGACGTGAAGCTGGGCATCATCATGGGTATCTTTGCCGAGGCCGGTGTCCTGGTGGGCAAGAATTTCATGGTCGACATCCGTAACGCCTTCGGCACCGTTGGTACCGACCTTTACGTCTCCGCCATCTTCGTCGTGGTCCTCGCCGTTGTCGGCGGTTTTGTCATGCGCGATGCCATCCGCGGCAAGAAGAAGGGACAGATCGAGGAAAAACACGAGGCCGGCAAGTTGGCCAAGTGGGTACAGTCCATCCACATTCCCGGCACCATGGTCTACTTCAAGTCACTCGACGCCAAGGTCTCATTGCTGTTCGTCGCTCCGCTGGGTTTTGCCACCGGTCTGCTGGCGGCCTCCATTGCCGTGGGTGGTTTCATCGGCGTCCCCGCCATGATTTACGTACTGGGTGCCCCCGCCGTCATGGCCACCGCCACCGAGCTGGTGGTTGCCTTCGTCATGGGCATGGGCGGCTCCATGCTCTACGCCTTCGATGGCTTTGTCGACATCCGCCTGGCCATGATCATTCTCGCCGGTTCGCTGTTTGGCGTTCAGATCGGTGCTATCGGTACCACCTACGTCAAGGAGTACGTGGTCAAGTATGTCATGGGCGCCATCATGCTCATCGTCCTGCTGAGCCGTCTGATCAAGCTGCCGGTCTATCTCGACCAGATGGGCTTTATTGCACCGCTGTCCGCCGGATTGACCAGCGTGCTCAACTACGTCAGCTTCATCACCCTGATCCTGGCACTGGTGGTCGGCGCCGGCGCCATCCTGGTGGCACTGATCAAGGGGATAGCCGAGCACAAGGCACAACATGCCCCACTGCTGGATAAAGGCGCCGCCGACTAGGACGGCTCAGCCACACCCGCAGTACAAGACACCGGCCCCTGGCCGGTGTTTTTGTTTGTAAATCATGGCCAACACACTCAGCCCTGAAGTTGATGGATCAGGGCCTCAGCCGCCTGCTGTAGCTTGGGCAGGAACTGATTGTTGCGTGTCACGACGAATTCCGGATCGGTGTCGCGTCCAGGCAAATCGAGTTTCGAACCGCTTAACAAAATACATGGCGTACGTCGATTGTATCCGCGGTTACTGCGAATGGCGGTAATTATGGATGGGCCGTTCAGACGAGGCAGTTGGTTGGTCAGGACATAAAAATCAAAGCGTTCGGCCAACAATCTTTCGACCGCCTGCAGTCCATCATTTAGCGTGGAGAAGATGATCGGATACTCGCTAAAGGCCTGCTGGACGACGCCTATATCCAGTGCCGACTCGGCCACCACCAGGCCGCGATAATCATAGGCAACCTCCCTTTGACGCAACTGTGCAAGACGCGACTCAATGTCGGCAAAATCGGTGACATTGCCTTCCAGCAGTTGATAGCAATCTCTTAGCAGATCGATGTAGTTGAGCCAGGTGGGTAATTCATTTGCGGCCGAGGAAGACCTGGATTCCTTGAAGTCGTAAAAACGGTCTTCAAGGTTGTGACAGATATTGGTGATGATTCCGTAGCCGAATGTGCCTGCGCTCCCCTTCATACTATGAGTGGCACGGTAGAGGGCCTCGAAAGATTCATCATTGGTCTCTTTCGGGATCTGAAGGGCCAGGGATTCCAGCTCGTTAATTTTTTCCGGCAAGTCGCGCAGATACCCTTCACGCATCTTGGCCAGCAAGGCTTCATGGCCTGCTTTATTGGCGGACATCAGTAACCACTTGCAGCTTTGTTCTCTATGAGCGAGAACGTGTTGTTAATCTATATACGAAACTATAGAACACCGGTATCAGAAATAAACTGACCAATAACGAGAAACTCAGGCCGGCAACGATGGTGACCGCCAGCGGTTGCAACATCTCCGAGCCCTCACCTATTCCCAGCGCCAATGGCGACATGCCCACGATGGTGGTAAGCGTGGTCATCAAGATAGGTCTCAGTCGCAGGCGAACGGCCTCGACGATGGCATCGGTGAGACTCTCCATTTTCAACTTCATCAACTCCACATACTCGAGCAGGACGATGGCGTTATTGACCACGATCCCGGCCAGCATGATAAGGCCCAGCCACACCGGCATGGAGATAGGCAAGCCCAGCCCCCACAGCGCGAAGCCGACACCCGTGGCGGCAAAGGGGACCCCGGCGAGGATGATTACGGGATTGCGCAGCGACTCATATTGCACCGCCAGCACCACCAGCACCAGAAACAG
>JABURT010000075.1 GCA_014762495.1 Gammaproteobacteria bacterium | reverse complement strand
TATCGTCGACAAGGTAGTATTAAAGAAAATTAGAGAATAATTATAACTCAGCTTTGTTGTTTCTTTTTTAGTAGACTTTATGCATGATTACCTTGGCTGTAGTAGGGAGATTGCATGATGGAAAAGACCTGGTCAAGTGAGCTGGAAACAGGCATTGCCGAGATCGATGCCGGTAACAGAAAGCTCGTCAATTACATTAATGATCTCAACCAGGCCAAGATTTCAGGGGATCGCGAAGTCCTGTTGAATGTCATGGAAAACCTCCTCGATCATGTTTGTAATCAGTTTCTATTTGAGGAACACATGATGGAAGAGGCCGGTTATGAGTATCACAAGGCCCACGAAAAAGTACACGAACTGTTCGCCAAGAAACTAGCCGATTGCCGAGGCCGTGTGCAGTCGGGCGAGACACCCTTTGAAGATATCATCAAGATGCTCGATCACTGGGTGGATAATCATGTTAAGAACGAAGATCGGATGTATGCCGGTACGGTACAAACCAAGATCGAGCAAGAGGGCGGCGAGTCGTTTGTGAAAAGTGTCATGAAAAGATTGTTTGGCTAGCCGCAACCGTTAGACGCTTATGATTTTATGCAGGGGGATTTATGCACTTTGATCAGCATGTTTCCGGTCGTCGATGGTTATTTGTTTCAATCCCCCTGATTCTCACGGCCTGTGCAGCCGGTAATCCGCAGTTCTCCACAGACGCACCTGCCGGGTTCTGGTATGGACTCTGGCACGGCATCATTTCATTTATCAGCCTGGTCATTCATATCTTCAATAGCGATGTTCTGGTCTATGAGACCAATAACAGCGGTGGCTGGTACGACTTTGGATTTTTAATCGGCGTATGCTGTTTCTGGGGCGGTGGTACCAAGGTTGTCTATAAGTCACCCAAGAAACGTCAACGCGATGAGGAATGGGACGAGATTGGTGAAAAGGTCGAGCTCAAGGTGATGCGCAAGCTCAAGGAATGGGCCGAGACCGATGATGACAGGCCCCTAGATGAAGAGTGGGATGAAATCAGCGATAAGGTCGAAAAGAAACTAAAGCGAAAAATTCGGGAATGGGCCGAAAAAGAATAATACCCCTATTCGGCCTGTGATATTCGTCTGAACTATTCCTGGCTCGACGACTTGCTCATGGTATTCGCACCTGTCAAATCGTAGAACAGGCAGTATGAAAACAGTGCGGAGACAACGGCAAAGCCACCTATAACACCAAGTAGTATTTCCGAGATCGGTGTCAGCTCGATCAGATTGGTTGCCGGCCCAATGGTGAGCAAAATCACACCCACCAGCAGTCGAATCGTGCGATCCACGGTCCCCATGTTTTTCTTGAAGCTAATCATTTCTGCAGACCTCTAAATTGATTTGGCTATTCTAGCAAAAATAATCTGCAAAGTATGGGTGGCAGGTAGTCCTATTCATACCGCCATTCGTGTCAGGAACTCTCAAGCAGGCTGAGGACATACTGTGGTGAAGCGTTTGCCTGGACCAGGGCCGCAATTCCGGCCTGTTCGATAATCTGTCCTCTAACCAGATTTGCGGTTTCCGCTGCAAAATCAGCGTCACGTATTCGGCTGAGTGCGGCGGAATTGCTGTAGGAAGAGTATTCCACGCTGCGCACGACGGATTCGAAACGATTTTGTATCGTGCCGAAATCGGCACGTATTCCACTGATGGTGTCGATCGCAGTATCGACCACCGTAAGCGCGCTTAAGGCGGCCGAGCCGGTTGCACTGCCCAGGGACACCGCGGTCAAAGATGCCACACCGGAGGCCGATGCCACATTCACGGTACTGAGAACAATTTGATTGGTGGAGCCGGGATTGGGGCCGACCTGAAAGGTTAAGGTAACAGCGGTTCCGAGTATGGCAACATTATTGAAGCTAGTGGCATCGCTGACTCGAGTTATTTCGGCTGCCAGCTCGTTATACTCATCATTCAATGAGATACGATCCGAAGTGCTTAGCGTCGCGTTTGCCGACTGTACCGCCAATTCACGCATACGTTGGAGATTATTGGCAATTTCATCCAGCGCTCCCTCGGCGGTCTGTGCAAGAGACACGGCATCGCTGGCATTGCGTGCCGCCTGGTTGAGGCCATTTATCTGTGCCATAAAGCGTTCGGATATGGCCAGCCCTGCGGCATCGTCCTTTGCGCTATTGATGCGTAGCCCCGTAGACAGACGCTGTAAGGCGACCTGGATAGTATCCTGATTCCTATCCAGATTACGCATCACGTTTAAGGCACTGAGATTAGTATTGATGACAAGTGCCACGCTAACGGCCTCCCTGACATGTGCTTTTTAGTATAGATTAAGCTCGCGAGAACCGACAATTGAGATATGTGTTTAAGTATATTCTGTAACTAATTGAGTTATATTATCTTTGGTTTTATGGGAATAATTTTTACCTGCCAAATCCCAGGTGTATCAATACACTTCAAGGCCATTGCCGGCTTGCATAAGGCATTGAACAGCAAACTTGATAGCGTAGACACGACACCGGAGAATCAGATCCGGGTTCAGGCGTCCATGCCAGAATGAGTCGTATGAAGCCGTTTTGAACACGGCTGAGGCGGTCGTATGTGTGCGTCATATAAATTCAGGATGACAGCACGGCAGCATAGTGGATAGCGTTGTGTAGACGTTCGACAGGAAGTACCAGCGAGAAAAGTATAAAGACAATGGATATAGTGACCCAGGGTTTGTTGGGCGGCGTGTTGGCACAGTCCGTGGCCCATCGACATGAGAAACGTATTGCAAGCGTCGTTGGCGTTGTGGCCGGGCTGCTTGCCGATGCCGATGTACTGATTGGGTCGGCCAGCGATCCACTGCTCAATATTGAATATCACCGACATTTCACACATTCCCTGGTTTTTATCCCCATCGGTGCGGCGATCGCCGCGCTCCTGCTTTGGCCATTTCTACGTCGCAGCGTGACACCCTCTCGACTCTATGTCTTCAGTCTTGCGGGCTATAGCATGAGCGGAATGCTGGATGCCCTGACCAGTTACGGGACTCACCTGTTCTGGCCGTTTACCGATGATCGCTTGTCCTTAAATATCATTTCCATTGTGGACCCGGTGTTTACCCTGATACTGATGATTGGTTTGGTACTTGGCTTTTGGCGGCGTTCGCAAGCGATGGTGCTCACGGCGATAGTCCTGTGCGTAACCTATCTCGGACTGGCATGGATTCAGCATCAACGTGCCGACACGCTTGCCATGCAACTGGCGCAATCTCGAGGACACCAGCCTGAGCAGAGCCTGGTTAAACCGACCCTTGCCAACCTGTTGCTATGGCGATCCGTTTACATCGAATCAGACAGGATCTATGTGGATGCGGTTCGCCCAGGCATGTTCTCGGGGGCGCGGATCTATGAAGGCGAAAGTGTTCCCTTGTTTCAGGGACCGGTCGAACTGGAGAGTCTGGCGCCCGGTACGGTCCTGTATCGTGATATTCAGAGGTTTGTTGAATTTTCCGATGGCTACGTTGCCTTTGATCCGAATCAACCGAACGTTTTAGGCGATATACGCTATAGCATGCTACCGGTCAGCGCGCGTCCGCTGTGGGGAATAGTGGTGGATATCGGTGAGCCAAAACAGCACGTCGATTACCGGTTCTTTCGCGAAAGCAATGCGCATGAACGTCAGGTTTTCCTGGACATGGTCCTGGGCCGCTGAATACAGGCTTACCTGTGTCATCTCCCTGTAACAGTTGTCCCAGATTTTTAAAAGATATGACAAAACTAAACATTGCATTTGCTTGAAATGAAATATGATAGCCCCTCAATAATCATGCTACCTATGGTCGTTCAATAACCGGGTCGAGTACCCCTAAAATAAAGGTCTACCGCTGTATGAATTCGTATTCCATTTCAGGTAATTTGCAGGCGATTGTCTGGCTGTTTGTAAAGCCCAGAAAGCTAATCAATACCATCACCAGCATGTCGCTGACATATGGTGTGATTGCGTTCGTGGTATATCTTGGCCTGTCCGAATTGAGTTGGCTGCTGGCGTGGAAAGCCGGGGATTATCAATCTATGAATCTGCTTCCCAGGCTATTGCCAATTGCAGATGTTGACTATCCGCTCTTTATGTTGATTGCGGGCCCGCTGATTAAGCTATTCGGGATCTTCGTATTCATCGGGGTGTTTCGTGCCATTAGCATGACGGACGATCTGGATGCCCAGGCCAATCGATCCCTGATCAATCTCTACCTCCTGGCAGGAAGCGTTTTCGGTCTGGTGGCTCTGCTATTAGAAACCTTTTTGGCGAGCCTGGAGATGAGTCTGGTGATACAGGCCATTACCAGCGCGCTGTATGCCCTGGTATTTGTCTTGACAAGCATTTACCTAATTGTATTTGTTAGCCGACAGATTAACTACTCAAGCAGACGGGCCTACTACACGGTGGTGCCGGCAATGGTCATTAGCTGGATGCTGCCGGGTATACTATTTCAGTAGCAGGAATCCTATTTCTGCGAATCGAAAAAAAAAGGGATTCAGATGACTGAATCCCTTTTTTGTGCCTTGTCTAAGGGTTATTCACTGCCATCATCGATGATTTCCTCAGGCTCGTAACCCTGTACTGCGCTGTAGCATTGGTTGTAGAGCTCCAGCAGCTCCATACGTGAGAGGGAGTCGGGCATGTCATCGGCTTCATCGTAGACAATCTTGAAAAGGTCCAGCGCGACGCGTTCCTTGGAATCGATTCGAACAGTGGTTTCTGCTGCCTCGGCAGGCATTTCATTGGGTGAGTTATCCTGTTCATTCATCATGGTCGGATCAGTATCCTTTTGTGTATGTCAGTTACAGTTTGGGCGAAGGCGCAATAGGATCGCGAAAATCCAGGTCAAGATCAATCTTGAAACTTGAGAGATGATTTGTTTGGCATTTTGTAAATTTGTTAAAACCCTTCAAAGAAAGCCTTCTCCATTTCACGGTATACAAAATTGGCGTTGGCTCGTTGATTTTGTTCATAAAGAGGAAGGTCCTTCCACTCTTCAAATTCCACCTGTTTAACTGCGCTGTGCAGATCGATACCGTTTTCTACCGCCTCGCGCATCTCCTTGCGCATTCGTGCAACATAGCGACGAGTTTTGTCGACCATGGGAAAGGGTGGAGTTTGGGCGCTGCCGTGACCCGGTACCATTAGCTTGATGTCCTTGAATTCAGTCATTAACCATTCCAGGGATTTTAGAATTTGTGCACTATCTCCATCACCCATATAGGTTGTCCGTTGATTGAAGGCAAGATCCGATATCCAGAGGATATCCTGCTTGACCTGGTGGACGACGAGATCGCCGTAGGAATGGTGCGTACCGGTGTTATAGACATCAAATTGAGAAGCCCCCAGTTTTATGCTGATCTTGTTATAGGGATCTGACTTAATGAAGCGATCAACCTTTAAGGGCTCAAAACCCTTCATATCATCGCCAAGCAATTGATTTCGGTAGTCTACGGATTGCTGAAGCGTCGCAGAGTGGTTATAGGTTTCGGTTCCCTTGTGGGAAATTATGGTTACGTTTTCGAGTTCGTGAAATGCAGAACCGCCATAGGCATGATCAGGATGGTTATGCGTGACGATGAGGTATTTAATGGGTTTGTCCGTGATATTGCGGATGGTGCTGATTAGCCTTTCGCCAAGCAGGGGCGTGCCCAGGCTGTCGATTACGACAACACCCTCTTCGGTGACGACAAAGCCTGCATTCCCGTTAAAGCCCCGGTTGCGTTCGTTCAGTATAGAGATATTGCCGTATAGGAAATAGGTGTTCTCGGTGAGGCGGTAAACAGGCAGACTCTTATCCGACTTGTTATTGATGTCCAGCCTTGTGCTCGGCAACTCCTTTGTATCAATGGCTGTTTTGGGTAGCTTCCATTTATCATTGATTTCATCGCGATTCACGAGGCCGCCATCCAACTTCGTTTCTGCCGTTATCTCCGGGGCGAAAACGATCGTGATACAGAGTATAAAGAATCGGCTTAATACGTTCATAAGGTACACCTGATAGATTTGGTGAGTTGGTTATCTATCCTGTAACTATTGTCATAAATGCTCGATATTACAAGCCTGCATATCTGCTAAACTCTGGTTTCAATTAAAATATATTGACTAAAGTCAATGGCTTGAATCCCTATCTTGGCAGATGATGTCGGTTGGGGAACGTGGCTCAACGAACAGCGAGTTATCTGCTGCGCGGGAGAGTCATGCGAGATGACAGGTGATGTTGTAAGAGGGCTAACTGATGCAGATGAAATGGCCAATTTTGTTGTTGGGGATCTTTTTCCTCAATATGGTAGCCGCCGGGGAGTATGTGCTTTGGCCGGCAGCCTGGCTTTTGCCGGTGTTGCTGGTGTGGGTTTTTCGTCACTACCCGCGTTGGTACTACTTCTGGATAGTTGTTGTCGTCCTGGGCATTAGCAATGTCATTACGCTTCAGGGGATGACACCACTACCCGTGCCGGTTGAGGCCATGTTCCACCTCTTTGTCACCCTGGTCGCCCTAGTGCCCTACTGGCTGGATCGTCGTTATCACCGACGTCGACAGGGGTTTTCCAGCAGCCTTGTGTTACCCGTTGCAATGGTACTGCTCGAGTATGTTAATACACTGACCAGCCCCTGGGGCAGTTGGGGAGCCACAGCCTATACACAGGCCGATAATCTTGTCCTCGCACAATTTGCAGCACTGTTTGGGATCTACGGAATCGGATTCCTGATCTACTGGACCGCGGCCCTGGTAAACAACTGGTATGAGCAGGCCTCCCTCAGGCGAATGCGAAATTCCCTTGCCGCCTATCTGGCGGTGATATTGTTTGTCGTCATCTACGGCTCTATGCAACTCAGTGCAACTCAGGCATCGGACTCAATCAGGGTGGCCGCCATCGTTAAGAGCAATTTTGAACTGATCGGCCGAGTCTACAAGGATCATACGGGTGATGAACTCGACATTACACGTACCGTGAGTCAGGCCTCGCCCGAAATCATGAAAGCGGGTCCGGCCATGCAGGATTTTTTCGCCCACCCGTCTGCAGAGCGCTATGCCAAGACGCGTGATCTGTTGCACGACATCGAGAACGAGGCCTTTATACTGGCAGAGCAGGCGATCGAGAATGGCGCCTCGGTGATTGCCTGGTTCGAGGGCCAGTTTTATGGCTTTGGTCCACAGGAAGATGCCTTGATCCAGCGCGGCCGTGAGTTTGCCGCACGTCATAATGTGACCCTGTTCATGCCCATGGCGATCATTGACCCTGAGAAGATCGAGAGTCAGTCCCCTTATTTTATGAAAAACCAGATTGTCATCATCGACCGAGGCGGTCAGATCGTGCATACCTATCACAAGGCCAAACCGGTGCCCGGCGCCGAGCCCGTCAAACCCGGCGATGGCCTCATACCCGTGATAGAGGTCGATGATGCGCGTCTGTCGGCGGTCATTTGTTATGATGCCGATTTCCCCCAGTTTATGACGCAAAGTGGAAGGAAGGGGACGCAGATCCTATTTATTCCCTCAGGTGACTGGTTCAATATTAAGCGCACCCATCTCGATATGGCACGAATGCGGGCCATTGAAAACGGTGTTAATGTGGTCAGGCCTGCGAACAACGGCATCAGCAGCGTGATAGATTCTCATGGGCGCCTTCTCAAACAGATCAATTATTTCGAACATCCCAATCATACTTTGATGGCCGATGTGCCTGTTGCCACTCGAGAGACCTTTTACAGCCGTAATAGTGAGGTCTTTATTTATGCCATGTTGGTGTTGGCCCTGATATTGTTCGTCGACTATCTGATTGCACTGTTTCGAAGAGAGGTGCCCAATCTGTAAATATGTAATGTTTGAAGGGAGGTTGAATGAGGATTGTTATCGCCCTGGGCGGTAATGCCCTGCTCAAGGAGAATGATCCCCTCAGCTCAGAGGTTCAAAGACGAAATCTACAACAGGCGATGAAGGAATTGGCGCCCATTGTCGCGAAGCACGAAGTGGTTATCACCCATGGAAACGGTCCCCAGGTGGGTCTTCTGGCGTTGCAGTCGAGCCAGACACAGGGGCTGAAGTCCGATCCCCTGGATGTGCTCGGCGCCGAGACCGAGGGTATGATTGGCTATCTCATCGAACAGGAGCTGCGTCATGTGCTGCCGCCGCACAAAGAGTGTGCCACGCTCCTGACCCAGGTTGAGGTGAACGCCTCCGACCCGGCCTTCGAGCATCCCGACAAGCCCATCGGGCCGCGTTATTCGGCCGAGGAGGCAGGGCCATTGCAAGGCCAACGCGGCTGGACAATGCAGAACCTCAATGGACGGTATCGTCGCGTCGTCGCCTCGCCGCGTCCGATTCATATCCTCCAGCAAAACGTCATCGAGCAGTTGCTGTCCCAGCAGACAACGGTAATTTGTGCCGGTGGCGGCGGTATCCCCGTGGTCTGCGATGCAAAGGGGCAATGTCACGGGGTCGAGGCGGTCATCGACAAGGACCGAGTCAGCGCGTTGCTGGCGCATCAGCTGGGTGCCGACCATCTGTTGATGCTGACCGATGTGGATGCGGTGCACGAATCCTGGGGCGAGGCGGACTCGCGTCGGTTTCGCTGCATCGCCCCTGCCGCCCTGAGCGATTACGGTTTTGCTGATGGCTCAATGGGACCCAAGGTACAGGCGGCCATCGACTTTGTTGAGGCCTCTGGCGGTACGGCCGGTATTGGTCCGCTGGACAAGGCCCAGGCGCTGCTGGAGGGCGAGGCAGGAACGCGTGTCAGTGGTGACTGTAAGGAGATCCTCTGGTGGTAAGCGATATTCGTGCCCGGATGACGTGAACTCACCCCCTTTTTCCCGTTCGCCACTGCTGTATCATATTGTCCAGTAACCAATTCGCGTCAAACAACAAACAGGAAAATCGAGTCAGTGATTATTCAACCCAAGATCCGTGGTTTTATCTGCACCACCACCCATCCGAGCGGCTGCGAGGCCCATGTCCTGGAGGAGATCGAAAAGGTCAAGGCCAGGGGTGAGATCGAGAACGGACCCAAGAAGGTACTCGTGATCGGGGCCTCAACCGGTTACGGTCTCTCATCGCGGATTACGGCCGCCTTTGGTTCCGGCGCCGCTACAATCGGTGTGTTTCTGGAAAAGGCCCCGACTGAGAAGAAACCCGGTTCTGCTGGCTGGTATAACTCCTGGGCCTTCGAGAAGGCCGCGCACGAGGCCGGACTGTATGCAAAGAGTGTGAACGGTGATGCCTTCTCCCACGAGATGCGCGCCAAGGTCATCGAAATGATTAAAGCGGACCTGGGAGAGATCGACCTGGTGGTCTATTCACTCGCCTCGCCGGTGCGTAAATTGCCCGACTCAGGTGAACTGGTACGCTCCGCCCTCAAGCCCATTGGCGAAACCTACAGGGCCACGGCCATTGATACCAGCAAGGATCAGATCATCGAGGCTGAAGTCGAACCCGCGACCGAGGAGGAGATCGACAATACGGTCACGGTGATGGGGGGAGAGGACTGGGAACTGTGGATGCAGGCCCTGCTTGATGCCGGCGTACTCGCCGATGGCGTCAAGACCGTTTCCTATAGCTATATCGGCACCGACATCACCTGGCCTATCTACTGGCACGGTGCGCTGGGCAAGGCCAAGGAAGATATGGATCGCGCCGCGTCCGTCCTGCGAGACAAACTCGCGCCCGTCAATGGCAGTGCCAACGTGGCCGTGCTCAAGAGCGTCGTGACACAGGCCTCTGCGGCCATTCCGGTTATGCCGCTGTATATCGCCATGGCCTTCAAGGTGATGAAAGAGAAGGGCATACACGAGGGATGTATCGAGCAGATCGATCGCCTGTTTCGGACCCAGCTTTATAAAGAGGGTGGTGCGGAGCTGGACGAATCACAGCGTATCCGCATGGATGACTGGGAGTTGCGTGATGATGTCCAGACCAGTGTCAGGGAGCTTTGGCCACAGGTCACCACGGAAAACCTGTTTGAGCTGACCGACTACCAGGGCTATAAGGATGAGTTTCTCAAGCTCTTTGGTTTCGGCCTTAAGGGGGTGGACTACGATGCCGATGTCGATACGCTGGTAGGCTTCGACCCCGAGACCGTGTAGGCGCGATTCATTCGAAACAGAAGGCCCGGCAACGTCCGGGCCTTTTATTTGCGCTGGACCCGGTAATCCGGTTCATACTTTGGCAGTCCGTTCATGATCCGGTTGATGAGTTGGAACAGATCATCGAACATCTCAGGCAATTTGTCATAGGACGAATGCCTCAGTTCGAGTTCAATTTCACTGGCAAGCTGGCTTAGTTCAGGATAGCCATAACCCCCGCCCAGTCCTTTCAGATCGTGCATGCGTTGCTTGAGTCCCTCCCACTCCTTGTTGCTTAACAGGGATTCCAGTTGCGGGACCATCTCCGGTAGGTTTTTGGCAAAGCCCTGGACCAGTTCCAGCATGCCGGGGTCTTCCACCAGCAGGCGAGAAACAACGACGCCCTTGTCCGTCTGAGGGGTGTCATCGAAGGGCAGGTATTCGCATATCTTCTCGATAAAGGCTGTGCGGTCGATAGGTTTGGATAGATGTCCGTCGCATCCGGCTTCCTCGGTTCGTTGCAGGTCATCCTGCATGGCCCCTGCGCTCAAGGCGACAATGGGACCGGTGTAACCGTTATCGCGAAGTTTACGGGTGGCCTGAAGGCCATCCATGATTGGCATCTGGATGTCCATAAGGATCAGATCGAAGTTCTTGCCCGATGCAAATTCCACTGCCTCCCTGCCGTTGTTGACCGTTATGGAATTCACGCCCAAACGGTTGAGGTACATGTTGATGAGTTTCTGATTGTCGGGATTGTCTTCCACCACAAGTATCGATCCGCTGAGTTTGGGTAATTCGGATATTACCCGGGAGGCGCCATGTCTCTCCTTGCCTTGTTCGGTGTAGACGAAATCAACGCCCTTCAGATTACCCGTCGAGATCCTGCAGGTGAAGGTGCTGCCCATGTTAGGAGTGCTCTCAAGGAAAATATCGCCACCCAGATTCTGTGCCAGGATGCGTGACAGGTAGAGCCCTAGCCCTGTCCCGCCGAACTGGCGCGTGGTCGAGGTGTCTGCCTGGCTGAATGCCTTGAACAGGTGTTTCTGCTTTTCCGCAGAAATCCCAATCCCGGTATCGATGACATCAAACACAAGTTGCCTGGCGGTAGCGTCGTGACTGACGCGCAATATGACACTGCCATGGTCGGTAAACTTGATGGCATTGGTAATCAGGTTGAGCAGGATTTGTTTAATCCTAACGGGATCGCTCTGGATCTGGGTGGGTAGTGGAAACACATAATTAACGTCAAAGTCGATGCCCTTTTCGTCGGCCTGGATTGTTGCCAGTGAGATGACGTCGTCGATCAGCGTGAACAGCGGGACATCGATGCTCTCATACTCCAGTCTTTGTGCCTCGATCTTGGACAGGTCCAGCAAATCGTTAATGATTTGAAGCAGGTGCCGACCGGCACGGTTGACGGTATGAATACTGTCGACACGCTCGGTATAGGTCTGATTATCGTCCATCAGGGACTCGGAAAAACCGATGATCGCCGTGAGTGGGGTACGCATTTCGTGGCTGATGTTGGCAAGAAAGGCCGACTTGCTATGGTTGGCCTGTACCGCGATTTCTTTTTGCTTGAGCAGGTCTTTCTGGGATTGTTCATTGTGCCAGGTCACATAGACGGCAATGCCAAAACCCACCAGTATAGCAAGGGCGCCCAGCGAGGCGATCAACAGATAGGCGGTTTGCGAATTATTCGTGGCGCTGTTCAATTCATTCTCGATTGTCTGGCGCTGGTTTTCGAACATCTGGGTAAGGCCTTCCATGGCGAGATTCTGGTTGGGTCCGACCTCTTCCAGAAGCAGGCTTTGGGCCCTGTCCAGGTCGCCGTCAATGATTCGGTCAATTGTCTCATTCGCATAGCGATTGCTGCGTGTGACGATGGGAGAAGTCTGCTCCCAGATTTTCAGCTGTTGTTCGTCGCTCAGGTGATCGAGCATGGCGTCGCGAGCCTTGATGAAATCCTCCGCCTTGGCCAGAAACTCCTCAAATAGTACTTCCTGTTCGAAACGGTCCTCGATCGCGGCCATTTGATAGAGCAGGAGAGAACGGGTGTGGGCGGCGTCCCGCATGGTGAATATGTGGGTCACATCATTTTGTTCTTCGACCATGTTGCGCAGGCTGTTGTTGGTGGTGGATATGGTATTGAGTGCGACCAGGATCAGGCCGAGCAGGAGTAGCAAGATGCTGCCGAATCCAAAGATGATGACAAAGCGCGAACTTTTTTCGGTCATAAATGTGACATCAAAGAAACGTTCTATCGTGTTCGAGTATAGAGAGTAGATATACATCCATTATCGGCAAGAAATACCTAAGATTTGTATGAATTTACAGAATCGTTGCATTTAGCGTGTGCTCGAAGGTATGCGTTTTCGTGTCACTTCCCAAACCCCACCCCGGCAGAATCGATAATTGCGCCTGCCAGGCCCCCAAATCGCCTTAATCGGCTCGAAAGTCCCTGAAGTCGGTGTCTAATTCCGTAATTCGGTAACAATAATTTCTCAACATGCTCGTAAGTGATTGTTTTCACAAACGAGTGACGTGATACAGGCAATCTTTTAGCTGTCGTTCCCCATTTCGATCAAAGGAGAGATCCCATGCAAGTGCGACGCAAAGCGACCGATTATCAAAATCTTATCTACGAAATCACCCACAAGCCCGAACACCTGGCCCAATACAGCGAATTGTTGGTGAGACTCTATAAACAGGATCTGGAACTCGATTTCACTGAACAGCACATGCAGGCCGGTGTGGCCAGTGTGCAGGCCAATGAACGGGTCTTCATTGTACGCGATGGGCATCGGGTCATTGCCGGGAGCAAGATCAGTTACGCGTGCAGGGGGCAGGGCATTGCCCTGCCCATGGAAGAAGGCAAGTTTTCCGTGACGCCATTGCTGCCTGATGGGCAGAGCGTACAGGTCTATGGTGAGATTGGACGCCTGGTGGTGGACCCTGATTATCGTGGCCGTGAGATCCTGTTGCAGCTCATCGATACCATCACGCAATATTCGCTGGGGATCGGTTGTCAGTTCCTGTTTGTGCTCGCACCGGCGCTGAATGCCGTACTCTACCGACGCGTCTGCCGCGGACTCTCCATGGTGGTGCGACAACACAAGGAGGTGGCATTGCCGGACAAGGCCCTGTATCGCAAGCTGGATATAAAACTGTTGAGCTGTGACATACGCGGTCTGTCACAACACACGGCGTTCACTACGCAGTCCATGCCCATCGCCGTCTAGGCAAGCGTACAGCTTAGGGCAGGTCGAAGAGCAGGAACTCGGCATCGGTGTCGCAGTCAAGCTCCAGGGCTTCATCGATGAGGGTGGCGCCGCCACCCGCTTCCAGGGTCTGTGTATTGAGGCTTACGACGCCACGTGCAAGATGCAGGTAGAGTTTGCGTCCGTGTCCACTTGCATGGTGTATGTGCTGTCCCTTTTGCAGGCGTGCGGCATAAACCAGCACGTCCTGGTGGATGCTGAGAGAGTCATCGCGGCCGTCGGGCGAGACCACCAGAGCCAGCTTACCGTCTAGTCTTTGGCTGAAATCCTTCTGCGCATAGTTGGGCTCGGTACCGCTCACATTGGGACGGATCCAGATTTGCAGAAAGTTGACCGTCTCATTACGTGAGGCATTGAATTCACTGTGCTGGATACCGCGCCCCGCGCTCATGCGCTGTACCTCACCGGGTCGGATCACCGAACCATTACCCATGCTGTCCTTATGCTCAAGGCCGCCGCTGAGGACATAGCTGATGATTTCCATGTCCCTGTGGCCATGGGTGGAGAAGCCCGCCCCCGGTGCCACGGTATCGTCGTTGATCACACGCAAACAGGACACACCCATGTAGCGAGGATCGTAGTAACTGGCAAAAGAGAAGCTGTGATAGCTGTTTAGCCAGCCATGATTGGCATGACCTCGTTCGTGGCCAGGGCGAATCGTCAGCATGCAGGACTCCGTGGACGGGATAACTCAACTATGATGACAGAAATCATAGCGGCTAATCTTGTACGGAAATATTGAAAAGTACTGCATGCCTTGTTCGATGTTTTTCTGGTTAAGCCGGAATACTAAACTCAAAGAGAAAATAGGGAGGATACCAATGCGACGTGTACTGTTGTTGCTTGTGGGACTGGTCCATCTGCCATTGCAGGCGAGTGATGTGATCGATGTGAGACGCTTAGGCGCCGATCTTGCGCATGAGATGGTGCGCGAGGCGGTCCATGTCTGTCGTGAGAAGGGTTACCAGGTCAGCGCCGTGGTGGTCGATCGTTCAGCCAATATACAGTCAGTGATGCGCGACACCCTGGCGGCTCGATTTACCGTCGAGATCGCACAACGCAAGGCCAATGCCGTGATCCTGTCGGGCGTCGATTCGGGCAGCTTTCGCAACAACCGCGACGATATCCGTGCCGAGATGAACCAGGTCGGTGGCATCCTGCTTCTCGACGGTGCCCTGCCGATCGAGGTGGCAGGCTCCCTGTTGGCAGCCATAGGTGTGAGTGGTGCACCAGGAGGAGACAAGGACGCCGAATGTGCCCGCGTTGCCGTCGACAAGTACCGGGAACGCCTGGAGTTTGCACAATAATGGACAGGGCGATGGCGACTCCTCCGACGAACGTCTACGGGATCACGCCGCAGGGGGTATACGCGACATATATTTATTATTATTCAACAGGTTAGTCATGCGGGTGAAAAGAGTTGAAGCGCCATATTGGCGCCGTGGCGTGATGGAATCACGTAGTATTAACAGTGTTTATTGCCCTAATAAGGGGCTTAATTATTTTTCAACAACTTATTCATATTCCCTGAACTAGGCTGTGACATCAATCACTTGCCCTTAAAAATTCGTATATTATTAAGTAGTTATAAGCTTTTTAAGGGTATTCAAAAGTTCCCTCACTTTCTTCATACTTTTTTCGCCGCAGGGAAATCCCTCCCTGCGGAAAACAACAACAACATACGCCCCAAAACGAAGAGGGTGGAGAGAGGAGCTAATGAAAAGACGTGACTTTTTAAAAGTCGGCTCCGCAGGGATCGCGAGTGCTTTGGTCGGTACCACCGGCCTTATCAGCTGGAGCAGGAGAGCTCACGCCGCAACCATCAGCAAGACCTTCTATATTACCGATGGCACGATAACCATGCCGGACGGTGCCGATGTCTACTTCCGTGGGTACAGTAGCAGCGCCAACGGCCTGGATGTCCCTGGCGAGCAGCTGGTGGTACAGGAAGGCGATACGGTTCGTATTACTCTCGTCAATACACTGAATACGACGCATAACTTCGTCATCGATGGGGTCGTCGACAGTGGTGCTATCGGCGGTGGCCAGAGCAAAACCGTGGAGTTTGTCGCCGGCAATGCCGGAACCTACATGTATCACGACGATCGAAACGGCGAGTACAACCGTCTGCTGGGTATGCACGGTGGCATGGCGGTCATGCCCGCGGGCAGTAGTGATGAGCTCTACTCCGGCAGTCCCACCTTCGTACAGCAGTATTTCTGGATCTTCCATGATATCGATCCCGACTGGCACAATGCCCTGCGCAACGGCAGTACACCGTCGAGCCAGTATGAGCCGATGTACTTCACCTTGAATGGTCTGTTTGCACGACCACCTGGTGCCCCCGGGGCCATGGACCCTGAGGTGGATGCCATGGTGGACCCGCGTTCCGCCCTGCACGGCCACGTTGGCGATCGCACACTGGTGCGTATCCTCAATGCCGGCAAGGCGGCGCAATCCGTCCATACGCATGGCAATCACATGGAATGGCTGACCGAGAACGGTCAGATTCGCCCCGATGTCTGGAAAAAGGACTGCCTCTACCTGGATGGAAACATGGGGGCGCTGGATGTGATCTACCCATTCGAGGTTCCCCCCGACTCGTGGCCTCCCGCCACTAAAGGTGCCTATCCCATGCACCTGCATTCCGAAATGTCGCAAACCGCAGGCGGTGGCCTGTACATGTTTGGCGCATTGACAGATATCTATTTCGAGTAGGGGGAAGCCATGTTTAACGTATTAGAGAAGAGCTTGAATCGTCCTGCCATGGGCATGAGAAGTCGTGACGGCGGCGGCGGCGGCGGTGGTGGCGGCGGCGGTATGGGCGGCGCCTGCTATGTCTACCCCGAAAACCTTATCACCAACCCCAACCTGGTGAGCCCTGATGTGGTCTACCAACGCGGTATCGATATGGATATCCCCATGACCATGGACGATGGAAACGTGGTCACGATGTGGGGCTTTACCGATGGCGGCGGCGGTATGGGTGGAGGTGGCACCTTCCCCTCACCGGCAATGCGTGTCAGACAGGGTCAGATCGTCCACACCGTTCTGGACGTCAATATGATGTGGGCCCATACCATTCATCACCACGGTATCGAACCACACTATTACAGTGACGGTGTCGGCCACATCACCTGGGATGTTCAGGGCGCGAGCTACACCTATCAATGGCGTCCCGCCCATGCGGGCACCTATTTCTATCACTGCCATACCAATACCGTGTTGCATGCGGAGATGGGTATGTATGGTGCCCTGATCGTGGATCCACCCGAAGGCATAGGTACGCTCTATTCCGGTGGTCCCACATATGATACCGAACTGTTCTGGGTCGTGGATGAGATTGACTCGAACTGGCACAGACTTGCATGGGATGCGGGGACCTGTGGCGGAAACGTGGGCTTACACTCACTCAATCCCGACTATTTCATCATAACCGGGGTTGACGGCTCAGGCTCCACGGCCATGAATGCGGCAGCGATCTCCGGAACCTTCCAGCGCGGGACCAAGGTATTGGCACGTTACATCTGTGCCGGTTACCACCCGCAACGGATCCGTTTCGGTGGTCTGACCGGTACCGTGCACATCTCGGATGGACGTGTATTGCCCAATGCGATTCAGGCCACGGAGTTACGTGCCCATTCCGGTGAGCGCTATGACGTGATCTTCGACCTGGATACCCGCGGTGAGTACATCATCGAAACCGACATCATCCATTGGGTGAGCGGTGAGGTGCTGGGAACCACCCGCTCACGCATCACGGTGATCTAGTGATCTAGTCGCAAGCTGGCGGGCAAACTCCAATCCCGCCATCCGTGACTTACTAATGGCCCATTCTACTTCGGTGTAGAATGGGCCATCTTTTTTGTTGGAGGTCGAAATGGATTGGAAACAGCTGTTGCTCCTGCTGGGTGCCATTGCCCTTGCCTATTTGATCGTACAGGGACCTGCCCTGCTGCGGGCCAGAAAGTTAAAAGGGCAACCGATAGCGGAACTGGAGACGGTGTTACCGGAAGGCGCCGATCCAATGGGACGATTTTTGTTCTATTTCTGGTCTCCGAGTTGCGGCATGTGCCGGGGAACTACACCGGTGATAAACCAGATGATGGAGCGGCGTAATGATGTCGTTAGCCTCAATGTGATGGAGCACATGGACCTGGCGAGGATGGCGGGTGTGATGGGCACCCCAGCGTTCATGGTGGTGGAACAGGGACGCGTCGAAAAAGTTGTGTTCGGGGCACGTAGCCAGGGTCAGATCGAGGCGATGCTATAACATCAGGGATTGCGTCGGCTTGTGGGTGTGAGCGCGGTGGTTGAATATCACCAGACTCTAATAATATTTCATCACTGACGCTTTCACGGTACATTGGTAGCACTTGCACGAAGCGAAAGTTAAATATGATTGAGAAGCTGGTCTATATCGCCTCGCAATACCCCGGAGAGAACATCGTCAACGAAATCGTGACACGTTTCGAGGGCGATCAAGGGGATATCCGACGCTGGAACTGGACCCTGCAGATCACCAATCTGTTATTGCTGTTTCATCTCCTCAGACGCTATCTCGAAGACGATGGTGACATGGCGGACCTGACCCGCCTCATCCAGCAGGAATTGATGGATGTGGGCATCAATCAAACGGCCCGGGTCGGCGATTACATCGTCGATGCCGAAGAACTTCGCTTTCTCGCCACCCGTGACCTCAATGCAGAGAGCGAGATCGATGCCAATGCCCTGGCCGTTATTATCATGGAACACCGTTCGCCCTTGCTGTTCCACGCACTGGAGGCCTGCCTGCGCAACCAGGCACTCGACAGTCTGCCGCCCGATTACGGCATGATGACCTACGTGGTTCAGGAATTTCTCAAGCAGGTTAATGGCTATGAGACCTCAGACGGTGACAACAGCCTGTTGGTGGCGGCACTGGAAGGCCTGTTCGAGGACTACTATCGTCATCTTGACACCCAGATCCAGGAATATTTCACCCCGCAAACGGCTTGAACCTCTGCCTCACGCTCTTCGCTCTATTTTGTCCCGAGACTCGGGGCCTGCTATATCAATACTATCCATTGCACGTTGTTGGGACGTTCAGCTGCGGTTGAGAATATCAGGTGATGCGATGGGGAAGGGGAGTGTAAATCAGCTGGGGAAGACGTTGCCGAACTGGATCTCGAATTTCCAGTCCTGCTCGGTATAGGCAAAGTGCATACGCTCGACGAATTTATTGATTTGCATAGTGAGGCCGGCACGGGGCACGGAAACCAGGCGAACGGGCTTCCCGGTGGCGGTAGATCCCACCACCTCCTCGATCGTGACCGTTCCATCGTTGTCGCACACCGCGGGTGCCGTTGTATAGATTAATACCCCTCCGGGTAATGCCTCTGCCATGCCTTATTTACCTCGTCAGCCGCGTGTCTTGGCAGTCTGACGATGTGCTGAATTCAGTATCTCAGCCGTTAACCGTGTACGCAGGTAGAACCCCCGGGGGTTGGTCAGGACCTGTTCCCCGGTGTCTCCAATTGCATGTGTGTGTACATGAGAATCGGCCGCCTTGGGTCGGATCTGAAGGTAAACTCCTTGTTTTGCGGTAATTTTTTCAATCTTGCCCAAGGAAATCATTTCCATCAACTCTTCCCAGTCTCGGTGCAGGATACGCGCCTGCTCCTCATCCGGGCTCCATAAAATGGCCTGGCCGACGCGGCGACGACCCAGAGGGATGTCCGGTTCGGACTCGACGGGGAGCCACAATACTCGACTCAGCTTGTTGCGCACCCAGGAATCCTCCCAGCGCTCACCGACGGCTCTTAGTGGTACGGTGCAGACATAGGTGGATTCGCGAGGCTGGCCATGACGATTGAGGGGCAGGGTCTTGAGCTCGACACCGATGAGCTGAAAATCGGGTTCGGAGAGGGACCCGGCGCTGGCACCCAGGGCCCGTTCCAGTAACTGGCCCACCCAGCCCTTGTGCTGGCGGAGGTTGGCGGGAACCGTGACATTGAGCCCTCGTGCCAGTTGCGAGAGTTCCATCCCGGCGATCTCGGCGCAACGCCCAAGCAACTCCTCTTCACTCTTTGGTGCCGATGACGACATAATAATGACCATGACCGCTCTTGCCTCAACCCTATTCGATACACAGGCCCAGGCCCCTATCGTCTACCTATGTGATCCCCTGCTTGAACGTCACGGGGTGACAGTGGCGGTCAAGCGCGAGGATCTGTTGCACCCCCTGGTCTCCGGAAATAAATGGCGCAAACTAAAATACAACCTTTTATACGCCAGGGCTGAGGGCTTTGACACACTCCTGAGCTTCGGCGGCGCCTATTCCAATCACATCCATGCCCTGGCAAGTGCCGGACGGCTTATGGATTTTACCACCATCGGTGTGATCCGTGGGGAAGAGCATGATCCATTAAATCCCGTCCTCTCCCATGCCCGCAGAGAAGGCATGCGGCTGCACTTCGTCTCACGCGAGGAGTATCGGCAACGTCACGACCCGCGCTGGCAGAGGGCCCTGCAGGCCCAGCTCGGGCACAGTTTCCTGATACCGGAGGGGGGCAGTAACGAACTGGCCCTTAAGGGCGTGGCGGAGATTTGGGATGAGGTGCACGAGCCATTCGATTATATCGCCACCGCCTGTGGTACTGGCGGGACGGCCGCCGGCCTGATTCGCAGTGCGCCTGAGGCAACACGGATTTTGGCCTTTGCCGTGCTCAAGGGTGCCGAGTTCCTGCACCGGGAGCTGGAGCGCCTGGCCGCTGGTGCAAAAACAAACTGGCGCCTGCTACTGGATTATCACGGTGGCGGTTATGCCCGGCTCTCGGCGGACCTGGTCCGTTTCATGGATCGGTTTGAGGCGCGTCACGGCTTCATGCTCGACCCTGTCTACACCGCCAAGATGATGTATGGTCTGTATCAGGAGGTCGCGCAGGAACGTTTCGATGCCGGAAGCCGGATTCTGGCCCTGCACACGGGCGGTCTGGCAGGTCGCGCGAGCATGCAGGCGGCCATGGCGCGACTGCGAGATGCATGAGGGGACACTATGCTCGACTATTACAGTATACGGCGGGTCAATCCCTACCTGGGCCTGTTGCAGGTCATCGACCTGGGTCCGGTGCGCGCCTATTGTGACGATGGGCAGAACTGGCGCGTGCGCCGGGTGTTCGACATGGAGGTGCACTGGAGCCAGTACAACCCGGGCGACAAGGTGAGCCGACAGGCGGTCAAGGAGGCCATCGACAGGCACCCATCCCTACCGTTTCCCCGTCGCGACAATTACGAATTGTGGTTGTTGCGCAAGTCGGACCAGCGCCCGCTGGCCCTGCTCAGAAGTTGCGTCTGGCCCGAGGAGATGGAGCCGGTCACCGATCCACGCTGGATTGGATTCGCGGGTATGTATGCCGGGTTCACGGTCGAGGGCCTGGCCCGTGGCGATGACCCGCGTGAACGCCTGGTGCAGATGATTCGCTGGGCCGCCTTCCCGCAGCCGGTGGTTCAGTGGTTCCAGCGCCATGAAGACGGCAGCGGTACCGGACTCGATGGTATGCGGGTTGAGCCCGCCTTGCAGGGGCGTCACCTCCCGGCCGAGGAATTTCCTCCTTTGCTCATCAGTGAGCACTGGCAAGATGAAGAAGAGGCCGCCTTGGCGCGCGGCTTCCATGATTGGTATGCTGCCACCTTGCTGGCCCACCCGGACCTGAGCGAGACGCTGCGTAGTCGGCTGGAGTCCGCCGTGTTGCGTAACCCCGTCCCGTTACTGGAAAGCTATCGCATCATTCCCGGCTATATCGACAAGCGACGCCTGGATGTGGCCATGGTGGCGGCGCGCATGATCAAGAACAATACATACTAGGTAAGAAGACCAAGCATGAGCCCTTCCCCCCATTCCCCCATCGGGGTATTTGATTCCGGTGTCGGCGGCCTGACGGTTGTACGGGCGTTGATGCAGCGTCTGCCCAATGAAGACATTATCTACTTCGGCGATACCGCGCGGGTGCCCTACGGCATCAAGTCGGTCGAGACCATCTCCCATTACGCCACGCAGATCACCGAGTTTCTGCTGGAAAAAGAGGTCAAGTTACTCATCGTTGCCTGCAATACCATGGCCGCGGTGGCCTCGCAGGTGATCCACGACCTCTCGCCGGTGCCGGTACTGGATGTGATCGAGGCCGGTACCCGCGGGGCGATCGCGGCCACGCGCAACCGTCAGGTGGGCGTGATCGGTACCCTGACTACCATCAACAGCCAGGCCTATGTTCACACCATACATGCCGCGGCCCCCGACATCGGGATCCACAGTCGGGCCTGTCCGCTGTTTGTGCCCCTGGTGGAGGAGGGCTGGCTGGATCACGAGGTGACCCGGCTCACGGCGCGTGAGTATCTAAGCCCATTGCTTGAACTCGACATCGATAGCCTGGTGCTGGGCTGTACCCACTACCCCCTGTTGACCCCCTTACTGAAAGAGGTGGTGGGTGATTCGATTCAGCTCATCGATTCGGCCGAGACCACCGCCCAACAGGTGGTGGAATTGTTTGAACAAACCGGCATGGCCAACCCGGACCCGACGCCGGGCAGCCACCAGTTTTTTGTCACCGACGTGCCTCAGCGCTTCCAGGATGTCGGTAGCCGTTTCCTGGGCCAGCCCCTGTTTCATGTCCATGTCGTCAACTGGTAAGGTTTGCAAGGCACCCATGCCATCCTCCGTCATAGCAGTCCGGTTTTGAAGATATGAAAACAGTTAGAGAATTTTTCACCGGTCCCTGGTCCGTCATCTGGATCATCACACTGGTTTGTATGCCGTTGTTATCCCTGTTTGGGCGACAACTGCAGCACGGACTGCTCGCAAGTATAGGACGCGAGGTGGCCACCCTCATGATTACCGTGCCGCTACTGGCACTTTGTGCGCTGGGTGTTCTGTGGCTCAGGCGACGTTCATCGCGCTGGTACCTGCATCTGATCTGGATCGTACTGCTGTTTGCGGCCCTGCCCCTGGCTTTGGAGCGCTTCGAAGAGCGCATGCATTTTGTGATGTTCGGCATATTCGGTTTTAGCAGCTACATGCTGTACCCGCTCAAAGGTGCCTTGATGGCGGTCTACGCCATGTCCGGCGGCGACGAGTTATTGCAGTGGTGGTTGCCCAGTCGCGTTGGGGATTGGCGCGATGTCTTTATGAATCTGCTGGCGGGAACGGGTGGCCTGCTCCTGGCCCATGTGGGCCGTCGAGAGCGATAGCATGCGTTTGCTTGCCCTTCTTCTGTGTCTCTTATCGGCGTCCGTCCTTCAGGCGGCTAGCCTGGTGGTGGTGGACGTCGGCGAGGGGCAGGCCTTGTTTTTGCAACAGGGCGAGGAGGCCCTGCTCATCGACACCGGCCATGCCGGCCAGGCCTCACATCTGTTGCAACGACTGCGTGCCCATGGGGTAAGCCGTCTGCACGCTCTGGTGCTGACCCATCTGCATCCGGATCATGCCAGTGGTTACTTTCGTCTGCGCGAAGCCTTTCCCGAAGCCCCCGTGATGGAGAGTGGGCATCCCTTGCCGGAAGCAGTCAGTCCGGACATGGTGCGCTGGGTACGCGATGGCTTGCAGCGCGACCCCCATCGCAGATTACTCAAACAGGGGGATGTCCTGAGCTGGGGTGAGCTGCGTATCGAGGTGCTGTGGCCGCAGGGCTTTGCAAACAACAACCTGAATCTACATTCCCTGGTGCTGCAAGTGACGGCGGGTGACAGGCGCGTTGTCATCATGGGGGATGCCCCCAGCACAGTTGGGCGTCGACTGCTCAATCAGGACCGTTTTGTGTCCGATATCGACATCCTTGTGGTGGGACACCACGGCGCTGCCGACAGCGGCGATGAGGCCGTCCTGCGCCATCTGCGCCCTCGTTACAGCCTGATCTCGGTCAACGCAGATAACATCCGTGGTTATCCGAGCGCACAAACGCTTCAACGACTGCATAAATACAGCGACACGGTGTTGCGTACCGACATTGAGGGTGAGCTATGTTTCAGTCTCGCACCGCAAACCCGGCTGCGCATGACCTGTCCCTAGACCCATGTATAAACGCCGCGCCCATATCCTGTTCGTCTATGCGCAGGCGCTCGATCGCGTTGCACTGACGCGTCAGGTACGGCGTATCGGTGACGATTGGCTGGAGGCGAAGATGAAGGGGCCGGATGATGCGATAGAGCCAGAGCACCTGGCATGGGCCGACCTGGTGGTGGCCCTGGATGAAACCAGTTGTCACAGACTGCAGACTGCTCGCATCAGCTGTCCGTATCGATGTTGGCGGTTAAGACCTGGCTTGCAGTGGCACACGGACCTGCAGCAGCAGATCCAGTCCATGGTGGGAGGTATGAAGCTGTTGCAGCGCCTGGACCCTTAACCCATGTGACTATACTTCGCGCTTCCAGTGCCCCGACTTTCCGCCCAACTTTTCCTGTAGACGGATATTGTCCATTACCATTCCCTTGTCGACCGCCTTGCACATGTCGTAGATGGTCAGTAGCGCGATCTGAACGGCCGTCAGGGCCTCCATCTCCACCCCGGTCTGTCCGCGTGTCTCCACCGTGGCCGTGCAGTCGACACGACTTTCGTCAACGTGGGTTTCGAAATCTATCTCGACACGCGTCAGGGCCAGCGGATGGCACAGCGGCACCAGATCAGAGGTCTTTTTCGCCGCCATGATACCGGCGATACGAGAGATCCCCAGTACGTCGCCCTTCTTGTGGTCACCGGCCATGATCATGTCCAGGGTTTGCGCTTGCATGTGAATACTGCCGGCGGCAATGGCGACACGATGGGTAATGGATTTCTCTCCGACGTTGACCATGTGGGCCTCGCCGGCCTGGTTGAAATGGGTAAATTCGGTCATAGGATTGTCCTGACAAGCAATACACAGCAAGTGGTGTATCATATGTGGGTTCAAATTCTGCCAATTGTATCAGTATTGACTATGAGTATACGTGTGAAGTTTTTTGCCAGTCTGCGAGAGCGAGTCGGCCATTCGGAACGGGAACTGGCGAGCGATGTGGCCAGTACGGTCGACGAGGTGTGGACGCAGAGTACCGAAGGTATGGAGATGCCCGCCAATCTGCTCATCGCGATCAATATGGACTACGTGGAACGTGGCGCCGCCGTCACGGATGGTGACGAGGTGGCCTTCTTTCCACCGGTAACGGGGGGATAGGTCATGCCGGTGGAGATACGCAAACAGGCCTTTCAACCCTGGCAGGTGTTACAGGAGTACGAGGCCGGTCAGCACGCACAGGTGGGTGGTCAGTATGGTGCGACGGCGGTGTTCGTGGGAACCATGCGTGACTTCAACGAGGGCGATGGAGTCAGTGCCATGACCCTTGAACATTACCCCGAAATGACCGAGCGCTATCTCGAACGCATTGTCGAGGAGGCCGAGCAGCGCTGGAATTTACTCGATGCCCTCATTGTTCATCGTGTCGGTGAAATTCTTCCCGCCGATGCCATTGTCCTGGTGGCGGTATGGTCCGCGCATCGCGCCGATGCCTTCGACGCCAGTCGCTATCTAATGGAAGAACTTAAATCACGTGCCCCGTTCTGGAAGAAGGAACGACTTGAAGGGGGAGGCGAGCGCTGGGTCGAGCACAATACTCCCGATCCCGGAGCCGTTGATCTCAGCAAAGATCATCAATCATAAAAAAGGCACCCCTGGAAATGGGGTGCCTTTTTTTCAAGTATCGCGCAGTGCGAGTTATTGCTTCTGATAACGCTCGATGGAATCCAGGACTTCCTGCTTGGCGGCATCCGCACCAACCCAGCCCTCAACCTTGACCCATTTGCCCTTCTCCAGATCCTTGTAGTGCTCGAAGAAGTGAGAGATCTGCGTCAGCAGGATTTCGGGCAGGTCCTCGGGTGCATGCACATTGGCGTAGTGACGACACAACTTGTCGATGGGTACGGCTAGCACCTTGGCGTCTTCACCGGCTTCATCGGTCATTTTGAGCATGCCGATGGGCCGTACCCGGATCACGCTGCCGGTTATGAGGGGGTGTGGGGCCGCGACCAGTACGTCCACCGGATCGCCGTCGTCTGAAAGGGTCTTGGGGACGAAGCCGTAGTTGCAGGGATAGAACATGGCGGTGGACATGAAGCGATCCACGATCATGCAATCCGAGTCTTTATCCAGCTCATACTTTACGGGCGGTCCATTTGCGGGGATCTCGATGACGACATTGATCTCGTTGGGGACGTCATTCCCGGGAGAGAGTTTATCCAGGTTCATGTTTTCAGGGCCTCTGGTATTTCTGCTGTGACAAATGGCTGGCAATTATAGCTTCACAAGACATGAATGAACACCAAATCGACCGTCCGCTGGAGTCATATGGCACAATTTTCGCTAATTACATTATCGTGCAACAGGTACACGCTCCACTCGAGTGGAAAATCTCACAACAGAAGTGGATTTACACCATCGCTCTGTCGATAAGGGTAGTGTGTAAGGTCTATGTATGCCGCGCTGTGCGTGAATTTATGGAGTGTCGGCAAAAAAATTGTTCATCGTATGCTTGTTTAAGCCGTTATAAGAAAGAGTATGCACCTGAGATGGTGCATGAATTGCGTATCAAAACTCATTTTGATCATAAGCATGGTTTACTTAGTGATGCATGGCATGAAAATTTGCTCAAGCTATGACAAATATGGTCGAATAATGTATGAAAAACATGGCATAACCAGATTAGATGTATTATGCTCACAGTAACTTTCTATATAGAGAGTTAAAATTCAGCTGAATGAAAAAATAATAAGGTGGGTAGGCAGCTATGAGAATAGTATTACTCGGTGCTCCTGGCTCAGGTAAGGGAACACAAGCAAAGCTCCTCGTAAACCAGTACTGGATACCCCAGATCTCAACCGGTGAACTCCTGCGTGAGGCCGTTGAGAAGCAAACCGCGCTAGGTGTACGTGCCAAGGCAGCGATGGATGCCGGTCAACTGGTATCCGATGAAATCGTGCTCGATATCATCAAAGAGCGTCTGAGCCAGGTCGACAAGAGTTCAGGCGACAAACACTTCAAAGATGGATTCATCCTGGATGGCTTCCCCCGTAGCATCGCCCAGGCAGAGGCCCTGGACAAAATGCTCGCGGACATGGGAAAGCCGATTCAGGCCGCTGTATACATAGACGTCGATTTCGATGTCCTCATGCAAAGAATGACAGGGCGTCGCACCTGCGCTTCCTGCGGTCAGGTCTACAATATATACACCTCTCCGCCGAAGCTCGACGATCGCTGTGACGAATGTGGTGGCGAGTTGCGCCACCGCGCTGATGACAATGAAGAGACCATCGGCAACCGACTTCGTGTCTATGAAACTCAAACCGCTCCGTTGATCGCGTACTACCGAAATCAGGGTAAGTTGCGTAGCGTCGATGGCGTAGGTGAGATCGAAGATATTTTCAATGAAATCAAGACGGTTCTTGATAAATTACCTCAAGAATCAACAGTAACTGCTTCGTTTGGAGGGGAAGAGATGATGCAGACGAGCACTGAAGAAACAAAAGATGAAGTAAGCGAAGACAAACAGGACAGGACAGCACCCGCAGCGAGTAAGGCGGCGGCACCTGCGAAGAAAAAGGCCGCCAAGAAGAAGGCAGCCAAGAAAAAGGCCGCCAAGAAGAAGGCAGCCAAGAAAAAGGCCGCCAAGAAGAAGG
>JABURT010000076.1 GCA_014762495.1 Gammaproteobacteria bacterium | reverse complement strand
AGATGTGTATAGGAGTCAGCGGTACATCCGAAATAGCTCGCATCCCGCAGAATCGGGACCTGAGAGCGGAATCGAGACACAAAAAAAGCGGGCCATGGGCCCGCTTTTTTGTGTCCGTCCGCCGCCAGCGACGGAGACGCCGGTGGCTTAGCTGCAGCCCTTGGGGCGTGGCAGGCCGGCGATCTTGTTGGCGCACTTGATGAGGCCGGTGGGGAACAGGGAATAGATGTATTTCTGATCGCTGCGATCCTTGCCGTACTTCTCCTTCATGATCTTGGAGAAGGCGCGGGGTTCGGCCACGACACCGGCGTCGAGGAAGTGTTCGCGAGCGGTGTGGATGATGTCCCAGTGTTCCTGGGTCAACTCGGGGATGTTTTCGACGTTCTTGGCGATCTCGACGGCGACCTCTTCTGACCACTCGTCCAGATTTTCCAGCCAGCCCGCTTCGCTCAATTGCACGGATTTGCCGTTGGCTTCAACTTGCATGTCTCACCTCTAGTCTTGCATTTTGTCATCGTTAAAAGTTGAGTAATTTTATCAGGCATGGCCCAAAGTTGGAATATCAAAATGTACTAAATTGTAAGGGTATCATAGGGTGGTAGTGAGTACTTGCTAATTATGAGGGCTTGGCTTGTCAGCGATTTGGACGATCTCGACATGATATAACCGGCATGGCGGCCTGCCATGCCGGTTGCCGTCGTGACTACCAGGACTTGTAGGGTAGGAATTTACCGTTCATGGTAACGACCACGCGATCACCCGCGGGATTTTCCTCTTTTTCGATATCCATGGAGAAATCGATCGCACTCATGATGCCATCACCGAATTTTTCATGGATGATCTCCTTGATGGTATCGCCATAGACGCCGACGATCTCATAGAGACGGTAGACAAGCGGGTCCTGCGGGATGGTGTTATCCCATTCCTTGTGGGGAAAGGTCTGCAGGGCCGTATTGACGTCAGCCGAGAGACCCAGCACATCACACAGCTTGTCGGCCAGATCCTTTTTCATGCTGTTCTTGCCCAGGCATGCGGAAACCAGCCAAACCGGGCCGACCCCAATCTTGTCGGCGATCTCTTCCCAGCTCATCTCCTTGGACAGTTTGGCGGCGATGATGGCCTCGGTCATGGCGACCTTGTTCATGATGGTTCCACCCAGTACCGAGGCAGTGGGTTCATTGATATAGGCAGCGGCAGTACTCATGGTAATGACTCCTTTGTCGGTTAACGTAGGTTGGCGATACGGGTATCGTCAACTTGCGAGGGATCGGTATCGATTTTCACTTCGGTGACCTGGCCGGTCGCCGGATTGACTTCGGGCGGATAGTGGAACGCCTGTTCTTGCCCCTGCTGTTCAATGCCCGTGTCATTCAATTCCTTGGAACGTTTGACCAGGAAATCCACCACGTGATTGCGAATCGGGTAGTAATGATCGTGGTGAATGATCTCGGTACGATCGCGATGGCGTGGGATATCAATCATCACGGATTCGGCGATCGAGGCATGCGGACCGTTGGTCATCAGGAAGATACGATCCGAAAGCAGGATGGCCTCATCCACATCGTGAGTAATCATAATCACGGTTTGGTTGGTCTTTTCCCAAACCTTGATCAACTCTTCCTGGATCATGCCGCGGGTCAGGGCATCAAGGGCACCAAAGGGCTCATCGAGCAGCAGCAGTTTGGGTTGTATGGCAAAGGCGCGTGCAATACTGACACGCTGGCGCATACCACCGGACAACTGTGAAGGTTTACGATGTTCGACACCCTTGAGGCCAACCATCTCGATGTATTTCATGGTGTGTTCGTATACCTCGTCCTTGCTCCACTTGGGCCAGCGAGACTTGACCGCAAAGCTGATGTTCTTGAACACAGAAATCCACGGCAGCAGAGAGTAGTTCTGGAAGACCACCCCGCGATCCAGGCTGGGGCCGGCGACCTCCTTACCGTCCATGATAACCGCGCCCGTGGTGGCGTCATCCAGGCCGGCGAGTATGTTGAGGATGGTTGACTTGCCGCAACCGGAATGACCGATGACACAGACAAACTCACCCTTGTTGACACCGAAATTGACCCCATCAAACACGGTCAATGGTTCGCCACCCTTGGGGCCTGGATAGACCTTGCTGAGGTTTTCGGCGGTAAGCAAATATGAACTCATGGTTTTACTCCACGTATTGAACCATCTTGGTGGCCTTGGCTAGCGAGAGGTCGAGTAACATACCGATGAAACCAATCATCAGTATGGAGAAGACCACGCTGGTCAGGTCCAGGTTGTTCCATTCGTTCCACACGTAGTAACCGACGCCGGTACCACCCACTAGCATTTCTGCGGCGACGATTACCAGCCAGGCGATACCAATGGAGATGCGCATCCCGGTGAGGATGGTCGGTGCAGCAGCGGGTAACACGACGAGAAAGGCGGTTTTTATACGCCCCAACTCGTGGGTACGGGCCACGTTTAGATAATCCTTTTTCACCGAGCTCACACCAAATGCGGTGTTGATGAGCATGGGCCAAATGGAACATATAAATATGACGAAGATAGAAGATATCTCCGAGTCCTTGAGAATAAAGAGTGCCAGGGGCATCCAGGCCAGTGGCGAAATCGGTTTGAGCACCTGAATGAAGGGATCGAGTGCCTTTTGCATCAAGGGTGACATACCGATAAGAAAGCCAACGGGGATGGCAACGAGGGCGGCAAGAAAGTAACCACTCAGGACACGGTAGAGTGAATACATCAATTGCAAGCCAATGCCCTTGTCGTTGGGTCCCTTGTCATAAAAGGGATCACTTAACTCTTCAATGGCCAACAGGCCGATCTCGCTGGGGTTGGGGACCCGCGCCTGCGGCGCGGATCCTCCCATCAGCATTTCATACTCCGTCAGTGCCTCGGTCTGCTCGGGGGGCTGGTTGGCAAGCTCCCAGGTCCCCAGCAAGACGGTTAAAAACACTATGGAGACGATGGCTGCACGTACGTTTAACCTGTCTAACATGACTATGCCCTCGTGATTTTGAAGCTCTTGGCATACTCATCAGGCTTGGTGTAGTCGAAGGTCTTACCCATGATGGTGTAGTTTTCATAGGTCTTCTTGGGCGGTGTATAACCCAGATCCTTCATAACATCACCGCATTCGGAAGCCAGATAAACTTGCTCAGAGATACCCTTGTAATCCACGTCGCCCTCGATGTAACCCCAGCGCTTCATCTGGGTGAGGATCCACACGGACATTGAGTGCCAGGGGAAGGGATCAAAGTCGATACGGTCCGGTACGTCTTTAATGTTACCCAGGCCATCCGCGTAGCGACCGGTGAGTACCTGTTCGAGTACGGGTACCGGCTGGTTGAGATAGTTCTTCGGCGAAATTGCCTTGGCGATGTCCTTGCGATTCTCATGCTTGCTGGAGAAGTGTGTGGCATCGACGATGGACTTGAACAGGGCGCCGTAGGTATTGGGATTTTGCTGAGCGAACTCCGCGCTGGTGGCGAAGGCACAGCAGGGGTGTCCATCCCAGATATCCTTGGTCAGCATGTGAATGAAGCCGACCTTCTCCCAAACCGCACGCTGGTTGAAGGGATCGGGAGACAGGTAGCCGTCAAGGTTACCGCCACGCAGGTTGGCCACCATCTCGGGCGGCGGAACGACACGGATCTGAATGTCCTTGTCGGGGTCGAGTCCGTGCTCGGCAACATAGTAGCGCAGTAGGAAGTTGTGCATGGAGTATTCGAAGGGAACACCGAACTTAAAGCCCTTCCACTGTGAGGGATCGCGCTTGTCCTTGTGCTTGTTGTGCAGCGTAATGGCCTGGCCATTGATGTTTTCCACCGCAGGCATAACAAAGGGCATGGCCGTGGAACCGGCACCCATGGACATGGCCAGGGGCATGGGAGTGAGCATGTGGGCGGCGTCGTATTCCTTATTAATGGACTTGTCTCGAGAAACGGCCCAACCGGCAGTCTTGATGACGTCCACATCCAGGCCGTACTTCTCATAGAAGCCCATGGGATGGGCCATGATGATCGGCGTGGCGCAGGTGATGGGAACAAAGCCGACGTTCAGCTTTTTCTTCTCCAGCGGTCCCATCTTGTCCTTGATTGCCGCCTTGGCCGCTTCCATGGGGAAGATTGAGCTCAATACCGCTGCGGCAGTGGTGCCGCCAACGGCGGTCATAAACGCACGTCGGCTGAATTCGTTGCCACCAAATACGGCGCGAACCACGGCGTTTTCCACCGCGCGGTCGATGATTTCGTCACTGGATTCCATCACCGGATCGCTTGCCGCCTCTGTGCAGCGACCGTCGTCGCATACGGCCTTGTCGGCCAGCTTTTCCAGTTGTTCTGTGTAGGCGTGTTCGTTCACGCGACCGTCGCTGTGCAGACTGGTATTACCAGACTGGCAGGCGGGACAGGTGCAACCCGTTGTGTGGTTCAGGTTGCTATGGGGGCTGTATGCATCATCCAGACTTTTGTATTTCATGGTGACATCCTCGTATGTGGGCTCTATCCAAAAAGTGTTTGTTACGTTGGATGCGTGGCCGCGCTGCACAGTTTTTGATCACATGCACCATGGCGGTTCAATTTCTGCGCCATGACCTCAACATCCGTCTCGGTAAGGGGAGTAGAGCAAAAGACGTACCACATTGATGCAACAAAACTAAGTTCCTGTTTTTCTGTAATTTTCATGTTTTAGATGAGGATGCTATGGGCGACGAAAATGCGTAGTTCTATGCCATTGCGTAGCCCATGCTACGAGCTTGCGTAGTTTGGGCATGTATCTTGCTCTCTGGAATAACAGGGACAATCGAATAGGAGCGAGATGGTGGAGACAAGCTTGCAAAAGGTGATGATGGAGTTGGGCGAGGCCTTTCTCATCCTCTCCCCCTATAACAACCGAATCTGTTTTGCCAACCGGGCGGCCGAAAAGCTGCTGGGCTATTCACATCATGAATTAATCGAACTGGATGTCTCGGCCCTGCACCATAGCGAGATGCCGGCACTGATTACCTTTACCGACTCGGTCATCGACAAGGGAAGCGGCTGGACCAATGAGTTGAGCGTGCGTCGTAAAGACGGCGAAGAGCTGAAAATGGAATACTCGGCAACCCGTATCAAGGAAAACGGTGAACTGTTGTTGGCCGTGGTCTTGCGCGAAGTGGAACAGTTACAACGCGCGCGTGAACAGTCCGAGGCCAATGCCTACGTCAAGCGTGGGATCAGCGAATGGAAGCGCATTGAAATGGTGTTCAAGGAGATTGAGCGCGAGAATCAGTTAATGCTTCAGGCCGTGGGCGATGGCATTTACGGTGTCAATTCCGACGGCAAAACCACCTTCCTCAATCCCGCGGCTGAACGCATGCTCGGTTTCAAGGCCGAGGAATTGGTGGGTGAGGATATTCATGCCGTGATCCACCACAGCCACAGCGACGGCAGTCACTATCCGGCCACCAATTGTCCCATCTATGCCGCATTCAATGACGGTGAGATCCACTCGGTCGATAACGAGGTCTTCTTCCGCAAGGATGGCACGGCCATCCCGGTGGAATATACCAGCACGCCCATCAAGGATCAGGGACGCCTGGTCGGTGCCGTCGTCATTTTCCGCGACATCAGTGATCGAAAGCGTGCCGAACAAAACCTGAGGCAGGCCCTGCAGGAAGTTGAAGAATTAAAGCAACGCCTTGAACTGGAAAATGCCTACCTGCAGGAAGAAATCCGCACCGAGCACAATTATAAGGAGATCGTGGGTAATAGTGATGGCATTCAGCAGGTGGTGCAACAGATAAGGCTGGTTGCGCCAACCGATGCCAGCGTCCTCATCTACGGCGAGTCGGGTACCGGCAAGGAGTTGATTGCGCGTGCCATCCATGAGTCCAGTGAACGTTGTAAGCGACCCTTGATACGCGTCAACTGTGCCGCCATTCCTGCGGATTTGTTTGAGAGTGAATTCTTCGGACATATCAAGGGCGCCTTTACAGGGGCGACGCAGGATCGGGCCGGTCGATTCGAGCTGGCCGATGGCGGCACTCTGTTTCTGGACGAAGTGGGTGAAATTCCGCTTGAGCTGCAAGGAAAGCTGTTACGGGTGTTGCAGGAGGGGCAATTCGAACGCATTGGTGAAAACCGTACCCGGGAAGTGGATGTGCGTGTGATTGCGGCGACCAATCGTGATCTCAAAAGCGAGGTTGCTCAGGGACGTTTTCGTGAAGACCTCTATTTCCGGCTCAATGTGTTCCCCATTGAGTCCATCTCGCTACGCGATCGACGTGGTGATATTCCACTCTTGGCGCAGCATTTCTTGAATCATGCCAGCCATCGCTTTAACAAGGTCGATGTTCGCTTGCGACAGTCCGATATTCTGCAGCTCAAGAACTACAACTGGCCGGGTAACATTCGTGAATTACAGAATGTGATCGAGAGGGCGGTGATCCTCTCCCAACAGGGCAGGTTGGCACTGGATCTGCCCAGCCATGATTCAGGCGTGCAAGCGGTGAATGAAGAAACATGGTCGAAGCTTCCCAGTCGCGATGAGCTACGCCTGCGCGAACGCGCGGGGATCATCGGCGCCTTGCGACAGAGCCAGGGCAAGGTGTTTGGCGAAGATGGCGCGGCGAAGCTGCTGGGCATGAAACCGACCACACTGAGTTCGAAGATCAAACGACTCGGCATCAATCGATACATCTATAAGCTCGATGAAGGGGATGCGGCGAGGGAGTGAAACCGTCTTGTTAGTCAATGGCGACGAGTAGACTGCACAAGGCAAGACCCATGGCGATCGGTGTCCACAGCAGGCGCTCACCCTGGCTGGGGCTGACGGCATTGAGCAAGCTACTGAGGACGCTAAAGCCGAATACAAACCAAATGGCCGCATCGGAGAATGCGTGCCATGACTCCGGACCGACACCTGCGGCAGAGAGAACCACAAGCCCAAACAGTACCAGAATAATGGCCTGTATCACGGCGCCAACCCGCATGGCAGGTGGGAGACGACCGGGAAATTTGCCGCCCATTGCGAACTCGCCCCAGGGCATACCGGCGGCGAGGGCCAGTTGAAACGCCACCGCAATGGCGATAAGAATGCAGAAGACTAGGGCGGCCATCGAGTTCTGATTTCCTTCTCTATTTAATGCGCTTAAACGCGTCCAATGCCTCTTGGCGCGAACGTTTCAGATCGACAATGGCCACAGGGTAGTCCCGGCCCAACCGAATACCGGCATTTGCCAGGGTTTCACGGTCTGCCTCCCAGGGCTTATGCAACCATTTATTATCCAGCTTTGCCAGCTCCGGCACCCAGCGCCGGACGTAGTCGCCCCTGGTATCGAACTTCTCGCCCTGTGTCACCGGATTGAAGATGCGAAAGTAGGGCGCGGCATCCACGCCACAGCCGGCCACCCACTGCCAGTTCATACTGTTTTGCGCCAGGTCCGCATCCACAAGGGTATCCCAGAACCAGCGTGCACCGTGTTGCCAGTGCAATAACAGGTTCTTGGTAAGAAAGGATCCCACCAGCATGCGCACCCGGTTGTGCATGGTCCCGGTGTGCCAGAGTTCGCGCATGCCGGCATCGATAATGGGGATCCCGGTTTGTCCCTGCTGCCAGGCCGTGAGCTGTTTCGTGTGCCGCTTGTTCCAGGGAAAACGGTCAAACTTCGAGTTGAAGGCGCGCTCACTGGTTTGGGGAAAATGATGCAATACCGCATGCGAGAAATCGCGCCAGACCAGTTGTCGTATAAAGGCCTCGCGGGCGGGATGGCGCAGCTTGCTGAGACGGGCGACGATACAGCGAGGGCTGATCTCGCCAAAGTGTAGGTGCGGGGAGAGGCGGCTGGTGCCATCGATCGCCGGTAGGTCACGTTGATCCGGATATGACTTTAGTCCTTCATCGATGAAGGTTTCCAGTCGCGCGTGGGCACCCTCCTCGCCAGGTTGCCAGTGTTCATAGAATCCCGCGTCCCATCCCTGCTTCGGCAACAGGCCGAGAGACTCGAGTTCAACCCCTGGACTGGGGCCTTGCGTCGCAACGATTCTGTCAGGTGCGGGCAGGCACTGACTGTCGAGGCCACGGGCGAGGCTTGCCTTGTAGTAAGGGGTAAACACCTTGTAAGGGTGGCCCTGTTGATTAAGCAGGGCCTCGGGCGGATTGAGTAAGTTGGACTGGTAGAGATAGAGGGGGATCCCCTTCTCTTGCAGTCCCTGGAGGATGGCCTGATCCATCGCCTCCAGCTCCGGCTCATACCGACGGTTGGCGTAGACGGCCTGGGCCCCGCTGGCGTCAATGAGTTCGTGCAGAGTTTGCGCCACCGGCCCCTGGTATAGATGCAGCCGCGTGCCGCGCTCACGAAGCGAATCGTCGAGGGCCTTAAGACTATGGTGCAGCCACCAGCGTGAGGCGCCACCCAAAGGCCAGACCATATCATCTGTCGAATGCAGGTAGACAGGCAGTAGAGCGGCACCTCCCTGTGCGGCATGGTACAGGGCCGGGTTGTCCTGGAGTCTTAAATCATTGCGCAACCAAACGATAACCACACTCATACTAATGGCTCGGGTCTGAGGACGGGATGGATACCTTGCCACGGCTGCCCTGCGATGGGTATCACTTTTGACATGGGTTTGACAGAGTTTTTACCTTTCCCTGTGCTAGTGTTGGCATATTATGTAAAGAGCCAGAGAACATAGATCACGGCAATGAAAAACTCCGAAAGAGAAGACAAGATCACACTTGGCATCAGTAGTTGCCTGCTGGGCCAGAAAGTCCGGTTTGACAGTTCACATAAGCACAATCGCTATATCACCGATACCCTGGGCGAGTATTTTGAGTTCGTGCCATATTGCCCCGAGGTTGCCATAGGCCTGGGGATTCCGCGTCCCACTATTCGCATGGTGAAGATAGGGGATGAAGTGCGAGTACGCGGAGTTAAGGATCCGAGTCAGGATGTTACCGAGTCACTTAAGAATTATGGCGAAGAGGTGGCGCCACAGTGTGCAAGCTTTAGTGGTTACTTATTCAAAAGTAAGTCACCCAGTTGTGGCATGGAGAGGGTCAAAATCTACAGCGAAAAAGGCGATCCCATGGACACCGGTGCCGGGGTCTTTGCGGACACTATTATGCGTCGACACCCCTCTTTGCCGGTTGAAGAGGAAGGGCGCTTGATGGACTCACGCCTGCGGGAAAATTTTATTGAAAGGGTGTTTATCTATCACCGTTGGCAGCAGTACATGCAAGGCATGACCTCAGCGAAGCTAGTGGAATTTCATACCCGTCACAAATTTACGGTACTGGCGCATGATGAGCCTGCCTATCGCGAACTGGGCAGGCTTGTAAGCGAGGCGGGCAGCGCGAATTTGTCCGAGCTGTGTGAGCGCTATATCGAGCTATTGATGCAGGCCTTGAAAAGGCTTACCACACCTCGCACGCATGCTAATGTCCTGCAACATATGATGGGTTTTATTAAAGAGGGAATGAGCCGTGAGGATAAACAGGAACTGCTGGAAGTGATCGAAGAGTATCGCCTCGGACGCATACCTCTCATCGTTCCCATCACATTATTAAAACACTATCTACGTCTGCATCCCAATGACTATATCGAGTCGCAGTATTATATGAACCCGCACCCACGTGAATTGATGTTGCGAAATCATATATAGACTGAATCTATGATGCCCCCTGTCACGCCATCGATAACAATAGATATCCCGCAACGTGAAGCAGACGAATTCATAACAAATCGATATAAACCGTATTAACACCTGATTTTATCGAATTAATCCTTCCTTATATACTGCGAAATCTGAGTGATTTAATAGATTATTTACATTGGGCCATAGGTCTGCCCCGACCAAGTGTATACATTTATAAAGCGTGACGGATATCGCTAACGCCAGTGATGCTATTCAGCTGTTGTGATGGCTCAGCAAGCCGAAGTGAAATCCGCATCAAGGATGGTATTCAAGCTGATCGAGTGCTTATCCTGGAGTAAGAGTAACCGTGCTCATGGCCGAGCAGTAATGGATACGAGGTGGTAGTGGATACTCGATTGAATTCAGATCAGTTCGAGCGACTGTTTCGCTATCGTATTGTGTTGACCTGGAGTATCCCGCCAGTTATCGGACTGGGGTTTATCCTCTTTATCCATATCTTCACCTTTGAGCAAATGCTCACAATTCTGACCACTCCCCTGGAGCCAGCGTTTATATTCGGCTGGCTTCTATTTGCCCCCTGGTACCTGGGCAAGCGTATCAAGCCTGTCGTCGAATTTTTGAAAACCAATGGTTCAGGCAGTGAAGAGCCTGCCTTGCAGGCAATGCAGGATTTTCCTCTTCGGTACTGGAGCAGCTTCCTGATCTACATCATCTTGGCACCGAGCTCCGTCATTCTCTCCGCCGAACTCTATACTGACTTTACCGCCACCGCCACGGATTGGCTCAGGATTCATATGGTGGCCGTGATTGTATCGATCGTGGTGGGCCTTCCCATATTCTTTTCCATCCTCGATTTATTCGGTCGAGCACTGCAGGGGGTTAAACTTCGTAAACCCCACATTACATTAAAGACCAAGATACTTCTCATCGGTGCGCTGGTGCCTTTGCTTATCGACACCATGATCGTGCAGTACTACTGGTCACGTACCGGTTATTTCACTTTCGAGACTTTTATCGTTTGGTTGTCGCTGGAGTTAATGGCCATTGCGGGAAGCATTCTATTTCTGCGCAGTATTGGTCGTTCACTGACCAGTCTCGAAACGGTGATAAAGAGAGACCGGGAACCTTATAACATCCCTGATAATGAATCTGTTCCGATGACAACGGATGAAATCGGCGTCCTGATTTCAGATCACACAGAGCTTTTGAATGATTTGAAGATACAGAGAGACGTCCTGGAGTTTCGCAATCGACTACTGCGCGACGGTGGTAACAGTGCCGACATCAATACCTCAATCGAGAACATCCTGGATCTTAGTCGTCGTGCGCTGGACTGCGATCATGTCTTCATATTTGTCCACGACAGGAAAAAGAAAGTTTCACGTTGCATTGCAATTTCCGATAAGGGTTATAGCGAACAAGGGCATATCGTGTTGCCCCAAAGCAATAGCTCCATTATGCAATCCATGCGTAATACTGCCGAAGTGATTCGTGTCGATGATGCCACAGGGAATGAAGTAATACAGCAGGCATTGTCTGGTTATGAAGTCGGCTCGCTGGTTATCGCGCCACTCATCATTGAGAACGAGGTGGCAGGCGCGATGATTGCAGCAAGGCGGGATGTCAGATTTTACGAAGCACGTGACGAAGCCATTATAAATGGTCTGGCGCAAGAAACCGGGATTATTGTCCAGAACCACTGGTTGAAACTGGAACGACAACGAACCACGGCAGTACGGCGTGACAGGGAGGCGCGCATCAGCCTTCTACTGGATTCGACTTCGGAGGCAATTTTTGGCGTTGACCTCGAAGGAAATTGCACCTTCGTGAACCAGTCATGCCTCCATATGCTTGGTTACGATCATGAAGATGAACTGTTGGGTAAGAACATCCATGCCATGATTCACCATACCAGGCCCAATGGTGAACCCTACCCCAAGGAAGAATGCAGGGTGCGACTGGCGACACTGGCAGGTAAGGACGAACACTGTGATGAGGAAGTGCACTGGCGCAGGGATGGTAGCAGCTTCCCGGTTGAATACTGGTCACACCCCATACAGAGCAACGGTCATACCATTGGTACCGTGGTTACATTCGTTGACATTAGCGAGAGACTGGAAGCCGAGCAGGCATTACGTCGCAGTGAAGAGCGTTATGCGCTGGCCCAGGAGGCGGCCCGAATCGGCAGTTGGGAACTCAATATGAAAACCAATGAGCTCATCTGGTCGGAAACCATCGAACCAATGTTCGGTATGCAGCCCGGTGAATTCTCGGGCAGTCTGGACGACTATATGTCGCGTGTCCACCCTGAAGACATTGAGATGTTACAGTCCAGCCTCAGTGAGCTGGTAGGTTTGAAAAATACATTTGAAACCGAGCACCGCATAATATGGCCGGACGGTTCCATACACTGGATGGCAGGTCGCGCCAAGCTCTATCGCGATGAAGAGGGAAAACCGGATCGCCTGATCGGTATCGTACAGGATGTTACCAAGAGGCATCTCGCCGAGGTGGAGTTGGCTCTGCATCGGCATCAATTGGAAAAGCTGGTGGACAAACGGACATTGGAGCTTAAGGCAATCAATCAGGAACTGGAGGCATTTAGTTATTCGGTGTCCCATGATCTACGCGCCCCCTTGCGGTCCATCGACGGTTTCAGTCAGGCCTTACTCGAGGACTATACAGACAAGCTCGATGAGGTCGGTGCAGATTATCTCAAGCGCGTACGTCGTGCGGCACAACGCATGGGCGTGCTGATCGATGACATGTTGCAACTTTCGCGTGTCAGTCGCAGGACGGTCGAGCCGACGGAAGTGAATATCTCGGATCTGGCACAGGAGATCGGTGATGAGCTGTCCAAACAGCATGAGCAACGAAAAGTCGAGTTCCATGTCGAGCCGGGGTTGATAGACCATGCCGATCCCGGTCTGCTGCGGATCCTGTTGATTAATCTGTTGGCAAACGCCTGGAAATTCACATCGAAAACTTCCTCGCCACGGATAAGTTTGACAATGGAACAGACAGCGCACGGACCAGCCTATGTGGTGGCTGACAATGGCGCCGGCTTCGACATGCGATACGTGGATAAGCTGTTTGGTGCCTTTCAGCGCCTACATGGAATGGATGAATTTGAGGGCACAGGTATTGGGTTGGCCACGGTGCAACGTATTATCAATCGACATGGCGGCAGTATATGGGCAGAGTCGGCCGTCAATGAGGGGGCACGCTTTTATTTCCAGTTACATAAAACGGAATTCGCAAACGTCCAGGACAAGATGGAGGGAAGCCATGCGTGAGAAGTCGATCCTGCTTGTGGAAGACAATCCCGATGACGAGGCGCTGACAATTCGCGCACTGAAGAAGAATAACATCGGCAATACGGTAATCGTGGCGCACGATGGCCAACAGGCCATGGACTACCTGTTCGCAAACGGTGAATTCGAAACACGAGACGTCACGGACTTGCCCCAGGTCATTCTGCTGGATCTCAAGCTACCCAAGGTGGATGGCTTACAGGTGCTGCGTGCCATCCGTGAAGATGAGCGTACCCGGCGTGTGCCGGTGGTGATCCTGACATCGTCCAATGAGGATCGGGACATGATAGAGAGCTACGACCTGGGTGCAAACAGCTATGTTAGAAAACCCGTGGACTTCGAGCAATTCCTTGAGGCCGCACGTCAATTAGGTCTGTACTGGCTGGTTTTGAACGAGGTCCCGTATGGTTGAAAACGGTTTGAAACCGCTATATCTCCTGTTGGTGGAGGATTCGGAAGACGATGCCTGTCTACTGCTACGACATCTCGAACGCGCCGGGTACGATGTGGAACATCACCGCGTGGCTTCGTCTGAAGAGATGAGTAGTGCCTTGAGCCTGCAACGTTGGGACCTTGTTGTCACCGATCACAATATGCCTGCATTTGACTCCTCGCAGGCCCTGTCCACCGTGCGCGAGCACGACAAGGAAGTCCCGGTCATCATTGTCTCCGGCAGCATTGGCGAGGAGCAGGCGGTCAAGGCCATGAAGGCCGGTGCCAACGACTACATCATGAAGGAGAATCTGACTCGATTGGTGCCCGCCATCGAGCGCGAACTGCGCGAGGCAGAAGAGCGCAAACAGCACCGTAAGGCGCAGGAGGCCATTCAACATATGGCCTATCATGATTCATTGACCGGCCTGGTGAATAGAAGCCATTTCGAGGTCGAGCTTTTGGAGGCATTAGCCAGTGCGCTCTCTCAGGGGGCTCATCACGTCTTGCTATATATCGACATGGACCAGTTCAAGATCGTCAATGACACCTGTGGCCACATTGCCGGCGATAATCTTTTGATCAACCTTGCGACTGTTTTCCAGAAATACATTCGCGGCAGTGATGTGCTGGCACGACTGGGTGGTGATGAATTCGGCGTGTTATTGAAAGACTGTCCCCTGGACAAGGCGATCAAGGTGGGCGAGACACTTTTACAATCGATACAGGATTTTCGCTTCGTCTGGAATGACAAGCTGTTCTCTGTCGGTGCCAGCATCGGTATTGCAGAGATTACCCCGGCGAGCACCGATGCCTCCGAGGTATTGAGCAAGGCGGACATGGCCTGCTATGCCGCCAAGGACCTGGGGCGCAACCGTGTGCATGTCTATACCGACAGTGACAAAGACCTGGTACGTCGCCAGGGCGAGATGCTGTGGGTATCGCGTATTAACGAGGCCATTGAGCAGGAGCGTTTCCTGTTACACCGGCAGTGTATCCAGCCTCTACTCAAGCTCAATGGTGGCCGTCACTATGAAATGTTGATACGCATGATCGATGTAGACGGTACTATCATTGCTCCCAACATGTTTATCCCTGCGGCCGAGCGCTACGACCTGATGCGCAAGATCGATCGCTGGGTCGTCAGTAACAGTCTCGACTATTTGCACGCTGCCAGGCACCAGCACGATAAAAATGACATCCTGTTTATGAATCTCTCAGGGCTGTCATTAAATGATGCCAGTTTGCCCGACTATATCGAAGAAACCATACGTGCCCATCATATAAGACCGGACAATATCGGGTTTGAGATCACGGAGACCGCGGCGATTGCCGACTTTGGTAAGGCCATTAGCTTCTCTTCGCGTATGAAGGAGATGGGGTGTCACGTGGCGCTGGATGATTTCGGCAGTGGCATGTCTTCATTCGGCTATCTCAAGAACATCCCGGTGGATTACATCAAGATAGACGGCGGATTCGTGCGCAACATGGTGGAGGATCAAATGGACTGCGCCATCGTCGAGTCCATTAATCAAATCGGCCATGTGATAGGCATCAAGACCATCGCCGAGTTTGTCGAGACCGACGCCATACGTAAGCGTCTGGCCGACATCGGTGTGGATTATGCACAGGGCTTTGGGATCGAGCGTCCCAAGCCCCTGCATTGATTACTTGAGCTGGATCTTGCTGGCGGTGTCGGCGTCCGGTATCACGATGGACGACGCCTTTTCCCTTTGATACTCCTTGGCCTCTTCGATGGTGCGATCGAGGGCCTCCTTGGCGGTCTCGCCAAAGCGCTCCAGGGCCTCGGAAATTGAATTGGCCTCGATCTCAAAGGATAAGGGCATGGCCCCATAGGGCGTCATCAGCTGGGTGTTACCCAGGTAGATGATGTCGCGCGCCGAATCCACTTCACCATTGGTATCGACGGGGGTCAGGATATGCAGGCTGCCCATCTTGCGATCGGTATAGGTCTCCTCCTTGTACAGGTTGGAGCTATCCATCTTCATCTGTTCCAGTGCGGGATCATTTTCGTTCATATATCAAACCCTTAGATTGCATTTTGATTCTAGCCTAACAGACCGGGCATGAAATATCATGGAGCACCACGGCGGGTCTATCGCCTCATGCGCCGTGTGAAAGAGGCCGAATACTCGCATAAGGAGAGGCACTATGTCCGATATCGAACAGGAAAAACAGGAGCTTATCGCCAAACGCGAGGAGCTGCGCGAGCGCCTGCGCTCCATTCACCGTGACTACGGCCAGGGTCTGGACAGGGATTCTGAAGAGCAGGCACAGCAGCTGGAAAATGCCGAAGTGCTGGAGGGGATCGCCAAGGCCACGGCCGAGGAGCTCGAGCGTATCGACAGGCGCCTGAACGAACTCGAATCTAGCTAGGACAGTTCGTATTTCTTCAGTTTGCGCCACAGTGAGACGCGATCAATCCCAAGGATGGCGGCGGCACGAGTCCGGTTGCCGCCCGTCTTCTGCAACACCCAGTCGATGTAGTCGCGTTCCTGCTGTTCCAGTGTCGGCAGTTGTGTCGGTTCCGTCTCTAGCGTCACGCCACCCTGGTAGCGTTGCAAGTCGTTGGGAAGTTGCGCCAGATCCAGCCGTTTGCCGTCGCAGAGGGCCACACCGCGCTCAATGAGGTTGGACAGTTCGCGCACATTGCCGGGAAAGTCATGGCGAACCAGTGCGGCCACCGCACGCGCACTGATCTCCAGATGTTCACGCCCCATGGCGGCGGCATGGCGTTTGAGGAAATAGTGCGCCAGCAGTGGAATGTCGTCGCGCCGTTCGCGCAGCGGTTTGAGTTCCAGGTGAACCACATTGAGGCGAAAGTAAAGGTCCTGACGCAGGCTGCCATTGGCCACCGCCTGTTGCAGGTCACGGTTACTGGCGGCCAGGTAGCGGACATTGACCCGGCGATCCTGGTTCTCCCCCAGCCGGCGTAGCTCACCTTCCTGTATTACGCGCAGCAATTTGACCTGCATACTCGGCGACATTTCGGTGAATTCATCCAGGAACAGGGTGCCACCATCGGCACTCTCGATGAGACCGGGTCGGGCCTCACCGGCGCCGGTGTAGGCGCCCTTGGCGTGGCCGAATAGCTCGTTGGTCAACAACTCCTCGGAAAAGGCGCCGCAGTTGACCGCCACAAAGGGCGCCTGTACACGGCCCGAGTGTTGATGGATAAAGCGCGCGAGCAATTCCTTGCCGGTGCCGCTTTCGCCGCTGATGACGATATTGGAATCGCTTCGTGCCACCAGCCGGGCGGTCTCCAGCAGGCGTTGGGTCGAAGGGTCCTGGGTCAGAAAGCGCGGTGTGTCGTCACCCTCGTCGAGCAACTGGCGCAGGCGGGTGTTTTCCTTGCGCAGACCATGCAGCTCCAGCGCCTCGGCCACCATGTGGCGGACCTCGTCCAGGCGAAAGGGTTTGGTCAGGTAGTGAAAGGCGCCTTCACGCATAGCCTCCACCGCCGAGTCCACCGTGGCCTGGCCACTGACCAGGATCACCGGACACTGCGGATTGCGGGCACGGCTGGCGCGCAGTACCTCCATACCATCGACCCCGGGCATACGCAGATCGGTGAGCACGAGGTCGAAAGACCCTTGCCCGATGGCTTCGATGGCCGCCTCGCCACTGTCCACCGCGGTGACGGTATGACCCTCGCCTTCGAGTACATGCTGCAGATTGGCGAGGGCGATGGCCTCGTCGTCCACCAGCAGGATCTCGGCCGCCTGACTCATGAGTCCTGTGCCTCCGTCTCGTACGGTATGGCGAGGATGAAGTGACTCCCCTCACCGGCTGGGCTCACGACCGCAATGCAGCCTTCGTGCTGGTCGATGATCGCCTGGCTGACATAGAGCCCCAGGCCGTAGCCCTGTCCCACATCCTTGGTGGTAAAGAAGGGGTCGAAGATACGCGGCAGTGTCTGCGCCGGGATGCCGGGCCCGTCATCACGAATGTCGATGCGCAGCAAGGGGCCCTTGCGGTGCGGTGGGCAGGGACGCCTGCCGGTGATGCTGTCAGCGGGCAGGTCGAAATCCTGCGCCTGTACCAGTTCGGCTCGAATATGGATCGCTACCTTTGGGCCGCCGGCATCCAGGGCATTGGCCAGCAGATTGACCAGCACCTGCAATAGCCTTTGCTTGTCCACACTGGCATGTAACTCAGCAGCGATATCCAGTGTCACCTGCTCTCGCTCGAGCTGGGTGAGCAGGGTCATGGCCTCTTCCAGGATCTCTCGCAGCGGCCACCACTGGCGATGGAATTCCCTCTCACGGGCAAAGGAGAGCACGGTCTGAACGATGCCCTTGGCGCGCTCGCTCTCATCGTCGATCTGCCGTAACCAGCGAGTGGGGTCGGTCTGGTTCGAACGGCTCCATTCCTCCTGCAGGATCTGACAGGAGCTGGAGATGTTGGAGAGCGGGTTATTGAGTTCGTGCGCGATGCCCGTCACCAGGGTCCCCAGTGAGGCCAGCTTCTCCGATTGCAACAACTGTCGGTTGCGCGTTTCGATCTCCTGATTCATGCGTTCCACCGCGCGGGCCAGCGAGACCAGCTCCTGGTCCTGCGAGGGTGGCTCGAGTCCCTGAAGCCGGCCTTTGCCGATAGCGGCGAGTTGCTGTTCCAGCCAGTTCATCGGCCGCACCGCGAGACGCGCAAACAGCCAGGCCGCACCGATGCCAACCAGGGCAATGACCAGCCCACCGGCGATGAGCATCAGCAAAGAGCCCCCCACGGCCTGACGCAACTCAGCACGTTCAGCCATCTGTAGCGTATCCAGTTGTGCTTGCAGTCGGTGTCCCTGTTCACGGATACGGGTTCGCGCCGCCTGCTGTTGCTCGACGTCGGCGCCAAGCAGGCGGCGATAATCCTGCAGGGCTGAGTGGTAGGAGTGAATTTGTGGTCGCAGGCTTGAGATGGGTACGTGGCTCTCAAGCGGTGCAAAGGCCTCGGCATGCGTCGCCAGAAGGGTCGAAGCGCGATCGATGAAGCTCAGTGATGCGTCCAGTTCGGACTCGGCGTCATACAGAAACAGGTTCTTTTCATGGCGGCGCGCTTCGCGCAGGGTGTCGATCATTTCGTAGACCGTTAAGCCGCTCTCTACGCGCCACTGCAGGTAGCGTAGGTCGCTGTAGGCGAGGGCGGCGAAGACCAGCGCCAGACCGACATAGAGATAGGCCCCCTTGCGGATCTTGCTGGCAATACTGGTCATATGAGGCGTGGGACGGTGAAATACATGTTGCATATTGTAACGCATGTTTCAATACAGCAACAGTTTTCCCCGTCCACATATGGCGCGCGCTGCGTCGAATTCGCCGATGTTTGTTTCAGATTGCAACGGTTTCTCCTTGTGAGGCCAACTAATAAAATATAAGTATTTCAATAAGTTATAAGTTGGCACGGCTCTTGTAATAGCTTAGGTGCTTATGTTGTTTTTTGGGCATTAACGCCTGCGGCCCCTGCTCCTATACAGGGGCCACTTTTTTCACACAGGCCGTTTTGCATCGCCCGTGAAGTCTCGTTCCCCTATCCCGGAACCTTGCATGCAATACCGACTTAGCCGATTCGTTCGGATCTCTCGCAAGAGTTCCTGTGCATAAGCACAGTTGGTCTCAATCATTAGGAGTCACGCATTGAAACACTGGAATAAACTCTTTCCCTTTCTCGACTGGTTACCGGAACTGAAGGGGCGCACCCTGCGCGTCGATTTCCTTGCCGGTCTCACCGGTGCCGTGGTGGTGTTGCCGCAGGGCGTCGCCTTCGCCACCATCGCCGGCATGCCGCCGCAGTACGGCCTCTACGCCGGTATGATCCCAGCCATCATCGCCGCCCTGTTTGGCTCCTCACGTCACCTGGTCTCGGGGCCGACCACCGCGGCCTCCATCGTGTTGTTCTCCTCGCTTTCGGTGATGGCCGAACCGGGCAGTATGAATTACGTCGAACTCGCCCTGACCCTGACCTTCATGGTGGGCATCATTGAACTGGTGTTGGGCCTGGCGCGCATGGGCGCCCTGGTGAATTTTATCTCCCATTCGGTGGTGGTGGGCTTTACCGCCGGCGCTGCCATTCTCATCGCCGCCAAGCAACTCAAACACTTCTTCGGCATCGAGATGGAGCGCGGCGGCCACCTGCACGACATCATCTGGCAATTCTTTCAGCAACTGGGTGACATCAACCCCTGGGTGACCCTGGTGGCGGTGATTACCCTCTTCAGCGGTATTCTGGTTAAGCGCCTCTGGCCCAAAATGCCTTACATGATCATCGCCATGCTGGTGGGTTCGGTCCTGGCCTGGTTGCTGAATCGTCAGATGGGGGGCGAGGCCGCCACCGGCATCGCCACGGTGGGTGCCCTGCCGCAGACCCTGCCCCCATTTTCGGCGCCCAGCCTGACCCTGGATAATATCCGGGAGCTGGCCCCCGCGGCTCTGGCCGTGACCCTGTTCGCCCTTACCGAGGCGGTGTCCATTGGCCGCTCCTTGTCGGCCAAGAGCGGTCAGCGCATCGACGGCAATCAGGAGTTCATCGGCCAGGGGCTGTCCAACCTGGCCGGCGCCTTCTTCTCCAGCTACGTTGCCACCGGTTCCTTCAATCGTTCCGGTCTCAACTACCAGGCCGGCGCCCGCACCCCGGTGGCCGCGATCTTCGCCGGTCTTCTCCTTATGATCATCGTATTGCTGGTGGCCCCGCTGGCGGCCTACCTGCCCAATGCCGCCATGGCTGGGATCCTGTTCCTGGTGGCCTGGGGCCTCATCGACTTCAAGGAGCTTGGCCACATCATCAAGAGTTCCAGGCGTGAGACCGCGGTGGCCGGAGTGACCTTCTTCGGCGCCCTGTTCCTGGAACTGGAGGTGGCCATTTTCGCCGGTGTCCTGCTCTCCTTGGTGCTCTATCTGCAGCGCACCTCGAAACCACGCATGGTCTCGCGGGTGCCCGATCCGAGCCTGCCCGATCGGGCCTTTGTCACCAACCCGGACCTGCCCGAGTGTCCCCAGCTCAAGATCCTGCGCATCGATGGCTCGCTCTTCTTCGGCTCCATCAACCACGTGCAGGAGACATTCGACAAGTTGCGCAGTGAGTCACCTCAGCAGAAGCACCTGGCGGTGGTGGCCCGCGGTATCAATTTTGCCGACATCACCGGTGGCGAGACCCTGGTCAAGGAGGCGCAAAAGCGTGATGACAATGGGGGTGGCTTCTACCTCATCGGCGTCAAGCAACGCCTGTGGGAAAACCTCGAATCCTGTGGCTGCCTGGATCACATCGGCCCCAACCGCGTGTTCAGCGACAAGACCGCGGCCATACACGGAATCTACCAGAAACTGGACAAGTCCATCTGCGCCACCTGTGACAAACGCATATTCAATGAGTGCCAGGTCAGCCAATCATCGCATCAAGATAAGAAGGCGTAAAAAATGAAAACAACAATAACCACCACCACTGACTCGCGGGCCGAGCAGCTTAAACATTTTACGGCCGCCCTGCACGAGCCCAACAACCGACCCCTTCAGGCGGTTAATGCACGTCCGGTTCTGCAATAAAAAGAACCCCCAGTCTTTGTGGTAGACTATGTGGGCCGCGAGATGCGGCCTTTTTATTTCCCCTTTAGCCAAAACAGTTAGAGAAGTCGTCATGCCCCAGATCGGTTTTAACAGCAAGCAGCTTATCGCCGCCGCCATCTTCTTCCTTGCCGGTTTATACATTGCCACCCTCGCCCCCAGCATTGAAATCGCCTGGGTCAGCGGTTTCCTGTTACTGACCATTTTCCTGTTCGCCTTCGAGGTGGTCTCGGTCGACGTCGCGGCCATCACGGTCATGGTCCTGCTCGGTTTGACCTCGCAATTGGCACCCTGGATGGGCCTGGAGAAGGGGCTGGTCAATACCCGCAGCCTGTTCGACGGCTTCGCCTCCAACGCGGTTATGTCCATCATCGCGGTGATGATCATAGGCGCCGGGCTCGACAAGACCGGTGTCATGAGCAAGGTGGCGGCCTTCATCATGCGCGTCGGCGGCAGTACCGAGGCGCGTATCATTCCGATCATCTCCGGCACCGTGGGCATCATCTCCTCCTTCATGCAGAACGTCGGCGCCGCGGCCCTATTCCTGCCGGTGGTCTCGCGTATTTCCGCGCGTACCGGTCTGCCGATGTCGCGCCTGCTCATGCCCATGGGTTTTACCGCCATACTGGGCGGTACCGTGACCATGGTCGGATCCAGCCCACTCATCCTGCTCAATGATCTGATCCTGACCTCCAACAAGGCCTTGCCCGACGCCCAGCAGATGCAGACCTGGGACCTGTTCTCGGTCACCCCCATTGGTCTGGCCCTGGTGGCCACCGGCATCCTCTACTTCGTCATCGCCGGGCGTTTTGTCCTGCCGACCGCTCCAGGCAAGGATGGCACCACCGGTGCCAATACCGCCGACTACTTTCGCAAGGTCTACGGCCTCGACTATAACGTCACCGAGCTGTTGGTCCCCAAGGAGAGCGACCTGGCCGGCAAGACCGTGGACGATATCGAAAAACTGGCGGAGCTAAAGGTGATCGCCATCGCCCTGCAGAAGGGCGAGATGCGCATCGGCGCCGAGAGCCTGTCGCGCGATGTGGCCATTGGCAGTGGCGCCGTGATCGGTATTATGGCCGCCCCTGATGTGGTCAAGCAGTTTGCCGAGTCGCATGGACTCAAGCGTCGCGACGAGCTGATGGTGTTCAGCGAAAGCCTGGCCTCGACCAAGGCGGGCATCGCCGAACTGGTAATACCGCCCGGTTCCGAACTCATCGGCAAGACTCCGCGCGAGATCTGGATGCGCAAGACCTATGGCTTCACCATGCTGGCCGTACACCGTGGCGACCGCACCACCACCGTGCAGGAAGAGATGGGTGACCGGCCCTTCGAAGCCGGCGATACCCTGGTCGGTCACATCCAGTGGGATGCCCTGGCACGACTGGAAAAGGATCGTGATTTCGTTGTTATCACTACAGAGTATCCGCACGAAGAGCTGCGCCCGCATAAGGTGACCTGGGCCGGCACCTTCTTTTTCATCGCCTTGTTCCTGGTGCTGTTCACCGATACCCGCCTCTCGGTGGCGCTGCTCACCGGTGCCCTGGGTATGATTCTCTCGGGTGTGCTCAAGATCGAAGAGGCCTATAACGCGGTCAGCTGGAAGACGGTATTCCTGCTCGCCTCGCTGATCCCACTGGGCCTGGCGGTTGAAACTTCGGGTACGGCCAAGTGGATCGCCGAGTCCTCGTTGGCGGTGATCGGTGACATGCCGGTGTGGGTGATCCAGACCGCAGTGGCCATCCTCGCCACCTTCTTCACCCTGGTCATGTCCAATGTCGGCGCCACGGTGTTGCTGGTGCCACTGGCGGTAAACATCGCCATCGGGGTCGGTGCCAGCCCGGCCGTCTTCGCCCTGACCGTGGCCATTGCCACCTCCAACTCCTTCCTCATCCCCACACACCAGGTCAATGCACTGATCATGGGTCCGGGGGGCTATCGCGTGCCTGACTACATGCGTGCCGGTGGCATTATGACCATCCTGTTCCTGGTCGTGTCCATCGGGATGCTGAACCTGATCTTCTAGTGACCTGCACAGCCATGACTGCCCGTTTGTCGGGCGGTTGTGGGTCGGTCAGTCAGTGGAGGCTATGTGCCGAGCAGTGGATGGCTAGTGCTTCGATGCGGCGAGTTTACTGTCTTTGATATCGGCGATCATTTTCAATAGTTCGCGGGTATCGATAGGTTTGGTCATGCAGGCGTGTATACCCAGTTCCCTGCAGGAATCGGGATTGATCTCTTCGCTGTTATAACCCGAGCACAGGATGATCGGGGTTTGTATCCCTGTCTTTACAAGGTTTTCAGCCAGTTGCAGTCCGGTAAGATTCGGCATGGTCATGTCGGTTATGACGAGGTCATACTCCCCCGGGTGTTCCTTTATATGTTCCAGCGCGGTCAGGCTGTCGCTGAAGTAGGTCGACGAGACTTCATGCATGTCCAGCATCTCCTTTAGGAAACTGCCGACGCTGATGTCATCATCGACAATGGCCACGGTGATCCCGGATAAGGAAGCCCTCAACTTATCCTGGGGTTTCTCCTCTACCGAAGGCTCCCTTTCCTGACTAAGTGCCAGGAAGATGGAAAAGCTGGTGCCCTGATCCTGTTGTGATTGGACGACGATGTGGCCTTCGTGTGAGTGAACGATACCGTGTATGACCGACAATCCCATACCGGTTCCCTTTCCGGTTTCCTTGGTGGTGTAAAAGGGCTCAAAGATATGCTCGATAGTCTCTTCGGGAATACCGCTGCCACTATCACTGATCTGTATTGCAATGTATTTACCGTTAAAGTGCTTGTGGCAACTGCTGCATATGTCATTGGCATGTTGTTGGTAGCCACGTATGGTTATGGTGCCGACATTCTCCATGGCATCACGCGCGTTAATGCATAAATTCATCAATACCTGGTGCAGTTGTATAGGTTGCACAGCGGCGGCAGGCAGGTTGTTATCCACCTCATAATCAATATTAATGGTGGAGGGAAGGCTGGATCGCAGCAGGCCGACGACCTCAGAGATAATCGGTTTGATTAAAGTGTGATCTTCCTGGGTATCTGACTTGGAACGACTAAAGGTCAACATCTGCGTGATCAAGTCGCGTGCGCGCTTGCTCGCGGTTATGACCTGATCCGTATAATTCGCTATCTTGTCGAGTTTCGGATCATCCGACTTCAGTTGATCCTGACATAGCTGTGAATAACCGAGTATCGAGGCCAGCATGTTATTGAAGTCATGTGCGATGCCCCCGGTTAGATGGCCCAGTGCTTCCATCTTTTGCGTCTGGAAAAGTTGTTTCTGTATTTCGTGATAACGCTCTTCGGCATGCTTTCGTTCGCTCACATCCTGGATGATGGCAACGATAACATTCGGTGTTTCATCTGTGATGAGCTGAACTCTGGCATCGATAGGATAGGTTGTACCATCCTTGCGAATGTTAAACGATTCAATACTCATTTCTGCATCGGTGGGATTGAGCTCAGAGTATTGCCTGGCGAGGCTGGTATTGGTAATCATGACATCGCTGGCGGTCAACGATGTCAGTTCGGAGAGATCATAGCCAAGATTGTCACAGGCGGCTGGATTGGCATCCAGTATGCTTAGATTTTTCGGATTAATGACAAGGATTTCACTGGATGACGAATTGACGGCCCGCAACAGGCGTGTGTTGTGTTGTTGCAGTCGATTCTCATGTATCACACGTGCGGTGGTGTCATTGACTCGGCCGAGGAGGTCGAAGTCACCTTCGTCATAGCCACCATCACGATTGGCCAGTCCAATCATGCCGATAAACTCTCTGCCGTAGAACAGAGGCATGCACAAAAAACTATTAATCGGTGGATGCCCCTCCGGGAGCTCTCCAAAATACTCGCTGCGCATGGCATCGTTGCTGAAAAAGGGCGAGCTTGTTGCCAGTACGTGTCCATAGAGGGAATTGAGTCGATTAAACTCGAGCATCGATACCTGTTGCTGCTCATATAATCTGTGGCTTTCATCGTCCCAGGCGATATTGCTCAAGGCCAGTATATGGAGGACATTTTGATCGTTTTCCACCGAGTAGGAGACTTTGCCGACAAAGCCGAACTCGCTGTTGGTCAGTCTTAGATAGGTTTGAAGAATGGAATTGAAGATATCGTTCTGATTTCTGTGTCGGATGTACGCGTTATTGATATCAGCAATAGCTGTAAGCTGTTGGTGTTCGGTTCGCAGTCTGTTTTGTGCAGCCTTAAGTGCAGTGATCTCGGTGCGAATAGACATATAGCGATCGGGTTTGCCGTCATCGCCAAGGTGCGGGGCGATAGTTGTAAGCACCCAGTAGTAATGCCCCTCTTTGTGACGGTTACGAATTTCACCTCGCCAGATCTTTCCTGTGCTGATGGTGCTCCATAACTTTACCCAGAATTCAGGCGGATGATAGTCGGAATTAATAATATTGTGGGTGTTTCCGATTAGTTCATCAGCGCCATAACCGGAAATTTTGCAGAATTTATCGTTCACATATTGTATGACGCCGTCTTTGTCGGTTATCGATACGATCGCGTGTTGATTAAGGGTGTTGATTTGATAATTGAGTTCTTCATTAACAGCCTGTAGTTGCCTCTCGTTGCTGACGCTCTCGGTTATGTCATGTACGGTACCCAGCATGCGAAATGGCTCACCATTTGTGTCATGTTCAGTTTGACCTTGGGCGTAAATCCAGCGTATTTCAGAGTCGACAAAAATTCGGTATTTGACTTCATAATCTCGATCGCTTTCCAAGCTGGACTGAAGCTGCTGCATGACTGCATCGATATCGTCCGGATGAACAAGATCGTGAAAGACATCGAAGGAGAGCTTGTTTTTGCCCTTATCTAGACCAAACATGGTATAGGTTTCATCCGACCAAATCAGTCCATCGGTCTTGATATTCCACTCCCATGTCCCTATCGAGCCGGCTCGCTGACTGGCTTCAAGTCGCTGCAAATTCTCAGCAAGTTCCCTTTGTGTGGTTTGCAAAGAGGCCGCCATCTTGTTGATATCTCGTGCCAGGGAGCCGATTTCATTCGTGGAGCTATGCTTGACTCTGGCATCGAGCTCGCCATTGGAAATACGTTCGGTAATGTCGCGTATGGTCTTTATTGGCCGGGCGATCTTCCGATCAAGAATGAACCAGAGTGACAACGAGAGCAGTGACAAAATGATTGCCGTAATAAATGCAAACAGACTCTCGCGATATTGCGCAATGGCCAGCATGCGCGAAATATCTTTGTGTACGAACAGTGCGGCTGTTTTATCGGGGCGCAGTGATAACTCGGGTTGACCCATATGGATCCGGTAAACAATTTCAAGCAGGTTGCGATGGACATCCATGTCGTAAAGATGCCCATCGGTACCTTTTAACACGATATCGATGTGGCGTTTACGATCGGTATGCGGTGGAAGTTCACGGATATCCTTACCCACTTCATTGCGGGAAGAGGACATGAGTACGATGTAATCGTTATCGACCAGTCGAACGGCACGGATATCGGGGTCCCCAGTGAAGCCTTTTAGAAAAGAGCGTGCGGACTGGATATCACCTCGATTAAGAGATGATTCAATCAATGACGCGCGGAGGATGACATCTCTTCGTAAACTGTCCTTGGCGAACTCAAGTTCGGAACCCGTCGCGTTAGATACATATATATGCCCGGCAATCAGGGCCATGATTGAGAAAAGGAGGATGGAAATCGGGATAAGGACTTTAAGCTTCATGCAGTCATTTCAGGAAATGGTCATTCATCAGTTGTCTGGTATCGGGGCGATGTGCCAACAAACTGTGCTGCATCATAACGTTGACGAGGAGGTCCAGTGTTCTGCGTTGAGCCGGATCATTGGAGAGCAGCTTTAGGTTTTCTTGTCTGTCTGGAAACCGTATTCCACTCAAGGCCTGCTTCATGGTAGTGATTTCAAGTGCCTGAACGCTTGATAGCCATTCAATGGCTGCGGGGTCCTCGTTTTTGAAATGTTCCACGGACTTGAACCAGGCATCGATAACGTGTTCCAGTTCATCACGGTAGGTTTTAAGCTTGGCATCTGTCCCTTATC
>JABURT010000223.1 GCA_014762495.1 Gammaproteobacteria bacterium | reverse complement strand
GGACAAAAAGCCTCAAGTTCCATCGTGCTAGGAGCATTGCGAGTAAGAGCAATATCAGGGCACTTAACGTCATTTGCCATGGGTGCAGGGCAATGGGTAATCGAAGCTGGCGTTTGCTGCCTTCAAGTTTACGGGTTCCGGGGTTGAGATAACGCAGGTCAAGCGGCCCCAGAAAGTGCCATCCCGATTGCCTGAATGACAGGGGTAGACGGATTCTCTGTTCGGTGAACACGCCATCCCGATCCATCCCTTGTACGGTTTGCACATCAAGCTGATAAGGATTGAGGGCTGTATTGTTCCCCAGCCCAGAGAGGTAATCGGGTAACCATATTTTTGGAACGCCGCGTGCTGTCAATCTCAGTTGATACACCTGCAGGTTCGATGTCACTGCCAGTGACATCGCACCGATGTCGCTATCTAGTTTAATCTCCCCAACCGGTAGGTTTGCTGACAGATAGCCAGGCAGGGCTTGTACCTGCAGTTCTATCGGTTCGGCAAAGAAGCGGTGACTGACTATACCTTCGCGACCGTAGCGTATCTCGGGGAGTTCCACTGCATATTGGCCCGGACCTGGGGCAAAGATGGCCCAACCTGCGGTATGCCGATACATAGGCCCATCGCTTGTCTCGTTCCGGTCGGTCTGCTGTGCCATCTCATAGACCCGCAGGTCCTTGTTGCGAAGCCTCTCCACTTCGAGATCGACATAGGGATCGTCGCTTTGCAGTTGCACGCGATATAACAACTGTTGCCTGGGCCACACCGGGCTTGTGGTGTCGACATCAAACTGGATCTGGATGGGTTCACCGGTTTTATCGTCTATGGCCTTTGCCACATCCAGGCTCAGGGCCTGGCTGCGCATACGTCCCAGCATCACGGCAGGTATCGTTTGTCGGCCGGCTTCACGCGGTATCAGCCACAGGCTGCGTTGCTGACCTCCCCCCTGCGTCGAGATGTCACCCAGCCGGTGGATGACGAATCGCTCCTCCAGTGAGGAGAGATCCGCTAGCGCGAGTGCTCGTTGTTGTTGATCCGTACTCAGAATGGCCCGAAACAATTTACCGTGTTGCACCTCCTTCACATCCACTTTCAACGCCAGTTCGGCGGCAGATAGTGAATGCCCACTCACGAGCAGTGCCAACAGGCAAATACCGGGCATCCAGCGCCTCACCATGGATTCCTCCCTGGAAGGACTCGCGGCTTGGTGACCGGCGCCGGGAATCCCTCCTCGATCTCGAACATGCGTTGCCAGAATCGACCGTCGTCCGAGGCGAATCGAGTCATGGCTGGCGATTGAGTCGACAGTTCCGCTCCGTACTCACCGGGCAGTGTCTCGATACTCTCCACTTCCTGCGAGGCCAGGGTCGAGAAACGGATCCCTCTTTCGATGAGCGTATCCATGGAAGCGTCTGTGTATCGACCGCCATAGGCCTGTGCCTGTGTCGCCCCTTCTCCCAGGCTGATACCTCCGGCCGACAGGTCCAGGTCCTCTGCGGCGTCTGCCTGCCTAGGCCCACGCCCAACTCGTGACGCGGGGTCGCCGCCCAGGCGTTGTTCCACTTCTTTCTTAAGCGCTGTGGCATACGCAAGATTGACTCGCGCACCGCGGTGCGTATCAGCATAGCGGAGCACATCGGCATACAAGCTCTCCGCACCCGCATAGTTGCCGAGTTGATACTGACTGTTGGCGAGGTTAAACAGGGCCTCTGCCCGGTCCCGATCCGTGTCGGCCTTGAGAAAGGCGAGGGTGAATTGCCTGGCCGCCGCTTCGAATTGCCCCAATCGATAGTGTGCGGCGCCTTCTCCCATGCGAGCGGAATATCCCAGCAGGGAGCGATAGGTCTGACGCGCGGCCTCATAGTCACCGCGCTGCAAGGCGGAATAGGCCGTGTGTATGTCGGCACTGGCCGGCTTGACGGCGACCAGCATAGAAATCAAAGCCATTGCCCACAGACCACTGACGCCATACCGCCACTTATGCCTTGGCAACCAGGCCATCACCAGCAACACAAGTCCGGCGATAATAAAGGGCCTGTGCAGTCCTTTCCAGATGACCTCGGAGGACTGTGTTTTGAGGCTCTCACTCAGGCCAAGCCTTGCCATGCCTTCATCGTACAGTCGTATCCAGTCACTATCGTCCGCACTCACCTCGCGATAATCCCCGCCGGTGGTCTCTGACATAAGGCGCAGACGCCTCTCGTCAAGGCGGCTGATCACCGGCTCACTCTCATGGCTCAGGAATACACCCGAGGTATCCGGCACCGCGGCGCCGGACGCACTTGCCATGGCCAGGACAAAAATAGGCAAATCACTCGCCTGTAGCTGGGCCTGTAGTTCACGCCATTCGCTGGCAAAACGAGCTTCGTCGCGATCGTAGCCACCGTCTGAGAGCAACAGGATCGCCGCCGGGCGTTGCGCTGGGTCGACAAGTTTCATGGACAGGCGGATCGCCGCCAGCGGATCCGAGCCTGCGGTTGGCAAGGCGGTCTGATCAAGTTCCTTCAAGTAGTGGGCGACGGCCTCACGGTCGTCGCTCAGGGGGACCAGCACATGCGGCCTTGCCGCATAGACCACAACGGCGAAACGGCTCTGATCACTGCGGCGAACCAGGGATTCTAATTCGATGCGCGCACGACGCAAACGCGTCGGTTCAATATCGGCAGCATGCATAGAGCGAGAGAGATCCACCACCACCACGATATCGCGCATGGCCTCTGCACGAGACTGGTATTTCGTATCCGGTAGGCGAGGCCCGGCGAGGGCAATAACCAGGCAGAACCAGGCCAAGACACTGTAAAGAGAAGGTGCCAGCAGTATCTGCCTGAGCGAACCTTGGCGCGGGCGCACCATCCACGGACGCAAGCGAGGATGGAATAGTCGTGCGTATAGTTTCGAACCTGTCAGTGTGTAAAGCAACGCAAGCAAAAGCGGCAGACCCAGCGCCCAAAGCCAATGAGATTCACGCCATTGCCATGCAAGAACGGCTTCTATCATCGCCGCACCACCAGACGAACCAGTTGCAGACAGACGATCCACACCAGCCCCATCAGCAATGGCCAATGATAGAGGGGCTGTTTCTCATAGCGCGGCGTCGAAGAGACCTCACGTTTCTCGCTTTGTTGTATGGTCCAGACAGCCTGTTGCAGGCTGTCGGCATCCCTGGCGCGAAAGAATCGGCCGCCACCACGCGTGGCCATCTCTTCTAGCAGGGGAAAATTGACGGCCTGGTAGATAAGACCACGGGCCCCCTTCTCAGCGGCCGCTTCGCTGCCGGCACCGATGGCGATGGTGTGCAGGGTAAATCCCTGCTCGCGAAGATGCTCGGCGACACTGCGAGGATCGATATCACGATAGGGCCGCTGGATATCACTAATCAACACCAACAAGGGTAATTTGCCCTGTTTGTCATCGGCGTTGGAAAATTGCGTCCCGGTATGTAACAGGGCATGACTCACCTGGCTGGTTCGCCCGGTCAATACCGCCGGCTGTAGTCGCTCAACCATCTGTCGCATCAGATCGTAATCGTCGGTGAGCGGCACCAGGGTATAGGCGCTTTCCGAGAACACGACCACACCGAGTCTATTTCCCTTAAGCTCCCTCGCGAGGTGATGCATCACGCTCTTGAGCATGGTCATGCGATCCACTCGTTGTCCCTCGACTACGTAGTCCTTCAAGACCATGCTAACCGAGGTGTCGAGTATAAAGACCACTTCTCGATAGGGATTCGGTTCAGGCAATCGCTGCCCCTGACGATAGGGTTGCGCCAGGCTGGCAAGCACACAGAGCAGGACCACGCTGTAGGCGGCGTAGCGCCGCATACGCTGCCAGCGGCCGTGCCCCTGGATCGCCACTGAACTTAGCATACGCAGGCGTTCGGCCTGGGGATGACGTATGATTCGCTCGCCCTGCGCCAGCGGGATCGTACCGACCGATGGCGAGGGATTGCCCGCGCGCCGCTCCAACCCCAATATAAGAATAAGGATCAGAGGCAAGCCCCAGAATACCTGTGGTGACTCCCAGGAAAGTGACAACCATTGCGCATACAGCTCCGTCACCATACGCACAGCCCCCGCTCCAGCCGGGTAAGGAGTCGCAAGGTCTCCTCCCTGCCGGGCTCCTCGCGGGCAAAACGCGCCTGCATGCCCAGTTGGATATCGCCATCGAGATCCATGCCCGCGGCAAGTCTTGCCAGATCATATAAGGCCTCACGTGGCCCCATCCGTTTTTGTGTGAGTTGGCGACGCAATCGCCTGAGTTGCATACGTTGTCGCCAGGCTGAGCGGCGGTAGGCAACACAGCCTGCCCAGATCAGAACTGCTGCGAGGATTATCAGGCTCAGCCACAAGAGCCACCAGGAGAGTGTAGGCGGTGGCGACGCCGGCAGGTGGATCTCAACCCAGGGTGTCTGGCCGAGGTTATCCAGAGACATAATCCACCCCCAGCCAGGCGCTCAGAAAGTCCTCCGCCTCGTTGACGACATAATAGCTCGCGTCATTGACCCGCAGCAGATCCTCGATTTCCTGCTGCCGTGTTTGCATGGACTCGGCATAGGCCTGCCGCAGACCCGGATCATTACAGTCAACCTCCAATGGAGGGTCGCCTGGACCTGACTCTATTAGCATGCGACCGGCCTCCGGCAACTGCCGTTCCATCGCATCGACGATGTGAAAATTCAAGAGATCATGCTTTCTTGCCAACTGCCACAGCAGGGGGCGAGATACCTCATCGAGATCCATAAAGTCACTAATCAGGCAGATGATCGAGCCGGTAGGTAAGCTTTCTTGTAGCTGTCCCAATGCATCGTTCAGCGAAGGTTCTTGCACACATTCTAGTGGTGGGGCCGAGGCATTAATGGCATGTATCAGCTCTAGTATCCCTGCTTCACCACCGCGCCCTTTATGCCACTGTGCTGGTGACTGTAACAGTAGTGCAGCGACTTGCATCTGTTCTCGCCTGGCCAGCAAAGCAAGTGTCGTGGCGATCTTCACGGCCTCTTGCAATTTGAGTGTGTCACCACTGCCCATTCTCATGCGGCTACGTCGATCGAGCAAGAGACAGAGTTGCGGGCGCTGCTCCTCAATAAAACTTTTCAAGTACAACTCGCCTGTTCGCGCGTACAGCCGCCAGTTGAGATAGCGTCGGTCATCCCCCGCCATGAATGGCCGACTGTCGTCAAAGTCCATACCACTGCCACGGATTAGGGAATGGCGGTCGCCCAGTTGCTGTCGTCGGGTTTCACGTTGCCGGGTAAACGGTAGCGTATGGGCCAATTGCGCCAGTTGTCGCAATTCATACACTTGCTCTGGTGTGATCAGGGGGGCGCCTATCTGCGTAGCAGTCAATGCCTGCCTTAGTCGGCCTGACCAGGTAGACAGACGCGAAGACAGGTTCATGGAATGGCGATCTCTTCGAGTAAACGCTGGACGATATCATCCACCCCGATGGACTGGGCCCGGGCCGTGAAGCTGGGCACAATTCGATGACGCAGAACATCAGGGGCGATCTCGATGACATCTTCAGGGATCAGGTAATCCCGTCCCTGCAAATAGGCGTGGGCACTGCCCGCCCGGATCAGGGACAGACTGGCTCGCGGTGATGCCGCGATTTCGATGAGGCCTTGCCACTCCGGTACGTACTGTTCCAGCTGTCGCGTGGCAGACACCAGAGACACGACGTACTCATCGAGACTTGGCTCAACATGAATCTCGGCCACCTCGCGACGTGCCTGCAAAACCGTTTCCGGGCAAAGCGGCGTCTCGATACGCGGTGCGTCGTCACCAAAATGTTGCGCCCGATCCCGGCGGAGTATCTCAAGCTCCTCCTGTGGGGCAGGATAGTCGATCACCACCTGCAGCAGGAAGCGATCAAGCTGGGCCTCGGGTAAGGGATAGGTACCGGATTGCTCGAGGGGATTCTGTGTGGCCATCACGATGAAGAGTTCCGGTAACGGGTGAGTCACGCCACCGACCGTAATTTGATGCTCCTCCATCGCCTCCAGCAGGGCCGATTGAACCTTGGGTGGGGCGCGGTTGATCTCATCGGCCAGGATGATCTCATGAAACAGGGGGCCTTGCCGGAACTGGAAGCTGGCACTGTCGGGCTCGAAAATCTCACTTCCGGTCAGGTCAGCAGGCAGCAGATCCGGCGTAAACTGGATGCGCTGAAAACTCGCGTGAATCCCCGTCGCCAGTGTCTTGACCGCGGTGGTCTTGGCAAGACCCGGAGGACTCTCCAGTAATAGGTGGCGACCGGTGAGCACGCCGATCATCAATCGGTCCAGTAAGCGTCTTTGACCGACGATGACACTCTGCAGATGTTGCTGAAGTTTGAGAAATTCCGCCTGGGTACGCATCAAGTTGTCATCCAATCTTAGGGGGCTTCTTGATGGTATCACAGCCCCAAAAGAGTGCATTCATCGACTACAACTGACGCATTCAATTCCAGGCGTGCGCAAAATGCACAATATTGGTGTCGAAATGGGTTGGTTACTAAAGCATCAAAGATGGTTTTTAAGACCGTATCCTCTTCAGGGATACAATTCCCGATCAAAACGAAGTGGCTCACTTCTTGGGTTTGTGATTGACGGCCAAGTCTGCCAGAAAAATATCAACTTACCTTAACTAATTGAATAAAAAAGTAATATAGTCGTATGACAAAGCTTGCAAACCGTGTATAGTATCTATAACTGCAGAGTGTGCAGTGATGTTTTGGTCGTCCCTTTGGTGTTACCTCCATAACCTCCGTAAACCCCTGCAGTCAATTAATTTTGTTTTTGTTTCAAAGGTAAGTGTAAATGGCTTCTGGTACAGTTAAATGGTTCAACGACTCCAAGGGTTACGGCTTCATCACTCAGGATGACGGTGGCGACGATGTATTCGTTCACTTCCGCGCTATCCAGGGCGAAGGTTTCCGCTCATTGGCCGAAGGTCAGAAAGTGACTTTCGACATTGAGCAGGGTCAGAAAGGACCTCAGGCTGCCAATGTCGTCGTTCAATAAGAACTGACATTGTCACCGAAAAAAACCCCGCCTCGGCGGGGTTTTTTTTTGCGCAACATTTCCCATACCGACACTCTTCAATAAGCCCTCAGTATTTCACCTTTCCCCGCATGGACTTAATCTTGCCTCGTTGTGTCTTTTCATCCACCCGTTTTTTCCTGGCAGATCGGCTGGGACGAGTCGGTACCCTGGCCTTACTGGTCCTGGCGACCGACTTGATCAATTCCTGTAACCGCAGTAAGGCATCCTCTCGATTCTTTTCCTGAGTCCGAAATTGCTGTGCCTTGATAACAATGACGCCTTCCTTGTTGATGCGTCGATCTTTCAAGGCAAGCAGACCCTGCTTGTAGAATTCGGGAAGAGACGAGGCATGGATATCAAACCTCAAATGGACGGCACTCGAGACCTTATTGACGTTTTGGCCCCCGGCACCCTGTGCACGAATGGCGGACAATTCAATTTCATCCTCCGGAACACTGACATGGCTGGAGATATACAAACTCATGCTTCCACTATTTTCGTTCGCTAGAAATGTATGACCTTGGGTATCGACAAAAATGCTCAATACCAGCAATTCAAGTGACACCACACTGGTATTTTACATTAGGGAGCCTGAGCCGAAAGTAGTGCAGTCATTTAGCCAAGAGGGAGAGCGCAAAGCTGTATCATAATTTAGAGGATGGTAAAGCTGGCGGCCCATCCTGGCCGCCAGCTGCCAATTTAGTGCACCAAATCCCGATAGGCATGCCAGGTGGCATGGCCCAGAATGGGTATGATGAACAACAGGCCGATATATAATGTTGCGATACCCAGCGCAATTAGCGCCACGATTAGGGCACCCCATACAAGCATGGCGGCCTTGTTCTGTCCGACGGCCTTAATACTCGTTGCCATGGCGTTGATGACACCCGTATTGCGGTCAAGCACCATGGGCCAGGACACGGCAGCACTCACAAAAACCAACGCGGCCAACACTCCTCCACTCACCAATAAGAGCCCAAACAGGGCAAAACCTTCACCACTGGTAATGAGATTCTGAAGTGCCGTCACCACATCGGTTCCTCCGGTGCGACTGAAGTAGAGTCCTCCTATCAGGGCAGACATACGTATCCAGGCAATCATGACCAGTGCGTGAAACACAATCAATAGCCCCATGTCGAATTTGTTGTGTCTAAATGCCAACAATGAATGACGGAAATTGTGTCGCCCATTTTGCTCGCGTTGACGACTTAGGTCATACAGACCCAGGGCAAAGAAGGGCGCCACCAGGAGAAATCCTGTTACGAAGGTCATCACCAGCAAGGGTGAGCTCCAGGTGGCAGCGGTCAGTGCATAGCCCAGTAGAACAAATACCAAACCGTAAAAACCGCTAGCAAATGGGCTATGTCTGAAATCTCGCCAGCCCTGTGCCAGCCATTTGAACGGGCGTGTGACCGCGACTTGCCGAATCTCCGGCAACTCGAGTGTATGGTCATTATGGGTTACGGAATGTTGCATGATTCACCTCCTTATTGCGGGGCTAGACCCGCAGGATGTTGCCATCGCGGCAGACATTAGAATCAGTTCAGAGCTTAAAGTCTGGCGTACAGTATCCGATATGATGAATTGGGTATATTAATTTATAGGGGAGCCGTTCGTTCATTTCAAGCCCAGGACGAAACGGTCAACAACAGGATATCTGACAAAGGCATGCAGATGTACCGAGCGAATCGATATCACACAAGATCCGTGTGTATTGCGCTGGTTCTAACAACCAATGCGCCACTCACCTAATTACCCGGTTTATTCTCGACACCGTGTATGGGTTTGTCCGTGTATTTATGCGGTATTTGCAGGAGTACTCAGTAAATGAGACGCAAGAGCATACTAAAAAATTTATTTTACGCTTTTCTGGCCTTTGGTTTTTCTGTAGGGGCCATATTCCCCGTATATGCCCAGTTTTTTGTTAACTGGAAACCCGGCATGTTCATCTGGTTTACCATCGGATGCATTATCGCGGGCTCGAGCATTGGTTTGTTCAACTACCTAATCACCAAATTAGTACTGGTGAACAACCTTAGCAAGATCGCCAACGTCGCACAGGATGTTGCCAACAAAAATCTGCAACAGACCTGCAAGATGGAAAGTCACGATGTAATCGGTGACATCATCATCAGTTTTAATGAGATGGTAAATACCATGCGCGAGATGATACTCAAGGTTCGCGCGACCGGTGTAGAAATGGATAGGACCTCATCCCAACTACAAACCATGTCAGAACAAACCAGTGGCGATGTGGACATTCAGCAACACAAACTGAACACACTAAACATGGCGGTACAAAACCTGAACCAGGCCGTGCAGGAAGTGACCCGTCACGCATCCAGCGCCTCAGAGAGCGCAACGATTGCTGACGAAAAAGCGAGTACTGGCCGTCACATCATTAACAGTTCAAGCTCAAGAATTAACCGTCTGGCCGATGAAATTCACCACAGCACAAGCATCATTGCCAAACTGGAGGCGGACAGCAAGTCGATCGGTACAGTTCTGGATGTTATTACGGACATCGCCGAGCAAACCAACCTGCTGGCCTTGAACGCCGCCATCGAGGCAGCTCGTGCCGGTGAACAGGGGCGTGGCTTCGCTGTCGTCGCCGACGAGGTTCGCACACTCGCCAGCCGGACACAGCAGTCGACACTAGAAATCCAGGAGATCATCAAGCGTCTTCAAAACAACACAATAGAAGTTGTGTCATCCATGGCCGAAAGCGAAGAACAGGCCAAAGAGAGTGTCAAACACTCCAGTGATGCAGCCGACTCACTGAACGACATCGTGGAATCAGTATCTCACATCAGCCAAGCGAATCAGACAATGGCCACAAGAGCCTCTGAGCAAAGCAAGATTTCTGATGAAATTCATGACAATGTACTGGACATTACACAGTTCACCGAAAAGACGGCCGATGGCGCCCGCGAAATGGCGCGAGCCAGCGATGATATGAAACGACAGGCACTGGAACTGAACAAGGTTATCGAAACCTTTAAGGTCTGATCAGGGATTGCTCGCTGTATCAGCCATTCCCGCTTAGCATTCAGTTCAGATCAATAGAAAACTTTTTTAGTAATTCGAAAGGGACGACCTCTAAGGCACGTTTATGCGTGCGCATAAGGTAGACGCGAGGCGCCATATCGTCTTCGTACGCCTGCAACCAGCGGGCCGCACATAGGCACCATGTGTCACCGGGTTTGACCCCATCAAAACCAAATTCCGGGATCGGTGTGGAAAGGTCATTCCCTTTAAAACGTGAGTACTCAAGAAACTCCAGGCTTGCTTCAATACATACTGTGTGTGATCCGATATCTTCTTCGCAGGTGTTACAATTACCATCCCGATAAAAACCGGTTACCGGATCATCTCCACACAGTTGTAAAGGTTCACCCAGCACATTTATCGATTCATCCATTTCCATAACATATTCCAAAAGCTATTGATGAGTTTGAATCATAGTGAATCAAGAAGCTCGCTCAGCTGCTGCATAAGCTGTTCATTATCACCATTATTTGTAATCACATGCATCGAAACATCCGGCGTTTCGAAGTCAGCCCTGAGAACGGAGGCAGTGCTCAAGTCGATACCTTCCTTTCTCGTTGACAGGCGTTTGCTGATGACAGATTCATCCGCCTGAATATACACAAATAACAGGTTTGGAATTCGGTCAAGCAGATACTTGCGATGACGACGCCGGTACACTGCTTGTGTCACCAATAGCCTGGGATATTGCTGCCCGTAGTCAAGAATCCTGTCGGCAAGAAACTTGAAATAACGATCGCGTATTGCGTCGGTGAATGGCCTGCCCTGTTCAAGCGCCTCGCGCATTTCATCAGTGATATCGTTATCGGCATCATAGTGATGATAATCGGTCCTACGGCTTATGATATCGGCGACATAGTTCTTGCCACTGCCCGCAAGTCCGAACAGGAACAGCACAGAGGTACGTTCCTCATCTCCCCTCTCATGTCGTGTACCCACATTCATAATGCCACACTTGCTTTAGACTTAGACCACTGAAAAGAAAAAAGGCCGACAAAGTCGGCCTTTACTATAGCACGTGGTGCGCCGAATCTAGGTATCGTAACCTAGATTGGGAGCCAGCCAGTACTCGGTTTCTTCAAGGTCACGGCCAATACGCTTGGCATAGTCTTCGACCTGGTCCTTGTTAATCTTGCCTACGGCAAAATAACGGCTCTCGGGATGAGCGATATACCAACCGGACACGGCAGCCGCCGGCAACATGGCCTTGGCCTCTGTCAGCGTAATGTTGGCATTCTTGACCGGATCGATGAGATCCCACATCAGGTCCTTCTCAAGATGGTCGGGACAAGCGGGATAACCGGGGGCCGGGCGAATACCCTGGTACTGTTCCTTGATGAGATCACGATTACCAAGGTGCTCATCGGAGGCATAGCCCCAGATTTCCTTACGTACACGCTGGTGCATCAACTCGGCAAAGGCCTCCGCCAGGCGATCGGCCAGAGCCTTGAGCATGATCGAGTGATAATCGTCGTGATTCTTCTCGAATTCCTCGAGTTTCTTCTCGATACCGACACCGGCAGTGACCGCGAAGGAACCAATATAGTCCTTGATCTTGCTCGACTTGGGCGCAATAAAGTCGGCCAGGCAGTAGTTTGGCTTGTTGTCAGCCTTTCGCGTCTGCTGGCGTAGATGATGCAATGTCATCTTCACCTTCTTGCGTGACTCGTCGGTATAGACCTCGATATCATCATCATTAACCTGGTTGGCGGGGAAGATCCCAACAACGGCCTTGGCGGTGAGCCACTTCTCGTTGATGATCTGCTCAAGCATAATCGAGGCGTCGGTAAACAGCTTGCGCGCTTCCTCACCCTTCTTCTCATCCTCAAAGATCTTGGGATAAGAACCCTTCAGCTCCCAGGTATGGAAGAAAGGAGTCCAGTCGATGTAATCGCGGATCTTCTCCAGCGGGTAGTCTTCCCAGTAACCGGTGCCGACGAACTTGGGTTTCTTGGGTTTATAACCTTTCCACTCGATGGGCGCCTTGTTCTTGCGTGCCTCATCGATGGTGAGCCAGTCGGTGCTCTTGCGACGCTTGGCATGGCCTTCTCGCACCTGGTCATATTCCTCGGCCAGTTTGCGCGAGAACTCCGCCCTCATGTCACGACTAATCAGTGACTGGGCCACGCCCACGGCACGCGAGGCGTCCTTCACCCAGACAACTGGTTCAGAATAGTTGGGATCGATCTTGACCGCGGTATGGGCCTTGGAAGTGGTGGCGCCACCGACCATGAGCGGGATCTTGAAGCCTTGTCGCTCCATCTCCTTACCGATGTGGGCCATCTCCTCAAGTGAGGGAGTAATAAGGCCGGACAGACCGATAATGTCTACGTCATGTTCTTTAGCGGCATCGAGGATCTGTTGACCGGGTACCATGACGCCGATGTCGATGACCTCGAAGTTATTACACTGCAAGACCACACCAACGATATTCTTACCGATGTCATGCACATCGCCCTTGACCGTGGCCATGAGGATACGCCCATTGGCACGAGAGCCCTCCTCCTTGGCCGCTTCGATGTATGGAATCAAATGGGCCACCGCCTTCTTCATGACACGGGCCGACTTGACCACCTGCGGCAGGAACATCTTACCGTCACCGAACAGGTCGCCGACCACATTCATACCATCCATCAAGGGACCTTCGATGACCGAAATAGGTTCGTCGAAAGTGAGACGTGCCTCTTCGGTATCTTCAACGACATAGGCATCGATACCCTTGACAAGGGCATGTTCGAGACGCTTGGCCACCGGCCATTGGCGCCATTCCTGGTCTTCCTTCTTGGCCACTTCACTGCCATCGCCCTTGTACTTGTCGGCGATCTCGAGCAGGCGGTCGGTGGCGTCGTCGCGACGATTGAGGATCACGTCCTCAACGCGCTCACGCAGTTCCGCGGGGATCTCTTCATAAACAGCGAGCTGACCCGCGTTGACGATACCCATGTCCATGCCCGCCTTGATGGCGTGGTACAGGAACACGGCGTGGATCGCCTCGCGCACCGGGTTATTGCCGCGGAAAGAGAAGGAGACGTTGGATACACCGCCACTGACCTTGGCGTGTGGCAGATTCTCCTTGATCCATTGCGTGGCCTCGATGAAGTCCACAGCGTAGTTGTTATGCTCTTCGATACCGGTGGCGACGGCAAAGATGTTGGGGTCGAAGATAATGTCTTCGGGCGGAATGCCCACTTCGTCCACCAGGATGTCGTAGGAGCGTTTGCAGATCTCTGTCTTACGCTCATAGGTATCGGCCTGACCCTTTTCATCAAAGGCCATGACCACGACCGCGGCACCGTATCGGCGACACAGGCGGGCGTGTTCTAGGAATTGATCCTTACCTTCCTTGAGCGAAATGGAGTTGACGATGCCCTTACCCTGGATGCACTTGAGGCCGGCCTCGATGATCTCCCACTTGGAGGAGTCCACCATTACCGGGACGCGTGCGATATCCGGCTCGGACGAGGCCAGGTTGAGGTAATTGGTCATGGCCTCGATGCCGTCGAGCATGGCTTCGTCCATGTTGACGTCGATGACCTGGGCCCCGTTCTCGACCTGTTCACGGCAGACATCCAGGGCCTCGTCAAAATTGCCCTCAAGGATGAGTCGCTTGAATTTGGCCGAGCCGGTGACGTTGGCGCGTTCACCGACGTTGACGAACAGGGAATCGGCCGCGATGTTCAACGGCTCCAGACCGGAAAGACGGCATTCGACCGGGATTTCTGGAAGCTTGCGTGGCTCGTGCGGATTCACGGCCTCGGCAATGGCCTGGATATGCTCGGGTGCGGTGCCGCAGCAACCGCCAATGATATTAAGAAAACCGTCCTCGGCCCACTGGCCGATCTCTTCGGCCATGGCCTCGGGGCTTTCATCATAGCCGCCAAACTCGTTCGGCAGACCGGCATTGGGGTGGGCACTGACGTGGCAACTGGCAATACGAGACAATTCTTCCACGTATTGACGCAGCTCCTTGGCGCCCAGGGCACAGTTGAGGCCAATGGAAATGGGCTCAGCATGGGACAGTGAATTATAAAAGGCTTCAGTCACCTGTCCGGTCAAGGTACGACCCGATGCATCGGTGATGGTACCCGAGATCATGATAGGTAACTTCATACCTTCATCATCGAAGTACTTCTTCACCGCGAAGATGGCGGCCTTGGCATTCAGGGTATCAAAGATGGTCTCAATGAGGATGGCATCGACGCCGCCGTCCACCAGACCGCGTGTCGCATCGTAATAGGAATCCACCAACTGATCGAAGGTAATGGAACGATAGCCAGGATTATTCACGTCCGGTGAAATGGAAGCGGTACGATTGGTCGGACCAAGTACGCCGGCCACGAAACGCGGACGATCAGGGGTAGTGTAGTTGTCGCAGGCCTCGCGCGCGACACGGGCCCCGGCCACATTCATCTCATAGGCCAGGTCCTGCATGTCATAGTCTTCGAGCGTAACCGCATTGGCACCGAAGGTGTTTGTCTCGACAATATCCGCGCCAGCGGCGAGATATTCTTCATGAATACTTCGGATGATGTCCGGCTGGGTCATGACAAGCAGATCGTTATTACCTTTCAGGTCTGAAGGATAATCGGCAAATCGCTCACCACGATACGCGGCTTCATCCAGCTTGTGGCGCTGAATCATGGTACCCATAGCGCCGTCGAGTATAAGGATGCGTTCTTTTAGTGCTTGTTCTAACTTAGACATAAAAAACCGTTTGTTTACCGCGGAAAACGGCCATTGTAACACGAAAGCACACTTAACTCACATGGGACCAGATTCTGTCACAGAACATACTGTCTGCAATGCCGCTTGCGCACTGGGTTTGCGCGATTGCGAGAGTGTATGAATTACCTTAATAAAATGGTTTAAATAGGGTCCCTGAATCACACATTAGCCTACGCTGCCTTCTTTTTTTATGAACGTTTGCCTATATGTACTTGCGTGTTCTTAAACATGGAGGGAAACCACATATATGCATGGCCGTATCGGTACGTGTGCCGTAATTAGTCGAGGCGTGGTCTACATCCGAACAGAAGTAGCTTGGTGTGGATTACAGGGTATCGAGGTAGTCGCGCAATCGATTGCTCTCGCGTAACAACAGATCTCGGTCGTGATAGACACTACCCATCAGGATACTGCCCTGGCTCATAGCCAAAATGTGAAGGGCGAGGTCTCGGGACTCATCACCTTTGCCCATTGCCCTCAACTGCTCTTCCGCCCACTCCAGGAGGAGATCGAACATGCCACGAGCGATGGCCAGCATTGCTTCGTTGTTTTTGGTCAATTCAGCATTCAGGCTACCTATAGGACATCCATGCTGACTGGCATTTTCGGCACTATCTTGCATTAATGAGACGATAAATTTAAGACGCTCGCGTGGATCATCGCTTTGCTTGTGCCATTCTTGCAGACGCAATCTCAACCACTGCCGACGCTCATCAATAACCGCCTTGAGTAGATCGTCCTTACTCTTGAAATAATAATAGAAATTGCCCTTCGGGATCCCGGTAGCCTCAGATACATCCTTAAACGATGTCTGGTTGAATCCATGCTCATAAAATAACTGCATGGCTGCGTCGATAATTTTTTCGCGGTTGCGTTCTGCTTTGTTAATCATCACTAATCTGGAGAATTGGCTTTTCTTCGTATTATACGCAATATCACAGAGCAATAACTGTGACACTCCCAACACCTTATATATAGTTATCGTCAATCGGACGATACATCTTCATCGCAGGGGCCTGAGAATTCTGCATTTCTCGCATTTGGGTCATAACAGCCTGATCCCAGGTGAATTCAGGCACATAGCCAAGCCGCCGTTCGGCGCGGCCATTATCGGCCCCTGTTTCCTCCAGGAGGTGAACAATGCTGCGTGTCACCAATGGCTCCCATGGGACCAGACGATCCAGCCATTCATTCAGGACGGCAAAAGCATAGGCGATAGAGAAGGGTACACTGAAATGCGGTAAAGAATAGCCAAATTCAGTATGCAATAACGAAATGACCTCTCTCACCGTGGGCATGCTCGGCCCCACAATATTAAATCCTTCGTATCCTTGTAGCCCATCCACTGTTGCGGCCAGGGCCAGGGCTCGGCCAATGTCCCGACCGTCGGTAATGGGCAAGCGGGTTCGTCCGCCCTTGATCCATGGCACGAGATGAGTCTTTAGTCTAGGTACCAGGATGGGAAGAATACCCAGAGCATATCGCCGGCCCGCGAAGATCCCCAGCCGCATATTGACCGCAGTAAAGCCTGGCGAGGCGTGTCTCCGTAAATGATCCTCTATGGCAATGACATTACGCAGATGGGGCCAGAAACTTCTCTTGATACCGTGACTCATGGGATCTTGAGAGTTTTCCGGCGCTGCCGCCGAGGTCGTACTGATGTTAATGAAACGTTCCACCCCAGCATCTTTGGCTGCATCGATCAATGCAATAGTCGGTGACAGATAACGCTCATGCGATGTCTCTGCATGCCCCCATAACGAGGTCCAGGCCATGGCATGAATCACAACATCCACACCATCCAAGACCTGCTGTCGATAGTCGGCATCCATGAGGTTGCCGACCCTCACTTCACCTTTAAAATTGCTTAGTAGTCGTTCCCGATCACGACAGGCTGCAATGAGCTCAATATCGTCAAGGGCCATCATCGCTTCCAGGGCATGGCTGCCGACAAAACCTGTCGCCCCGGTGATCAAAACACGTTTCATATCTCATCCTGTGTAAATATCATGCATCCCTGCACGACAAATCAGATAAACAGGGACACATCCGCCTGTTGCGCTGTGGGTAAAAAGCTGGCGGCCCCCACCCAATCCTGTACCTCGGGGATAAACTCTTCGGTCTTGTAACCAAACAGATCTACGGTCATCTGACACGCGATCAGCTTTACGTCCGCCTCGATACACAATTCACGCAGCTCCTGTATGCTGGCGACGCCCTTGTTCTTCATGGTCTTTTTCATCATGGAGGTGGCGAAGTTTTCAAAGCCGGGAACATTGTTGGAAATAAGATTGGGGACGTTCCAGTCAATGCCCTGAAACCATTGCGGTCCAAAGGGCATCTTCATTGGCATGGCGGGGTTGCCAGCCGGACTTACCTCCAGCTGCAGGTCCTTCTTCAATAGATCCAGCCCGTAGAAGGTAAAAAATACCGAGACATTCCAGCCCAGGGCCGCGGCCGTTGAGGCCAGAATAAAAGGAGGATAGGCCATGTCCAGCGTTCCCTTGGTGGCGATCAGGGCCATGGAGGGCGTATGGGAGGCCTCGCGCTGCGTCATCTTGTCGTCGAAACGCTGGTCGAACCAGTTCTCGAGCTGCTGTAGATCGGTGGGCATAGTACTCATGACAGACTCCATTTTCAGTTCAGACGGTTGTCTGAATTAATAAATAATACAGACGTCTGACTTTTACAAGCCTGTGCCGGACCGATCTCAGCAGAATTTATCTAACCTAATGTTTTATTTAGATATTTATCACGAAGGCTTAACACTGCTCCCAGGGCAGATCGGCATAGCGCCAGCCTCCCAGGCTACTGCGGTGGTGGTGCTCGTCGAGTTCGCCCTCGAAGCCCTCGGCCACGTTGTAGACATTGTGGATACCGGCTTCCACCAGGACCTCGCCCGCCTCCAGCGATCGCTTGCCACTGCGGCAGATCAAGACCAGTGGGACATTGGCCTCATCGTGTGATTCCGAGACCCCACCCAGAATAAGCTGGCGCACCTCGGTGACAAAGTTCGGATTGACCACCCAGTCCGGTTCGTCCAGCCACGGAATGTGAACCGCGCCCACCGGGTGACCGACAAACAGAAACTCCATATGCGAGCGCACATCCAGCAGGATGGCCTTAGGGTTTGCCTGCAACAGGTCCCAGGCCTCCTTTGGCATGAGTGTCTTGGGTGCATGCCGGGTCATAACTCATCTCCCATTCGAAACCACATAACTAAAGCCTAGCCTTGAATCTCCACATCACCAAGCCAGCATATTTCGCGATACAATAGCCTCATGAGCACAGCCATCATACCCCCCAAGGCATTGATGCGACCGGTGGGTCGCGCCATCGTCGACTATGACATGATTCGTGACGGAGACCGTATCCTACTCGGTGTCTCCGGCGGCAAGGACTCGCTAAGCCTGTTGCATATCCTCAAGCACCTGGCCACCTATGCACCGGTGAAGTTCGAGCTGGCCGCCCTGACCGTGGATCCGGAAGTGGAGGGGTTTGAGCCTTCGCATTTAAAACGCTACATGGCCAAACTCGACATCCCCTATTTCTACGAGGAGTATCCCATCGAGGAGCAGGCCCAGAAGAGTATGAAAAAAGACTCCTTCTGTTCCTTCTGTTCCAGAATGAAGCGCGGCATGATGTACTCCACTGCCCGCCGCGAGGGCTATAACGTCCTCGCCCTGGCCCAGCATCTGGATGACCTGGCCGAGAGTTTCATGATGTCCGCCTTCCACCAGGGTCAACTACGCACGATGAAGGCCCACTACCTGAACGACGACGGCGACATCCGAATCATCCGGCCGCTGGTCTATGTGCGCGAGCGCCAGACCGCCGATTTTGCCAATGCCGCCACGCTGCCCGTCATCCCCGACAGCTGCCCGGCCTGTTTCGCCATGCCCACCCAGCGTGAGCATATGAAGACCCTGCTGCAGGCCGAGGAACGGCAAACCAAGCACCTTTATAAAAATCTTCTCTCCGCCATGCGACCTTTGATGCTGGAGGGGGGAATCCCCGCAAAGACCGAGCATCATGAGTAAACCCGAGACACGCTTTAAATACCGCCTGCGCGCGTTCCTCGCCAAGGGACTGATCTATCTTTTCGCCGCCCCGCCACTCTGGTTCAGCCACGCCGTCGGCTCGCTCATTGGCCGCCTCGGCTACCGCTTTGGCAACGAGATACGCTATGCCGCCGACATCAATCTCAAGCTCTGTCTGCCCGAGCTCGATAAAATCCAGCACCACAAACTGCTCAAGCGCTACCTGATCGAAACCGGCAAGACCGCGATGGAGTCCGGTGCCATGTGGCTGTGGTCGAATCGTCGTATTATGAACAAGGTCCGGGGGGTGAGCGGTGAGGCACTCATCGAACAGGCCCGCTCGGCCGGCAAGGGAGTGATCTTTGCCATGCCGCACATGGGTTCGTGGGAGATCGTGGCGCTCTACTGCTCCAGGCAATACCCCATGACCACCCTCTACCGGCCTCCCAACCTGCCCGCCATGGATACCATTATCCGCCAGGGCCGCGAGCGATTCGGTGCCACCCTGGTGCCCACCGACAACCGCGGGGTCAAGGCCCTGTTCCGCGCCCTCGGCCAGGGCGAGACCATCGGTATCCTGCCCGACCAGGAACCGGGTCGGGGCCAGGGCGAGTTCGCCCCCTTCTTCGGCATCCCCGCCTACAGCGTGACCCTGCTCTCGCGTCTGGCGCAAAAGACCGGCGCGGTCGTCATCTTCACCTATGCCGAACGCCTGCCCCACGGCAGGGGTTTTCACCTCCACTTCCTGCCGGCACCAGAGGGGATCGACTCGGCCGAGCTGGCCACCTCGCTGGCCGCGGTCAACCTGGGGGTGGAGCAATGCATTCGACGCTGCCCGGCGCAGTACCAGTGGGGCTACCGCCGCTTCAAGACCCGCCCGGAGGGTGAGGCAAAGTTCTACTAAGTTTGCGCCCGCCCCGGCCGATAATTCAGCAGACAGACCCAAGTTAAAGAGTCTTACACAGTATGTCCCTGGAAACAGAGATCCGCGAATCAGAGGGCCTGGTGGTGCACACCATCACCGGCGAGTTGAGCCTGGACGAGGTCAAGCAGGCCACCGTTCGACTGTTCAGCAACCCGGCCTTTCGCCCCGATATGTCGATACTGGTCGACCTCAGGGAGGGCACGGCCAATGCCCTGTCGCAACAAGATCTCGACGATTTCGTTGAGCTGACGCAGGCCATGGACGAAAAGCGAGGCAACGGTCGCTCCGCCATCCTCGCGGCGCGTGATGTGGATTTCGGTATCGGAAGAATTCTGCAGGCCCTGCTCGATGGCAGTTCACGTTCATTACAGGTATTCCGTGATTACAAGCAGGCGCTCAAGTGGTTACTGGCGCCTCGTTGAAGCCCTCTCCTTGAGACCGTGATAGGGCGAGTCCCCACCGTCGGGGCGTGTGCTGAACACCGTCAGGGTCCACATATACTGCTCGGGATACTCGCGAATCATCGCCTCGATCACCTCGCTCTGAACCCTCGCATCCCGCTCCAGGTCGCCACTGGGGTAATCCTTGAGCGCGGGCCCGATGCGAAATTGGTATTGCCCCCGGCCAACGTAGTAGGTCATGGCCGGCATGATAACGGCATCGGTGATCTTCGCCAGACGAGAGAGTGCGGTAATGGTGGCGGTCTGAACACCGAAGAAGGGCGTGAACACCCACTCGCTCCCCTTAACATGGGCCAGGTCCTCATCCGGCAGATAATAGAATACCGAGCCCTCACGGATGGCCCGAATCACCGGCCGCAAGCCGCTATCTCGCTCATACAAAATGGACTGAAAGCGCAGGCGCCCGCGACCCATCATCCAGTCCAGCAACGGGTTACGTGCCCGTTTGATCAATCCCACCCCGGGCACATCCAGGGTCATGGCCACGGCGCCGTAATCCAGGGCCACGTTGTGACCGGTCAAAAGGATGACCTTCCTGCCCTCGGCATGGGCACGCACCAGTGACTCCATGCCCTGCGCGCGAACCAGTCGACGCAGGCGGCGCCGACTGCCCCACCACAACACACCGTAATCGAGCAGGCTCTGGACCATGGTGCGGTAAAGTCCATACAGCATCGTCTCGCGTTCGGCCTCGGTCTTGTCGGGAAAGGCCATCGCCAGATTGACCCGCGCCACGCGCTGACGGTAGCCGTCATGGGAGGCCGCAAGACGGCCCAGCCAACGCGCCAGGGCGGCGCGCGTCCACCACGGCAACAGGCTCAAAATGGCCAGCAGCCCGAGTCCGAACCAGGTCAGCCAGAAACGGGGGGCCAGAAAGCGCCACTGAAAGCGGGGATCATAAGGTCGCGTCTCAGCTGCCATTACAGTTCACTCAGAAGGCGATCCATCATGCCTTCGGCCTGCGACCGATAACCGCTGCCAAACAGATTGAGGTGATTGAGGATGTGATACAGATTGTAGAGTGTCTTGCGCACGGCGTAACCGGCATCCAGCGGCCAGGCGTCCTCATAGGCGGCATAGAAATCACGTCCGAAGCCACCAAACAACTCGGTCATGGCCAGGTCCGCCTCGCGATCACCGTAATAGGTGGCCGGATCGAAGATCACGGGCTGCCCCGCATCATCGAAGCCGTAGTTCCCCGACCAAAGGTCACCGTGCAACAAGGAAGGCTCGGGGCGGTAATCCACGAAAAGCCCAGCGAATCCCTCCAGCAGGCGTTCCCCCTTGTCCTGGAGTCTACCGCCATATCCGTTGCGCGCCGCCAGTTGCAGTTGAAAGCCCAGCCGATGGTGGGTCCAGAAGCGGATCCAGTCAGTGTCCCAGTCATTGGGCTGGGGCGTCGCACCAATGGTGTTGTCCCTGTGCCAACCGAAGGCCCTGGCCGTGTGTCGATGCAAGGCGGCCAGCTGCTCACCCAGATCGCGCGCATTGCCGGCACCGCGCAGGTTCAGGTAATCCATGACCAGGTAGGACTGCGCATCGGCAATGCCCCATCCATGCGGTCGGGGTACGGTGATGCTGGAGGTATTGGCCATCTCACTCAATCCCTGCGCCTCGGCCTCGAACATATCCAGGCCATCGGCCGAATTGGTTTTGACGAAAAAGGCGCGTCCATCCTTGCCGGTCAAGGCGTAGGCGGCGCTGATACACCCCCCTCCTACCGCTCGACGATCGCCGACTTCAAATGGCGTACCGGTCGAGCGCGAGATATCGATGGCAATTTGTTCCCAAAGACTCATGAGCACCCGCTATATCGTGTTCAAACCAATGTAAATGTTAAATTATTTTTAAATGCAGTGAAATTGCGAACTCCGTTTCAAGAATCACTCTCTGTGGTTTCGATAACACACCTGTATTTGAAATATTATTGTGAAAACTGGGCATTGGCACTGCGGAAAACCTGCATGTCGCCCCATAATACATACATGAACATTCAAGAACCTATGAGTGCTAACAATATGAAGTCCATTTTTATCGTCGATGATGACGAGGACATTCGTCTCATCATACAGTACATGCTGGAACGGGAAGGTTACCAGGTCACCAGCGCCAAGGACGGTAAGCACGCACAGGAACTCATGTCGAGCATGGAGAAACCCGATCTCGCCCTGTTCGATGTCATGATGCCATACATGGATGGCTTTGAATTGCTGGGCTATGCTCGCAATGAAAGCGAATGGGACGACACACCCATCATCATGCTCACGGCCAAAAGCCAGGAGTCGGACATTGTTCGGGCACTGGATAACGGTGCCAGCGACTACGTGGTCAAACCCTTTAAACCCAATGAATTGCTGGCACGCATTCGCCGCCAGTTACACTAGCCTATGCCGACACGCTCTGGTGTGCGCCAAACACTTGCCACGGTCCTCATTATCGTCGGCCTGCTGCCTCAATGGGTAGTGGCCGACGAACAGGAACTGAGGCTGTTCCATCGATATAGCACACTCAGCAACGGACTCAGTGATTGGCAGGACTGGCAACTGCACTGGGAACGCAAGGGCAATGAAAAACATTGGGATTACCTGTCGCTGGAAAACCAGTCCCGTTATGGCATACAGGACAACAACTTCCGTTTCGGACATCACTACAATCAAAGCGAGAAACAGGAATTACGTGGCGAAGTCAGTCTGAGTCAGAACAACGATCTGTTCCCCGCCTACTCGCTGCTAGGAGGCCTGTCACGCAAACTCAATGCGCAGACAATTCTCGACCTGGGGCTGCGCCTGTCCCATTTTTACAAGGTCCACCCCATTACCAGCATGGTGACCGAGCCCAATAGTGTTAGCTTGAGCTCACGTCTCGACTATTATTTCGGCAACAGTCTACTCGCCTACTCGCTTATCTATACGCAGATGCAAAGTCCGGGATTGAACGATGCAGCTGTCTCGCAAAGCATTAAATATCTCTATGTATATGATGGCCGCAGTAATCTATTCATTTCGTTGGGAAGCGGAGATGAGGTCGATTTTGAACCCAGTAACACATCACTGGTAATCAGTCGTATCGACAATATCAGCGCCGGTGGCAGTCATTGGCTATCTGCTCGTACGGCATTGGTATACACTGTTGGTCTGCATCAAATAGGCAGCAGCGGATTTAGTTATCAGCGTAATGAACTTTATCTCGGAATACGCAGGCTCCTCTGACACATTGGTCCAGTTTGGCCTATGGGCAACCATTGGTGCTGTATCGATCACCATCCTATTGATCATTTACATTCTTATTTTTCGCAGTTATCAACTCCTGATTCTCCGCGCCAACCGCGGCTTTTACCATCACTGGCGCCCTCTGCTGGCACAGGCCTCGTTTCATCTTCCTGATCGACTTCCACAACTGAAATCAAAGAATCATGTGCCTTTATTATCGATGTGGAATCACTATTTTGAAATTGTCCATGGCGATGCCCACGACAATCTCATTGCCCTCGCGCATCGAATACAACTCGATCACATTGCCCGTATGCAATTGTTACGGCATGACAAGAAGCATGTTTTGCTCGGTATACTGACGCTTGGCAACTTAAAATCCAGACAGGACTGGCCACTGTTGAACATGTTTGTTCATCTGGATGACAGTAATATCTCCCTGGTGGCCCTTCGTGCCCTGTTTCGAATCCATCCGGAACGGGCCATGCATACGCTTCTGCCCTATCTGGTCACGCGCAGGGATTTCCCCGCGCCCCAGGTTGCCACCCTGCTCAAGCGACTGCCTGTGAACGAGGTCTGTCCCCAGTTAATTCTGCACATGGGGCTCAACGTGCACACGGCATCTTCCAGTCTGCTACGTTACATGGAGGCCTGTGGATGCTCCATCAATCGGCAGGTCTTTAGCTCCCTGATAGAACGCAAGCCCGACGACCATATCATTTCGGTCGCGCTGGCGATGCTAAGTGACCCCAACGCCATCGAATTGATTACACCCTATGTCTCTCACAAACGGTGGCATGTGCGCGTTCATGCCGCCCGCGCCCTTGGCAAACTGGCTAAACCGGAGCACGTACCCTACCTGGTGCAATTACTCAGTGATGAACAATGGTGGGTACGCTATCGAGCCGCGCAGGCTTTGGTCTCGCTTCCATTCATGAACCAGGCACAACTCGATCACATCGGCGATGAGCTGGGAGATCGCTACGGACTGGATATTCTTAGGCAGGCGATGGCGGAGCAGGCGATATGAGCGAATTCATAAAACTGTTCGAGTGGACATTCCTGATCTACTTCATCCTGCTCAATACCGGATATATCGGACTCAATCTGGTTGCCGTTCTCCAGATCAAGCGATACATCAATCTGCTCTCCTCGCACTCCCTGCCCAAGTCATTGGCGGAGATGGCCCCGCCGGTCAGCATCATCGTGCCCGCCTATAATGAAGAACCCACCATCATCTCCTCCATTCATGCCATGTTACAGCTCGACTACGACGAATTTGAACTCGTGGTGGTCAACGACGGCTCCCGTGACGACACCCTGGAGGTCATGATCCGGCAATTCGACCTGCATGCCTTCCCCGAGGCCGTACGCCGGCGTCTGGAAACGGAAGCGATCAAGACCGTCTATGTGTCACGCAAGTATCCCAACCTGCGCGTGGTGGACAAGGTCAATGGCGGTAAGGCCGATGCCTTGAACGCGGGCATCAATGTCTGTCGTTATCCGTTGTTTTGCGTGGTCGATGCCGATTCCATTCTCCAGCAAGACTCACTGCGGCAGGTGGTGCAACCCTTTATCGAAGACCCCCTGACCGTTGCCGCCGGCGGCACCATACGCATCTCCAACGGTTGCACCGTTGAGCGAGGTTTTCTCTCGCATGTCGACCTCTCGCGTAAACCCCTGGTCCTGCTGCAGATCGCCGAGTATCTGCGGGCCTTTTTGTTTGGACGCATGGGCTGGGCGCCGCTCAATGCTCTGCTGATCATTTCCGGGGCATTCGGGGTCTTCAAAAAGGAGGCGGTGATCCTGGCCGGCGGTTACCGACGCGACACCGTTGGCGAGGACATGGAGCTGGTGGTGCGCCTGCACCGGGTCCTGCGTACCGAGGGCAAACCCTACCGCATTACCTTTGTCCCCGATCCCATATGCTGGACCGAGGCACCGGAGGACCTGAAGGGGCTCAAGAGTCAACGCATACGATGGCAACGCGGCCTGGCGGAGAGCCTGAGCGCCAACTGGTCATTGCTGTTCAACCCCAGGGGAGGCGCGGTGGGCTGGATAGCCTTTCCCTACATGGTGATCTTCGAATTACTCGGACCCTTTCTGGAGGTCGCCGGCTACCTGTTCTTCATCAGCGGCGCCGTGTTCGGGTTTATCGACGAGGAAGCAGCTATCATTTTCTTTGTCGCCGCCATAGGCTTCGGACTGCTGCTTTCGGCCACCGCCCTGTTACTGGAAGAGATCTCCTTTCACATCTATCCCAGGTTTCGCCATACCCTGTTCCTGATCCTGGCGGCGACACTGGAGAACTTCGGTTATCGACAGCTCAACTCGCTGTGGCGCCTGCAGGGGATGATCCGCTGGATGCTTGGACACAAGAGTAGCTGGGGCGAAATTCGGCGAGTTGGACACGGCTCGCCCGAGACACCCGTCCGCGAAGACAAACACCCCTGATATGCTCAATCACGGGAATACCTCATCGCACTTATTCACATCTCCTTTTAATTTCAGACAGTTAGTTATTCCGGCCAGGCCAGGACCTTTTAAAAACCTATAAAAAACGAATAACCTATTGATAAATATATAAATTAACTTTAGAGCAATTTGTAATCAAATCGTCAAAAAGCCTCTATTTATCAGCCCTTGCAGCAGATTACGGGGTTTTGTCCACTGACTTATCCACAGTTTTTGTGGATAAGAGAAGTTATCCTTATTTGACAGTGGCTTAGCAAAATAATGAGAGACGAACGCTGAAATCCGGTTGCAATGTTGTGACATTTGCCCATGGTCTCGGCCCTTTTATGCACAGTGCTTCCAAAATCAGAGACTTAGATCCTCCAGCCCCGATAGAACACGGCATTCATACTATAAATCAAGCGTAACTTACTGTTTATAATGCAATAATCATTACGGTCAAAGATTCGCCAGTCTACCGCTTCCACTGAAAAATCGGGAAGTTAGCCCGCTTACCCGCAAACTATCCACTGACTTATCCACAGAATCTGTCGATAACTATCGAATTGGTCTCATATGACCGAGCTGAGGATGGTGTTGGTGGTAGAATTCACGCATGCAGCACGGCAGAACCCTCCTCAGACTGGCCATACCCACCCCCCTGCGACGCCTGTTCGACTACCTGCCCCCGACGGCGGTCGACCTTTCGCGGTTGCGGCCCGGTGTGCGCGTCAAGGTGCCATTCGGGCGCAGCACCCAGATCGGGATCCTGCACTCGGTGGTCACGCAAAGCGATGTCCCTGTGGACAAACTGCGTCGGGCGCAGGCCATTCTCGACGCTGAGCCGGTGTTACCGCCGCCCCTGCTGCGCCTGCTGTTATGGTCCGCCGACTACTATCACCACCCCGTTGGCGAGGTCCTGCATCACGCCCTGCCCGCCTGGCTACGTGAGGGGCGCGAGGCCAGGGTCGATGGCATCGAGGCCTGGCAACTCACGCTTAAACCCGATACACAGGCCCTTGAGGGCCTACAACGGGCACCACGCCAACGTGCCCTGGTGGACTGGTTGAACACGCACGGTGCAACGACAGCTGAACAACTCAATCAGCAGATGACCAACTGGCGCGAGCCCATGCGCAAGTTGGTGGAGAAGGGCTGGGTCGAGCGACGCGAACAGCCCTGCCTGGCGCAAGAATCATTTGAACCGACCCCCGCCCCCGAACTCAATCCGGAACAGGCGATGGCAGTGCAGACCATCACCGCCCGGCGTGCCGGGTTTGAG
>JABURT010000108.1 GCA_014762495.1 Gammaproteobacteria bacterium | reverse complement strand
TCTATTCGTCGGCATCGTCAAATTGTTATAAGAGACAGGTTATATTAACACTAATATCTTAGTGTATATGAAACACTAATAGGCGTGCGATGTACCAGTACAGACATCCCCACCCCTCGGTAACCGCCGACATCGTCATCTTCACCCTGCAGGATGAGCAGCTGAAGCTGTTGCTGATCAAGCGCGCGGTGGAGCCCTACAAGGGGCAATGGGCCCTGCCCGGCGGCTTTGTGCGCATGGACGAAGATCTTGATGCCGCCGCCCGTCGCGAACTGGCCGAGGAGACCGGCATCAGCGGTGTCTACCTGGAGCAGCTCTACACCTTCGGCGCCGTGGATCGTGATCCACGCGAACGGGTCATAACCGTCGCCTACTATGCCCTCATCCCCTCGGACAGGATCGTCCTGCAGGCCGCCACAGATGCCGACGAGGCCGGCTGGTTCGCCATGGACGCATTGCCAGCGTTGGCCTTTGATCACCCGGCCATTGTCGACATGGCCCGCCAGCGCCTGGTGGCCAAGCTCGACTACTCCACCATCGCCTTCCAGTTCATGCCCGAGACCTTCACCCTCACCGAGCTGCAAAGGGTGTATGAGGCAATCCGCCAGGAGGTTCTGGATAAGCGCAACTTCCGTAAATGGGTGCTGGCCCTGGATCAGATCGAGGAGACCGGTGAGATGAAACGCGACACCGCCTCGCGGCCGGCCAAGCTCTATCGAGTCAGGGACCGCGAACGGGTCGACATCATTAAATAGGAGCCGCCATGAAAGGGATCGAGTTTTCACAATACAAGGCGCTGGAGGCCTTGCGCATGGACGAGGTCGACAAGCCCGTCCCTAAGGACGATGAGGTCCTGGTGCGCATCGCCGCCTGCTCGATCAACTCCTGGGACTGGGAGCTATTCAATGCCAGGCCCTTTGTGAATCGACTCATGTTCGGCCTGTTCAAACCCACCCGACTCAAGACCCTGGGCTTTGACATCGCCGGCGTGGTGGAGTCGGTCGGCGACAAGGTGACACGCTTCAAGCCGGGTGACGAGGTCTACGGCGATCTCTCCAACTGCGGCTGGGGCGGCTTTGCCGAATACGTGGCGGCACCACAGAGCGCCCTCTCGCCCAAGCCTGGCCATTGCAGCTTTGCCGAGGCCGCGGCCGTACCCCAGGCGGCGTTGCTCGCCTACCAGGGGCTGGTGAATGTCGGTCACCTGCGCGACGGACTCAAGATATTCATTAACGGCGCCTCCGGCGGCTCGGGCAGCTTCGCGGTACAGATCGCCCGGCAGTATGACGTTGAGATCACCGGCACCTGCCGCAGGGAGAAGATGGAGTTCGTCCGTTCCCTCGGTGTGGACCATGTCATCGACTACACCCAGGAAGATTTTACCCAGAGCGGTCAGCGCTATGACCTCATCATCGACGCCCAGGCGCGCCACTCGCTGGGTGAGATCAGGCGCGCCCTCACCCCCGACGGCATCTATGTCATGCACGGCGGTGCCTCCTCCAAGCTTTTTCAATGCATGCTGTTCGGACCCTTGTGGTCGATTCTGGGTAAACGAACATACCGTGTACTGTTTCACCGCGCCAACCAGGGACTCGAGGCCATTGGCCAACTCATCGAGTCCGGCAAGATCAAATCCATCATAGACAAGACCTTTCCCTTCGACCAGGTCATCGATGCCCTTCGCTACTATGGTGAAGGCAAGGCCCGGGGCAAGGTCGTGATCAACATGGAACCCAGCTAGGAGCCGACTATGAAAGCCGTTGTCTATACCCAATACGGGCCACCGGATGTACTAATGGTCAAGGAGATCGAGAAGCCGACTCCCGCCGACAATGAGATCCTGGTCAAGGTCCACGCCACCACGGTCAACCGCACCGATAATGCCACGACAAAGGCTATCCCCTTTATCGCACGCCTTGCTACCGGACTATTCAACCCCAAAAAGCAGACGCCCGGCACCGAGTTCGCCGGCGTGGTGGAAGATATTGGTAAGGCCGTGACGGCGCACAAGTTAGGTGACCGAGTATTCGGCTTCGACGACATGGGCAGCGGTGCCCAGGCCGAGTATCTCACCATTCGTGAGGAGTGCGCCGTCACCATTCCAGAGGGGGTCGATTTCGAAAAGGCGGCGGCGAGCAGCGAAGGCGCCCACTACGCCTATAACTTCATCAACAAGGTGAAGCTCCAACCGGGCCAGAACGCCCTGGTCTATGGCGCCAGCGGCGCCATCGGCTCGGCCGCCGTACAACTGCTCAAGGCCTTCGATATTAAGGTGACCGCAGTATGCGGTACACGTAATCTTGATTTGGTGAAGTCACTTGGAGCCGACAAGGTCATCGACTATACAAAACAAGACTTCACCCAGGATGGCGAGCGCTATGACTATATCCTAGATGCCGTCGGTAAGAGTTCACTGTTTAAATGCTGGCCCTTGATGGAACATGGAGCGGTGTATAGCTCCTCGGATCTTGGATTCATGGGACAGAATATATTCCTGCCCCTTATCACCCCTGTCATCAAACCCCTGCTAAGCGGCAGGAAAACTATATTTCCGATGCCAACAAAAATTCCTACCAGTCTGGCCCTGCTACAAAACCTGATGCGCGATGGGAAGTTCAATCCGGTCATCGATCGACGCTATCCGCTGGATGAGATTGTCGAAGCGTATCGCTACGTAGAACAAGGCCATAAAACGGGGAACGTAGTGATCAATGTTTCATAGGGACCGGCACCTGCCCTCACGTATAATGTGCGCATATTTTATGCACCACACAATTAGGGTCAAAAATGATCATTCCCTACACTGAACTTGAACCCGCCATACTGCGCGCCCTGCTGGAAGATATCGTCACCCGCGACGGTACCGACTATGGAGAAGTGGAACTCTCTACCGAGCAAAAGCTCCAGCGTGCCCTCTCACTCCTCAAATCGGGCAAGGCCGTTATCGTCTACAGTGAATTACACGAAACATGCACCTTGCAGGAAAAGTCTAAATACGAGTGAAATTTACACATAACATTGAACATAAACGAGTTGCTATTTTCGTTCCTTGTCTATTCACACAGCATAGAATAAGGACACGACTAACAACTACAACTTCGCAAATACAGTTACGCCAATAGTACTCCAGCCAGAATTATTTCAGTTATTGACATACACGACTGTATAGTTCCCCAGCCCCTGATGCGCGATTGTCACTAACTGCGAAACCAATAACGCTCTCTCCCTGAATCATTTCGCAATAAGCTCCTTCATCATCTTTGCTGACAGTTTTCCATGAACTTGTCATGTCAAGTTTATCGCGAATACTTATACTCATAGGCATGCTAGGTGTTTTGACCATCACCAGCGGTGGCAACGGAACGAAGGGTTCATCTTCATGTACTACATCCGCGGCAATAGTGGTGGCCTGTCTGCGTATCGGTTCTATGAATGCGTAAACCCGTCCTTCTACCGAGGCGCAATCACCAAGCGCATAGACATCTTCTGCACTGGTTTTCATTTGAGTATCTACCAATATACCCGCGTCGACATCGATACCGCTCTTTTTGGCGAGTGCGTCATTGGGGATAAGGCCGGCTGCAGAGATAACCAAGTCTGTCTCAAATGAATGGCCGCTGGATAGATGTGCATCTAGATGGTCATCTGATGAAGTATTTAAACTTTCGAGCGTGGCACCCAGGTACCATTCTACACCAGCACGCATAAGCCGATTTTGGAATTCTTCCGACATGCTATCAGGTAACAATTGCGATAGCGGGTATTCATTCGGATCGATCACAGTCACTTTGTGCCCTGCACGAGAGAAGTCATCCGCGAACTCAGAGCCAATGAGTCCCGCACCTAGAATGGTTATATGCCGAGGCCCGCCCTGAAGAGCCTGTTGCAATTGTGTATAAGATTTCAAATCATTGACACGCATGATACTTTCGGACGCATCACCCAGAACCGGCAACTCTCTCTGATGCGCACCCATAGCAAGCACAAGCTTTCCATAGTTTATCGCACCTTTCACAGTTGTGAGACGCTTACGTGCCACATCTATTTTCAGAATTCGAGTCTTAGTACGTACTTCAACGCCCAACTCATTTGCCATGGTGATAGCATCTTTTTCGATCAATTCTTCAGCACTTTTCCCCTTGGAAATGGCATTAGATAGTGCGGGCTTGGAATAATACTGCCCTGCACAGGAAGTGACCAAGAGTATGGGAATATCCTGGTCACGTTGTCTAATGGCTTCAGCCACAGACCAGCCAGCAATACCGGCTCCAACGATTACGATATAGTCTTCACCACCACGAGCCGAAGCTGAGGTTGATGTATGGGTATCGACGCTGGACCTTACCGATGCAGCAGGTGGCATATCGGGCAGAGGTTTAAGGTCGCTTTTTCTCATCCCACATAATGGGCATGACCAGTCATCAGGGATATCATCGTAACGAGTACCGGGCATCAAACCGGAGTCGGGATCTCCCTTTTCTTCATCGTAGATAAAACCACATGCTTCACAAATCCAGCGTTTATAAGCGTTACCGCTCATTTTACTTCTCCACTACCGAGAGTATATTTTCGAATACTTCATCCAGCTCTTTGCCAATTTCCATTAATGCATCAGAGGAATATACCGAAAACGTTTCGCTTGGCATCCGGCAAGCGACTTTTGTGGAACCCTCATCCTCATATACATGAATGCGAAGTGGTATATCATGGCCAGCTGGCTTACAGGCCTCCCAGACTCGTATTGCATAATCCGGGCGAAATATTTCTAGTATCTGATCTGCCGGCACTGTTTTACCCATTTTTGCAGCATTGGCCTGTCCATTGATATGACTCACCACGCGCATGTTTTCATTGTCGACACCGTGCTTGAGCAGCTCAATCACTTCATCGGCACTTTTGTCGGTTGTAAAGGTTTTCATCATCACATCCAAATATATTGGTCCATATTTATAACCAGTGGTAGCGGCTTTACGCGACTACCAAGGATAAGCGTTCGATTTCTTTGCGAAGATGCTTAATGGCTGGTGTAACAATTGCAACAAAATATGACTCACGAAGTTTCCGCTGAGCCGGCGCTGTATTTAAATAACCTTTTGCACCGGTATGCAGCATGGCAGATTGTGAAGCACGTAATGCAAGCTCACTCGCATTCAGACGAAGTTGCAATAATTCATGGAAATATTCATCGGATTTTTCAAATGGCTCTTCCGCCATCACCATTACCGCATCAATTAAGTCATCCAGCTCTTGCTGTAGTTCCTCAGGCCGGTCATCGAGATATGCATTGACATGACCGAGCAAGGGCTCAACATTTCGGCTAATATCGATACTAGCCTGTATGTTGCCAACCCCCATCCCAAACTGAAGCAATATAATGCCTGCGCGATTACGTCGCAGGAATGCTGCCCCATCTTCGTCGATGATCATCTCGTCCGGGATGAATACATCTTCAAACATGCAGGCGAATGTTCTGGTACCTTCCATGCCGGTAAAGTGTGCGGCGAGCTTGAGACTAAACCCTTCGCTACGACAATCAACCAGTGCCATAACCGAGCGTTTGGTCTCACCCTCTACCGCGAACTGGGTACCAAAAACATGATTATCACCCAGGTTTGATACCCACGGCAGGTTACCGTTTACCACGTAACCCCCATCGACACGTTTTCCGATTAATCGAAGATCCTCAATACCTGCATATGCCTTCATGATATTTGACATGCCGGTACCAGCTAACACCTCTCCACTTGCGACCCGAGGTAACCATTCATCCCGCACCTTCGAATTATCTGAATTCTGCAGATACCATGCGCAGGTATTCTGGCACCAGATGGCGAAACCCGTAGACATACACTCTTGAGATACAAGGCCCATCGTCTGGATGGCTGCCCCCATATCTGTCACACCATCGCCACGATAATGTGAAATGTGGCGGCTGTATGCACCGAGAGTTCCCAGTTTACGAAGTACCTCTTCCGGATAATATCCTTCCAGATCAATTTGAACCGTTAGTGGTTTGAGAAATTCATCTACCACTGATTGTGTTGAAGCCAACAGTTCATCCAGAGAATCTACCGAATCCATTACCTGGGTCGCAGGCTTATTCATAGCAATACTCCTATGCAAACGACACTACGCCGCGCTGACCTCAACTTCGACATTATTGCGTAATGTATTTGCAACCGGGGACCAGACGTTCGAATGAGAGATCAGGTCATCAATCTCTTCTTGTGGTGCGTCTCCTTCTGCTGCAATCTTGACGCGAACTGCAGAAAAGCCCAGTGTTTTCGCTTCGTCCAGATCACCTGTACCCCAAACGGCGGTCACATTAATATCGCCTTCAAGTTCGAGTTCAAGCTTGGTCAGGTTGATACCGCGTGCCGTCGCATTCGCATGCACACCGACAGCGAGACAGGCGCCAAGACTGGCAAGAACCGCCTCTGACGGATTCGGTGCGTTATCTTCACCCAGCAGATGTGGTGGCTCATCGATCAGCATGGGAGCCAGGTCACGCACATAGGTCTGCATGCGGAATTGGCCTTCGCATACGGTCTTGGCCTTCAGGGTGACTACCGATTCGGGGTTGGCCTTACCTTTCTCACCCAGGGCCTTCAGACCGTCGGAATCAATCGGGCGCAGGCAGCTCATGGACTTGGCGATGGTTTGGGGTGTAGTGCTCATTTTGTTCTCTCCTGTTTGGTGTTGTGAATCTGTCTTCAAAGAACACAGAGCAACCCCCGTGCCATCATGAATTAATTCAATAATTACAGTCAGATAGGAGAGATTTGAGCATCAGGGGATGAATTTGTCGGCGAGGTTTGGCAGGCAATTGTCGACAATGTCGGCCCAAAATCTGACAAACTGTCGATCTCTCATCGGCGCATCGAAAGACAACATTCGATAAATGCCTGTCGTTTGCTTTGGTTCAGTATTGAATATTCAGCTTTTGCATACGATACCGTAGCTGCCGGGGTGTGAGCCCTATGCTGATTGCCGCCCGCGTTTTATTACCGTGGTTCATATTCAATGCATTGATAATCTGCTCAACTTCATCCCCTCGCACACGTGCATAGGGCCGTATACCTTCCTGCATACTCGACATGGAGTGATATTCAACCGCATTGCCCTGTGCAGGCTGATCAGTGTGTCTTGCCTTAGGCTCTGACTCAGGATGCATGATGCCCTCCTCTTCCTGAAGAATGCGTTCGAGCAGTGATTTATCAATCACTGTGTCGACACATTGGAGGACGGCACGTTTGACCATGTTTTCCAATTGTCGAATATTGCCAGGCCAGGGGTAGCGCTCCAGGATTTCAAGACTGCCTGGTCCGAATATGGCATTGCAGCCATATTCTTCATTCGCAGCGTTGAGAAAATAGCGGGCAAGGATCGGGACATCGCCCTGACGTGCTCTTAGTGGGGGAAGTCGTATAGGGAAAACATTGAGTCGATAGAACAAGTCGAGACGAAAGCGGTTCTCATTAACCGCTTCCTGCAAATTTTGATGAGTCGCGGCAACGATACGGACATTCACGCTGATGTCTCGAGTTCCACCAACACGCTGAATTTCACGTTGTTCCAGGACCTTCAAAAGTTTGGCTTGTAGATCCATATCCAGATCACCTATCTCATCGAGAAACAGGGTACCGCCATCGGCAAGCTCGATCTTTCCCTTTTTGCTAGCCGTGGCGCCGGTGAAAGCACCCTTTTCGTGTCCGAATAGCTCAGACTCAATGAGACTGGCAGGTATCGCTGCACAATTAATACCGATAAACGGTCCGGAGGCCCTATCACTTGCCATGTGTTGCATGCGCGCAAATCGCTCCTTACCGGTTCCAGACTCACCCAGCAATAGAACCGTTGTATCGGTTCGTGCCACCTGTATGGCCTGTTCAATCGCGCGTTGTAAGGCAGGGCTCTCACCTATAATCCCATAGGGTGCACCTCGACTCTCCAGCTTGTTACGCAGAAGCTTATTCTCGGACATGAGATATGCGGTGCGCTCGGCGATAACTTCCTTTACACGCAACACCTGACCAATATATGTGGCTATGACCTGCAACAAGGCCAGGTCACGTTGAAAGGGTCGTTCACGGCTGCGAAGACGGTGCACTGCCAGTACACCCAAAGGCTGGTCGTCCAGTACGATGGGAACGGCGATATAGGCGACGGCTTCATTAGGTAGTTTGACTCGATCTATGGCACGAGTGAGATAGGTGGGTTCTTCATCAATATTCTGGATAAGCGCCATTTGTCCGGTTTGAAAAACTCGGCCAGTGATACCTTCACCGAGTAGATAACTTCCCTTATGACGCTCTTCCTCTGTCAATCCATAGGCAAAACGGATTTCCAGGCGACCACTCTGTGGATTGGGCAACACCACCCTGCCACGATTCAGTCCAAGTAATTGAGACAATAGGCGCAACGTCCCCTCAACTGCGGGATCCGGATCCAGGGAATGCGCGATTAGCTTCGTCGCCTGCTGGATCACCAGCAGTTCGGAATCAATGGTTTCCTCGGAATTGTTATACGACATGGATACACCTTGACATTGTCGACACTTCACCCTTCAGACAATGCAAGAGTCTCGCCAACTTGTATCCATAATTAACTTTGATGAGATTTCAAAGACTTGGTGAGACAGGCATCGCACAGCACACCCGTGCAAGAGCGTTCTTGCACCAGCTTGGTGCGATACCTGCGTGGCTCGATGTACAACCGTGTTTCAACCCTGCTGATGCCAGCTAAAGCGCTGGATCAATTTCACGCAAATCGCATCCAGGAAAAACCCAATGACACCGATGACAACAACCATTGCTGCCAGCGTATCGTATTCCAGGGTATCTCTCGCATCGTTGATGGCGTAACCCAGGCCACTGGTCACACCAAGGTATTCAGCGGGGACCAGAACAATCCATGCCACACCGACCGCCAGACGTATGCCAGCGAAAATATCCTGACCAATGGCGGGCAAAATAATTTTTCGTAGCATCTGAAATCCGTCGGCACCTAAATTCTTGGCCACCTTGAACCATAAAGGATCTATGCGGCGAACCCCTTGTGCCGTGGAAAATAGAATCGGCCAAATTGCCGCCACCGTAATGAGAAAGATGATGGCACCGTCCCAGGTCGCAAAGGCCAGGACCGCAATGGGCATCCAGGCAAGCGGACTGATCATGCGTAGAAACTGAAATGGCACATGAGTCACTTCACGCAAACTGGCATATAGACCTATGGCCACACCAATCGGTACGCCCAATACCGCAGCCCAAAACAGTCCAAGCCCGATTCGCTCCAGACTCGGTACGATCGCTGTCCATACCGCCCCATTCAAGGTCAATTCAACCAAACGCGAAAAGGCCGGAGCCGGTGCAAAGTCCGCAAAGGACGAAGTATCCGGATTGTTTTCAATCAGCCAGCCACCCAGCCACCAGGCCGCGAGTAAGGACAGGATACCAATGGCTGTATAGCCACCACTATGCATCAACCTATTTGCAATGGCGAGCCAGTCGATACCGCCCACGCGGGCGGTATACAAACTGGAACTCAGAGTTTGCTGCGAACTCATATTTTCACAACCTCAGTACGTGAGTATGGATTGCTGGGGTCAACACCAGGTGCAGTTTCCCAACCTGGGTACTTCGCCATTGCCGCCTTAACGTGTTTGTAGTCCACCAAATCCTTGGACACGAACTGCGGATCCAGATTTTCGAGGAAGGTCTTCTCACCACCTACCAGGGTATCGTTCATGGCCTCTACTATCATCTCTGTGGCAGAGGGATAGGGGAATGGTGAAAAGTCGATGCGTCCATTATTAAACTCTTCCTTATGACGTATCGCATGCGGCTGTGCATAATCCTTCTCATCATAGAAGGTCATGGCACGCACCACGGCCTCGGCCGGCATGGGAAGATACCCCTTGCCATCGCGTGACATCATCACGGCGACTTCTTCCTTGTTCTGCTGCGCATAGACCTCGGCTCGAACAATGGCATTCATCACCTTCTGAGTCCATTCGGGCTTGGCATTGACAGTATTTTCGTTCATGCAGACGACACAGCAGGGATGATTTTTCCACATGTCGCCGGTGAATCTCAGCATCTTACCGCCGGCCTTGAGTTCACCGAAGGCATTGAAGGGCTCTGCGACGATGAAGGCATCGATTTTCCTTGCAGCAAGTGCCGGCGGCATATCCGGTGGCGGCATGATCATGAGATTCACTTCATCCGCAGCCAAGGGAGCCTGTTGATCCTTAATGACTGGCTTGAGCCCTGCACTACGCAGACCCATCTGCAGGACGATATTGTGCATCGAGTACCAGTACGGAACGGCAATCTGCTTACCACCCAGGTCCTTGAAATCCTCGGCATCCACATGCTTACCGACAACCAGTGCCGAACCATTGATGTGGGCCCAGGACATCACCTTAACCGGGAAGTCATTGTTGTATCGCATCCAGACAGGGATCGGCTTGAGTAAATGCACGAGGTTGAATTTACCGGCAGCAAATCCCTCAACCAGGGGTGACCAACCGCGAATCAAGGTTGGTTTCTCTGTTTTCAAGCCTTCTTCTTCAAGAAAGCCCATGCCGTGGGCAACAAGTAATGCCGTTGCATCGGTAATCGGCAGATAACCGATTCGTACCACTTCATCATCCGGTGGAGTGATATTCGCCATACTCATACCAGGAAGGCTCATACCTGCAGCCAGACCTCCCATGGCCATCATATCAAGCATGAAATCTCGACGGCTCATTTCGTGCTTGTTTATATAATCCAATTCATCATCGTGTTTCTTACTCATCACTGGCACCCTTTATCTCAATACCTACATTGCCCGCCTATGACTTAAGCGGCCTCCCGATCACTCTTTTTTTCACTTTCCGGTTCTGACTCTGCCTGCGAGGCATTCCCGACTAGCGAATCGAATTGTTTCATCAAGTCTTCGCGTGTTTTGCTAAACTGTTGCGAGGCACGTTCCCTGGGGTATGGCAACTCTACTTTCATTTCTCCCACGATCCGTCCCGGATTGGCCGACATAATCAATACTCTGTCCGCCATGGCCACTGCCTCTTCAATATCATGCGTTACCATCACCATGGTTAGTTTTTGCTGATGCGTAATACGTGCTACCTCATCCTGCAGGGCCGAACGGGTAAATGCGTCAAGAGCAGAAAAAGGTTCATCGAGAAGCAGAAGTTCCGGTGTTGTCGCCAGGGATCTGGCCAGCGCGACACGCTGTTGCTGCCCGCCCGATAAGCTTTGTACACTGGCCTCGGACTTATCACTCAAACCTACCAACTCCAGTAACTCATCGACTTTCCCATCGTCTTTTATCCCGGCCAAATCGAGACCAAGCTGGGCGTTCTGCCTCACATTCATCCAGGGATACAGGGAAGGTTTCTGGAACATCATGTTCCACTTTGCACTGGGCTTTATCACTTGATGCCCGTTTATTCGAACACAGCCTTCTGTCGGTATTAGCAGTCCAGCCAGCATGTGTAATAAAGTCGACTTGCCGCAACCACTGCGACCAATAAGGGCCAGCTTTTCACCCGGCTCAATATTCGCAGCGATATCGACCAGGGTCGGCTCCACTTGTCCCTTGTAGGTGTGATTGATGTAATCAATGCTTACGTTCGCGGTCATGACACATTCCCAATTCGGTTTGGTTACAGCTCTGCATTCTTCGTGCCATTTAAAAAACCGCCTGAAACCACAAGCCTCAGACACCTGCTGTACCGTTCCTGAGTCACATTTCCTGCGTCATTGACGACAATGTCGGACATTCCATGACAGTTCGATATGAACCAAATTTGATCTCGGGCCCACAGTCCATCGGTTGCATCGAATTACAATGCCCTACGATTCGAATATGAAATATAAATGTGGAGGAGTAAGAATTCGGTTTACGGACAATCCCGTCGTACCCAAGAGCCCATCTGACGCAATTGAAGACATGACAATGGTATTGAGACTTTTGACACCCTCTGTGTAGAGTTCCCGACAAAGCTGGAACAGGGTTGCAAAAGGCCTAACCAGACATCTATGTCGCTAATATGGCTTTTCAGTCAGGGGCCGAGGCAATGCAGCAAAGCCTCAAGTTTTTGGTGGTGTACAGAGAAAGAGTGCCGGGTCCATTCAAACCGGTGTATGGAGAGTGATCTATCGTTACAGGTCGAGGAGCGACCAGATGATACCAGCAGGTTAGAAGAAAAATCTTAGGTAAGAGGAGCTGACTGTATCGCTCCACGATATGGAGCCGTGCGCTCAGTGCACGACAGCCTCTCAGGCAGAGAGTTGACGCACTTCAGTGCGCAGCGAATCAACTGCCGAGCCCCATAACACCCCATTTAACACATATGTCAGTGTTAATTGAGACGGTACATGAAGGTGAAGCGATGCGAAAGATGATGACCCTGTGGAGGGGTGAGTCATCGTATGTTGGTCGGGGCGAGAGGATTTGAACCTCCGACCCCCACAACCCCATTGTGGTGCGCTACCAGGCTGCGCTACGCCCCGAAAAACCGTGTGTCAGAAGGACCGACCATCCCTCAACGGCGGCGCATATAGTACCGCAATTACCGATAAATAAAAACCACTTATTGGAATGATGAGCTGGATTTAGCTCAGGATTTGCAGCAGGTCTTCGAGCTCGACCCGAAACTCCTGGATCAACTGCTTACGACGATCAGAGGCCTCGTTGCTGCCATCATTGTCCAGTTGTTGGCGGGCACCGCCGATGGTGAAACCCTGCTCATAGAGCAGCTCGCGGATCTGACGAATGAGCAAGACGTCCTGGCGCTGGTAGTAGCGACGATTGCCGCGACGCTTGACCGGTTTGAGCTGGGGGAACTCCTGCTCCCAGTAACGCAGGACATGGGGCTTGACCGCACACAGGTCGCTGACTTCACCGATGGTGAAATAGCGCTTGCCAGGTATCGCCGGCAGTTCGTTGTTATTGCTCGGTTCCAGCATACGCCTCTACCCTGGCTTTAAGCTTCTGTCCTGGACGGAAGGTGACGACTCGGCGAGCGGTGATCGGGATCTCTTCGCCAGTTTTGGGATTGCGACCGGGACGTTGACCCTTTTCACGCAGGTCGAAATTACCAAAACCGGACAGCTTCACCTGCTGACCGTGTTCCAGTGCCTGGCGGATCTCCTCAAAGAACATCTCCACCAGTTCCTTGGCCTCGCGCTTATTCAGGCCCAATTCCTCGAACAGGCGCTCGGCCATTTCTGCTTTTGTCAGAGCCATCTACCTATACTCTCAACGTCGCCCCAATCCGTGTCTCCAGTCCGGAGACGATTTTGGCAATAAAATCCTCGACTTCTTCGTCAGTAAGAGTGCGTGAATTATCCTGTAAGGTCAAGCCTAGGGCCAGACTTTTTCTACCAGAATCAATACCTTTGCCAACATATACGTCAAACAGGGTCAGATCTGTCAGGATCTCGGAGGCATCCTTGCGGATGGATTCCTCCACCTCTCTCGCGCTCACATTCTGCTCCACCACGATGGCCAGGTCCCGCCGGATGGCCGGGAACTTGGACAGCGGCTGGAAGGCCGGGATACGGGCCTGCTGCAGGCTTGCCAGGTCCAGTTCGAAGACGAAGACCGCCTGGTCCAGGTCCAGCTTCTGCAGCACCGCCGGGTGCAGGGCACCCAGGTAACCCACCGCCTTGCCATCCAGCACCACCTCGGCGCTCTGGCCGGGGTGCATGGCGGGGTGGTTCATCGGGCGGAACTCGACTTCCCCGCCGTGTGTCGCCAGCAGGGCCTCGACATCGCCCTTGATGTCGAAGTAGTCCACCCTGGCGGCCTCCACGCCCCACTGTTCAGGGTAACGGCCGCCGCAGAGGGCACCGCCGAGGACGCCCTCCTGGATCATATCGTTCACGGAACCGATAAACTTGAGGCCCGATTCGAAGATACGCACGCGGCTTTGCTGGCGATTGAGGTTGTGGCGCACGGTGGCAACCAAGCCGGGCAGCAGCGAGGTGCGCATCACCGACATCTCCGAGGAGATGGGATTGGACAGGCTCACGCCCTTCACCCCGGGCTCCAGAATCGCCTGCAGCTCGGGATCGACGAAGCTGTAGGTGATCACCTCCTGGTAGTCGCGCGCCACCAGCAGCTGGCGCAGGCGCGTCAGGGGCAGGTGGCGTTCGGTACGCGGACGCATGGAGAGGCTGCCGGTGGGGGGATGGCTGGGCAGGTTGTCATAGCCATGGATGCGGGCCAGTTCCTCAATGAGGTCGACCTCGATGGCGATGTCGAAGCGGTAGCTGGGGGCCACCACCTGCCAGTTCTCACCCTCTGCCTCCACCTGCATGCCGAGGCGGGTCAGGATATCGACCACCTCATCACCTTTGATAGCCTGGCCCAGCACACGCTCGATACGCCCGGCGCGCAGGGTAATGGCCTCGCGGCTGGGCATCTGTTGGTCGTCGCGCACCTCGACCAGGGGGCCTGCCTCGCCGCCCACCAGCTCCAGCAGCAGCGTCGTGGCCCGCTCGATGGCCCGGGTCTGCAGCTCCGGATCCACCCCGCGCTCGAAGCGGTGCGAGGAATCGGTGTGCAGGCCGTAGCTGCGGGCAACCCCGGCCAGGGTCTCGGGGCTGAAGAAGGCGCTCTCGAGAAAGATATCCTCAGTCCCCTCACCTACGGCGGAGTCTGCCCCGCCCATTACGCCGGCCAGGGCCACGGGGGCCTTATCGTCGGCGATCACCAGGGTGCCGGCCTTTAACTCCACCTCCTGCTCGTTGAGCAGAGTCATCTTCTCGCCTTCGCGGGCCTGGCGCACGGTGATACCACCATTGAGCCGTGCCAGGTCGAAGGCGTGCATGGGCTGACCCAGCTCCAGCAGCACCAGGTTGGTGACGTCCACCACCGGGTCGAGGCTGCGGATGCCGCTTCGGCGCAGGCGCTCCTGCAGCCACACGGGGCTCTCCACGTCGCGGCGGATGCCCTTGATGATACGGCCCACGTAGCGCGGGCAGCCGGCGCCGGCCTCGACCTTAACAGGCAGTGTCTCCTGGTGGCTTGCCGGCACCGGCTCGATGGCCGGGAGCGCAACCTCCATGCGGTTCATCACCCCGACCTCGCGCGCGATACCGGCGATGCCGAGGCAGTCGCTGCGGTTGGGGGTGAGGCCGATCTCGATGCAATTGTCATCGAGCTGGTAATAGTCACGAATGGGCGTGCCGATCTCGGCCCCGGCGGGAAGCTCCATGATGCCCTCGGCCGACTCGGCCATACCAAGCTCCTTGGCCGAACAGAGCATGCCGAAGGACTCCACGCCGCGCAGCTTGGCCTTCTTGATCTTGAGTCCGTCGGGCAGCACCGCCCCCACCAGGGCGGCGGCCACCATCAGACCGTCGCGGGCATTGGCGGCGCCGCAGATGATCTGCTGGGGCTCGCCCTCGCCCGTATCGACGGAACAAACCTGTAGCTTGTCGGCGTCGGGGTGGCGCTCGGCCTTGAGTATCTTGCCCACCACCACCTTGTTGAATTCGGGTGCCACGGGCTCGACCGCGTCCACCTCCAGGCCAGCCATGGTGAGCTGATGGCACAGCTCGTCGGTCGAGACGGATGGGTTCACCCATTCACGCAACCACTGTTCGCTGAATTTCATGTGCCTTGCCTCCGCCTACTTGAACTGTTTCAGGAAACGCAGGTCGTTCTCGAAGAACAGACGCAGGTCGTTGATGCCATAGCGCTGCATGGCCAGGCGCTCTACACCCAGGCCGAAGGCAAAGCCCACGTACTTCTCCGAGTCGATACCGGCCGACTCCAGCACCTTGGGATGGACCATGCCGCAGCCCAGAACCTCCAGCCAGCCGGTGTGGCTGCAGACCCGGCAGCCCTCGCCGCCACAGTGCACGCACTGCACATCGGCCTCGGCGGAGGGTTCGGTGAAGGGGAAGTAGGAGGGGCGGAAGCGCACCTTGAGTTCCTTTTCATAGAAGTTGCGCAGGAACTCATCGAGCAGGCCCTTGAGGTCGGCGAAGCTGACCTTCTCGTCCACCATCAATCCTTCGATCTGGTGGAACATGGGGGTGTGGGTGAGGTCGGAGTCGCAGCGATAGACGCGCCCCGGCGCGATGACGCGCAGGGGCGGCTGTTGATTCTCCATGACGCGGATCTGCACCGGCGAGGTATGGGTGCGCAGCACTGTGTGCTCATCGACATAGAAGGTGTCGTGCATGGCCCGCGCCGGATGGGTCTCGGGGATATTGAGGGCCTCGAAGTTGTGGTAGTCGTCCTCCACCTCGGGCCCCTGTGCCACCTCGAAGCCCATTTGCTCGAACAGTGACTCGATACGCTCCAGGGTACGGCTGATGGGGTGCAGGCCGCCGCGTTGTGCGTTACGTCCGGGCAGGGTGATGTCCACCGCCTCGGCCGCCAGCTTGGCGTTCAGGGCCTCGCCTTGCAGGGTCTCCTTGCGCGCCTCGATGGCCTGCTGTACCGCCTGCTTGGCCTGGTTGATGGCCTGCCCCGCCTTGGGACGCTCCTCCGGGGAGAGGCTGCCCAGTTGCTTCATCTGTTCGGTCAGCGACCCCTTCTTGCCCAAAAAGCGGACCCGGATCTCATCCAGCCCCGACAGGTCCGAGGCGGCGGCGATGGCCTGTTCGGCCTCTTCAACGAGCGACTCTAGCCCTTGCACGTTCAGCTCCCTGTTTCAGAAATACAAAAGGGGAAGGCACGGCCTTCCCCTTTATGTTTAACCAGATTGGTTGTTCCCCGTATGGATGGGGATTAAAGGTTGGCCTTGGCCTGTTCGGCAATGGCGGCAAAGCCGGCCTTGTCGAATACGGCGATGTCAGCCAGAACCTTACGGTCGATCTCGATGTTTGCCTTCTTCAGACCGTTGATGAAACGGCTGTAGGACAGGCCACACTCACGGGCCGCAGCGTTGATACGCGCGATCCACAGGGCGCGGAACTGGCGCTTGCGCTGACGGCGGTCGCGGTAGGCATATTGACCGGCCTTGGTAACGGCCTGGGTGGCAACACGGAAGACGTTCTTGCGACGTCCGTAGTAGCCCTTGGCCTGTTTCATGATCTTTTTGTGACGCGCGCGTGCGATTACACCACGTTTAACTCGTGCCATTTTCCTTACCTCCGCTTAGCTATAGGGCAACATGCGCTTGATCAGCGATACATCTGCCTCGTGCACCTCGGCAGGGCTACGCAGATGACGCTTACGCTTGGTCGGCTTTTTGGTAAGGATGTGGCGACGGTGCGACTGGTTGCGCTTGACGCGACCAGAGCTAGCCACCTTGAAGCGCTTCTTGGCGCCACTGACGGACTTCATCTTGGGCATTGCTGTTTACTCCACAGTTGCTGTGTACAGGGGCGGTAAAGGGCTGCCTTGGACAGCTTCTGACCTCTAGTCACCCGGTTAGTCACCGGCCTCTGGCCCAAACCTCGGACCGGTGGATATAACGCTAGCGCGTCACTTCTTTTTCTTGGGGGCCACGACCATCACCATCTGCCGGCCTTCCATCTTGGGGAAGGACTCGACGGTGGCCAGGTCAACAAGGTCCTGCTCGATGCGCTTGAGCAGCTCGCGCCCCAGCTCCTGGTGCGCCATTTCGCGACCACGGAAGCGCAGTGTGACCTTGCACTTGTCCCCCTTCTCAAGGAAACGGGTCAGATTACGCAGCTTGACCTGGTAATCGGCCTCTTCCGTCCCGGGACGGAACTTCACTTCCTTGACCTGAATCTGTTTCTGTTTCTTCTTGGCCGCCTGACGTTTCTTGTTCTGTTCGAACTGAAACTTGCCGTAATCCATGATGCGGCAAACGGGAGGCTTGGCCTGTGGAGAGATCTCTACCAGATCCATTTCAGCCTCGGCGGCCTTTTCAAGCGCCTCGGCCGTAGGCAATACGCCTATCTGTTCACCATCTACCCCGACGAGTCGAACCTCTCGGACATTGATCTCGTCGTTTAAGCGAACCTTTTCTTCTTTCTTGGCAGCGATACTCTAATCCTCCGAAACAGTTAGGCCGCGGCTCGCGATCTCTGCGGCAAGTTTCCCGGCGAAGTCGTCCAGGGACATAGTGCCGAGGTCCTCACCGTTGCGCGTGCGCACGGCCACGGTATTCTCTTCCACCTCGCGATCGCCAATAACCAGCAGGTACGGGATCTTCTGTAAGGTGTGCTCGCGAATTTTAAAGCCGATCTTCTCATTTCTCAAGTCCGACTTGGCCCGGAATCCCTGATTATTCAGGCTTTTTTCAATCTGCTGGACATAATCGGCCTGATTATCGGTAATATTCATGACCACCACCTGTTCCGGGGCCAGCCAAAGCGGGAAGGCACCGGCATGGTGTTCGATCAAAATACCGATAAAACGCTCCAGCGAACCGAGTATGGCGCGGTGCAACATCACCGGCACCTGGCGGCTGCCGTCCTCGGCCACATACTCGGCCTCAAGCCGGCCGGGCATGGAGAAGTCGACCTGGACGGTGCCACATTGCCACACACGTTCCAGGCAGTCCTTGAGCGAAAACTCGATCTTGGGGCCGTAGAAGGCCCCCTCGCCCGGCTGCAGCTCCCATTCCAGGCCCTTGTTGTCGAGGGCATGTTGCAGGGCCTGCTCGGCCTTGTCCCAGACCTCATCGGAACCGACGCGCTGCTCGGGACGGGTGGAGAGCTTGATCAGCACCTCTTCGAAGCCGAAGTCCTTATAGACCTGGTAGAGCAAGTCGATAAAGGTGGAGACCTCCTGCTGGATCTGGTCCTCGGTGCAGAAGATGTGGGCATCGTCCTGGGTGAAGTTGCGCACCCGCATCAGGCCATGCAGGGTGCCGGAGGGCTCATTGCGGTGGCAGGAGCCGAACTCGGCCATGCGCAGCGGCAGCTCGCGGTAGCTCTTCAGGCCCTGGTTGAAGATCTGCACGTGGCAGGGACAGTTCATGGGCTTGACCGCGTAGTGGCGGTGCTCCGACTCGGTGGTAAACATCATGTCGTGGAACTTGTCCCAGTGGCCCGACTTCTCCCACAGGGAGCGGTCCACCACCTGGGGGGTGCGCACCTCGGTGTAGCCATTGTCGCGCAGAACACGGCGCACGTACTGCTCCACCTCCTGGTAGACGCGCCAGCCCTTGTCGTGCCAGAACACCATACCCGGCGCCTCTTCCTGGCTGTGGAACAGGTCCAGCTGCTTGGCCAGACGGCGATGGTCGCGCTTCTCCGCCTCTTCCAGGCGTTTGAGATAGGCCTTGAGCTCCTTCTTGTTGCCCCAGGCGGTGCCGTAGATGCGCTGCAGCATCTCGTTGTTGGAGTCGCCGCGCCAGTAGGCGCCGGCCAGCTTGGTCAGCTTGAAGCCGTCGCCCAGCTTGCCGGTGGAGGGCAGGTGCGGGCCGCGGCAGACGTCGAACCAGTCGCCCTGCTTGTAGACGGTCAGTTCCTCACCCTCGGGGATGATCTCGTCGATGATCTGGACCTTATAGTCCTCACCGATGCCGGCGAATGTCTGCATCGCCTGTTCGCGGTCCCACACCTCGCGCACGATGGGCAGATCGCGTTTGACGATCTCCTTCATGCGTTGCTCGATCTTTTCCAGGTCTTCCGGAGTGAAGGGCTCGTCGCGGGCGAAGTCGTAGTAAAAGCCGTTTTCGATGGAAGGGCCGATGGTGACCTGAGTACCGGGATAGAGCTCCTGTACCGCCTGAGCCATGACGTGGGCGGCATCGTGGCGCAGCACCTCGAGGCCCTCTTCGTCGCGGGCGGTGATAATGGCCAGTTCGGCGTCATGATCGATCGTGTAGCTGGCGTCCACTAGCTTGCCGTCGACCTTGCCCACCAGGGTGGCCTTGGCCAGACCGGGACCGATATCCTGGGCCACGTCAAGGACCGAGACAGGTTGATTAAACTCGCGCTGAGAACCGTCGGGAAGGGTAATTGTTGGCATGAATCCTTACTCCAGTGGTGACCCATACGAGAGGCCACATGTCATGTTTTGCTCGTCTTAAAATAGTAAAGCACCGTGATAACGGTGCTTGAGTGACTTGATGTGCATAGATTAACACGACAGAGGTATAGGACCAAGTAACAGTATCAAGCAATGCGCTTCAGTACTCGGTGCTATAGTCGTATTTATAGACCTCGAAATTCTTTTCGGTCTTTTCGACGCGCAACTCAGTCTGGTCCAGTTTAAGTTCCAGTGCCTCGACCCGTTGAGACAGGGTCTTCACCTCTTCCTGAAGCTCCAGACTCAGGCGATGATAATCGACATAGTCTGCCGCCAGTTCATAGCGTGACTGGTATTGACTGTTGCCCGAATAGGTCACACCCAGGATCAGGCTGGTGGAGGCCTGGTTGGTCCCGCTCGGTGTGCCCATGCCGGCGCCCAGAGTGAATGCCCAGCGAGGAGACGGCATATACTGGAACACCGTGCCCAGCAGGACGTGCTCCTGCAGGTTGGCCGGGGACTGCGTGGCGACAGCCTGAACGGTGAAGCCCATCGCCTTGGACAGTCCCACCTCTATGCCCAGTCCAAACTTGAGCAATCGATCCGCGCTAAAGGGGGGCGTCGCCGCCTCGTCCCAGACATCGGTATTCTCAGAGCCGATGTTGAGATGAATGGCGGTATGTCGAGTCCAGTGACTGATGTTGAGCTCGGCCCCATACTGGGGTTGGCCACTGGTGACATTATTCGCAGGATTGCCCGGAAAGATTGTCGCGTAGGCCGAGATGGCGGCGCCGAAGCCGTCCTGTTTGCCCGGATAGGTCAGGCTGTGCTTGAAATAACCGCGCACATCACGCGTACCGGAATAGACCGTGGCACCGGCGGCATCGGGTGAATAAAGCATATAGGGCGCACTGACACCCAGCTCGGTGTGCCCGCCGATGGAGGCGGCATAACCCAGTTGCGCGTGCGTCAGGGAGGCATTGGTGCCGGGACTGGCGGTACTGGCAAAGATGTCCGAGCCCATATTCAGGAACCAGACCGATTCGTCTTCCTGCATGACCTGAGCTGTACGCATATAACCGATGCCCGTTCCACCCACACTCGATTGGGGCGTGGCGGCCTGCACACTAAACACCGAGAACAGCGTAATAAAGCTAATCAGTCGGACCATTTCTACTCTTAACTTAATTTATATAGTCTGCGTGGTTCTTGATTATTAAAGAGTATCGGCCGAAATGGCAAATCGTTAAATGAAGAATGATAAGGAAAAACTGAAGGAAATTGGTAGGCGCGATTGGATTCGAACCAACGACCCCCACCATGTCAAGGTGGTGCTCTAACCAACTGAGCTACGCGCCTGCCGAAGAGGCGAGAAAGATACCAAAAGCCACCATCTCTGGCAAGGCAAATTATACCCTAGCGACGAAAATCATCCTGATGTTCGAGAAACCACTGATATGTTTGCTCAATCCCCGTCCTCAGTGGGATTTTTGCCTTCCAGCCGACCCTTTCCAGCTTGCTCACATCCAACAGTTTTCGAGGTGTCCCGTCCGGTTTGCTTGTATCGAACTTGAGTTCACCCTGATACCCAACGATATCACTGACTATCTCAGCGAGCTCCTTGATTGAGACATCCTCACCGACACCGACATTGATAAACTCTTCCTCTTCGTAGTTCTCCATCAGGAAAACGGAGGCATCTGCCAGGTCACTCACGTGGAGAAATTCCCGGCGAGGGGTTCCCGTACCCCATACCGTCACATCCGGCAGCCCCTCTGCCTTCGCCTCGTGAAAACGGCGTATGAGAGCCGGCAAGACATGAGAATTCTCAGGATGGAAGTTGTCGCCGGGCCCATAGAGATTGGTGGGCATCAACGAAATGGCATCGAAGCCGTATTGACGCCGATAGGCCTGGCACATCTTTATGCCCGCGATCTTGGCAATGGCATACCATTCATTGGTGGGCTCCAGAGAACCGGTGAGGAGGTGCTCTTCTTTCATTGGCTGCGGCGCGAATTTGGGATAGATGCAGGAAGAACCGAGAAACAATAACTTCTTGCATCCCTTGCGGTAGGCCGCATCGATAACATTATTCTGAATCTGGAGGTTGTCACGAATGAAGTCGGCCGGGTAGGTATTGTTTGCATGGATACCTCCCACTTTGGCAGCGGCTAGAAAGACATAGCCCGGGCGTTCCTGCTCAAAGAATTCATTGACCATCGCCTGATTGGTAAGGTCCAACTCGGCGCTAGTGCGGGTGATAATATTCGTGAAACCAGCCTCTTGCAGGCGATGGTAGATCGCGCCACCCACCAAACCGCGGTGACCGGCGACGTAGATTTTTTCTGTCTTATTCATAATAACGGTAGGTCTTGAAGCCTTCTTTGTGGCAAAGCTCGTCGCGTTCAGCATCTTTCAGATCTTCACGCACCATCTCGGCCACGAGTTCGTTGAAGCTGGTCCGGGGTGTCCAGCCCAGCTTGGTCTTGGCCTTGACCGGATCTCCCAACAGGGTTTCCACCTCTGCAGGTCGAAAATAACGCGGATCAACCTCGACGATGCATTTCCCAGTAGCAGTGTCGTAACCCTTTTCGTCCACACCACTGCCCTTCCAGCCCATTTCAATACCCAGTTCCCGTGCCGCGGCCTCGACAAAGTCACGAACGGAATATTGCTCACCGGTGGCAATGACAAAGTCATCGGGCTCGTCCTGTTGCAACATCAACCATTGCATCTCGACATAATCGCGGGCATGTCCCCAGTCTCGCTTGGCATCCATATTCCCCAGGTAGAGTTTTTCCTGTAGTCCCAGCTTGATGCGAGCCAGGGCACGGGTGATCTTGCGGGTTACGAAGGTCTCACCACGGATGGGCGACTCATGGTTAAAAAGGATCCCATTACATGCATACATGCCATATGACTCCCGGTAATTCACCACTATCCAATAGGCATACATCTTTGCCACTGCGTAGGGAGAGCGGGGGTAGAAAGGGGTATTCTCAGTCTGCGGAATCTCCTGCACCTTACCGTAGAGTTCGGATGTGGAGGCCTGGTAGAAACGGGTTTTCTTCTCCAAACCCAGGATACGGATCGCCTCCAGCAAGCGGAGCACACCCAAAGCATCGGAGTTAGCGGTATATTCAGGTTCCTCGAAGGAGACCGCCACGTGGCTCTGTGCCGCCAGGTTATAGACCTCGTCCGGTTTAACCTCCTGCATAATTCGAATCAGACTGCTACTGTCTGTCAAATCTCCATGGTGCAGTATGAAATTCCGATTCTCCACATGAGGATCTTGATATAGGTGATCGATACGATCTGTGTTGAACAACGAGGTCCGACGCTTGATTCCATGAACCTCATAGCCTTTCTTCAATAGAAACTCGGCCAAATATGCGCCGTCCTGGCCTGTAATACCGGTAATCAGGGCCTTCTTCACCAAACTCTTACTCCCTTCTCGAAAATGCTTCTCTCAGCTCTAAGCTACTAAATACCAAGGATACTATCTTTCCATGTTTAGGCGCTACCGGGATAGCCTTGCATAGAGGACTTAGACTGACTCTTTAAGGACCGACTCGCGAATCTGCTGGACCTGGTCACGCATCCTGGCCGCCTCTTCAAACTCCAGGTTCTGGGCGTGTTCGTACATCTGCTTCTCCATCTCTTCGAGCTTCTTGGCCAGTGCTTTAGGCGACAGGCCCGCATACTCACTGACCTCTTCGGCAACCTTGGCAAAGCGCTTGGCGCTGCCGGGAACACCGGGATAGGCGCCCTCCATGACGTCGCTGACCTTCTTCTGTATCGACTTGGGTGTAATACCGTGGGCCTCGTTAAAGCTGACCTGTTTTTCGCGACGACGCTCGGTCTCCTCCATGGCCCGTTTCATGGAGTCGGTGATCCGGTCGGCGTAGAGGATGGCGCGGCCATTGAGATTGCGTGCCGCACGGCCAATGGTCTGGATAAGAGAACGGTCGGAGCGCAGGAAGCCCTCCTTGTCGGCGTCGAGGATGGCCACCAGCGAGACCTCGGGCATGTCCAGTCCCTCGCGTAGCAGGTTGATGCCCACCAGCACGTCGAATTCGCCCAGACGCAGGTCACGGATGATCTCCACTCGTTCCACGGTGTCGATGTCCGAGTGCATGTAGCGCACGCGGATATTGTGCTCGGCCAGGTACTCGGTGAGGTCCTCGGCCATGCGCTTGGTGAGGGTGGTGACCAGGATGCGTTCGCCCTTCTCCACCGTCAGGTTGATCTCCGACAGCAGGTCGTCCACCTGGCTCAAGGCGGGGCGTACCTCCACCACCGGGTCCACCAGGCCGGTGGGGCGCACGACCTGCTCCGCCACCTGGTCGGCGTGGGCCGCCTCGTACTTGCCGGGGGTGGCGGAGACGTAGATGGACTGCGGCACGAGCTGTTCGAACTCTTCGAACTTGAGGGGGCGGTTGTCCAGCGCCGAGGGTAAGCGGAAGCCATACTCCACCAGATTCTCCTTGCGCGAGCGGTCGCCCTTGTACATGGCCCCGATCTGGGGAATGGTGACGTGGGACTCGTCGATGACCATGAGGGCATCATCCGGCAGGTAGTCCATCAGGGTGGGTGGCGGCTCGCCAGGATTGCGGCCGGAGAGGTACCGCGAGTAGTTCTCGATACCTGAGCAGTAGCCCAGCTCCATCATCATCTCGATATCGTAGCGGGTGCGCTCCTCGAGGCGCTGAGCCTCCACCAGCTTGTTGTTGTCGCGTAGCTGTTCCAGGCGCTGCTTGAGCTCCTCCTTTACCTTGTCCACCATCTCGACGATGGTGTCGCGCGGGGTGACGTAGTGGGTCTTGGGATAGATGGTCAGGCGCGGCACCTTGCGCAGGACCTCACCGGTCAGGGGGTCGAAGTAGGCCAGCGTCTCGATCTCGTTGTCGAACAGCTCGACTCGCACCGCCTCGGCGTCGGAGTCGGCCGGGTAGATGTCGATCACCTCACCGCGCACGCGGTAGGTACCGCGATGCAACTCGACGTCGTTGCGCGTGTACTGCAGCTCGGCGAGGCGACGCAGCAGCTTGCGCTGGTCGATGGTGTCACCGCGATCCAGGTGCAGCAGCATCTTCATATAGGACTTGGGGTCGCCGAGACCGTAGATGGCAGAGACGGTGGCGACGATGATGACGTCCTTGCGCTCCATGATTGCCTTGGTGGCGGAGAGGCGCATCTGCTCGATGTGGTCGTTGATGGAGGCGTCCTTCTCGATGAAGGTATCGGTGGAGGGGACGTAGGCCTCCGGCTGGTAATAGTCGTAATAGGAGACGAAGTACTCCACCGCGTTATTGGGGAAGAATTCCTTCATCTCACCGTAGAGCTGGGCCGCCAGGGTCTTATTATGGGCCATAATCATGGTCGGGCGCTGAACGGACTGGATGACATTGGCGATGGTGAAGGTCTTGCCGCTGCCGGTCACCCCGAGCAGGGTCTGGCCGGCAAGCCCGTCCTCCAGCCCCTCGATCAGTTTGGCGATGGCCGTGGGTTGATCACCGGCCGGTTCGAATTGGCTATGCAGTTGAAAAGATTTGGACATTTTGCCTTTGGGGGGATTCAGTAACAACGCAGCATCAAGTATATTACACCGGTTTTTTTAATTCGAACGCGTTTGAGGACCCGTCAGTTGGAAATTAAGTTATCCCAACGAGTGCAGAGCATAAAGCCCTCCCCCACCCTGGCCGTGACCGCCCAGGCCAAGGCCCTGAAGGCACAGGGTAAGGACATCATCGGCCTCGGTGCCGGGGAGCCGGATTTTGACACCCCGGATCACATCAAGGCCGCGGCCATTGAGGCCATCAACCAGGGGTTTACCAAGTACACCGCCGTGGACGGTACGGTGGAGCTGAAACAGGCCATTATCAACAAGCTCAAACGCGACAACGATCTGGACTATGCCGCCGACCAGATCCTGGTCTCCTGCGGGGGTAAGCAGAGTTTTTTCAATCTGGCCCAGGCCCTGCTCAATCCCGGCGATGAGGTGATCATCCCCGCCCCCTACTGGGTCTCTTACCCGGACATGGTGCTGTTGGCCGAGGGTGTACCGGTCATCGTCGAGGCGGGCATCGAGCAGCAATTCAAGATCACTCCCGAGCAGCTGGAGTCGGCCATCACTGACAGGACCCGCCTGCTCGTGCTCAACAGTCCCTCCAACCCGACCGGCGTCACCTACACCCGATCGGAGCTGGCAGCACTCGGTGATGTTATTAAGAAACACCCCGATGTGCTCATCGCCAGCGATGACATGTATGAACACATCAGTTGGGCCGAAGAGCCCTTTGCCAACATCGTTATGGCCTGCCCCGAGCTCTATGAACAGACCATCGTTCTAAACGGTGTCTCCAAGGCCTACTCCATGACCGGCTGGCGCATCGGCTATGCGGCCGGGCCTGCCAGGCTCATCGGGGCGATGAAAAAGATTCAGTCGCAAAGCACCTCCAACCCGACCTCTATCTCCCAGGTCGCGGCCCAGGCCGCGCTGGAGGGCGATCAGTCATGTATCCAGGTCATGCTTGAGGCCTTTAAAAAGCGCCATGATTTTGTGGTCGAGCGCCTCAACACCATCAAGGGCATCAAGTGCCTGCCCTCACAGGGCGCCTTCTACTGCTTCCCCGATTTCTCCGACGCCATTGCGGCACTGGACGGGATCGAAGATGACGTACAACTGGCTGAATACCTGCTGAGGGAGGCCGGCGTGGCCCTGGTGCCCGGTTCCGCCTTCGGCTCGCCAGGTTTTATGCGCCTCTCCTTTGCCACCAGCCTGGAGAACCTGGAGCAGGCCCTGGAGCGCATTGAAAAGGTTCTCTAGTGCAGGCTGAGGCACAGGGTTCCCAAGGATCAGGCAAATAATCAGGGGCGCGGTTGCGCCCCTTTTTTATTATAGGTCAGTGCAATTCACCACTTTCCACACTGTGGCAAAGTTACTATGCTTAAAACTCTGACACCTCAACACTGAACCCTTGAACTTTGAATCCTGAACCCGCAACAAAAGGCTTCACCCTCCCCGAGCTACTGATCGTGATGGCGGTCTTTGCCATTGCCGTCACCAGTATCGGCCCCAGCCTGCTGGGCGTGATGTCCGACAACCGTGTCGCCAGTTACAGCCGCATCCTCCTCGATGATCTGAAACTGGCCCGTCACGAGGCTGTCATGCGCGGACACCGGGTAATGGTCTGTGCCATCACGGATGGCGATACCAGTGTCTGCAGCAATGCGGAGGCCTGGCAAAACGGATGGATGGTCTTTGCCGATCCGGATCAGACCGGTGCTCCGACGGCCGATTCCGATATCCTCCGCGTTCAGGATCCGCTCCCGCCCTCTGTATCGGTCAAGATCAACGTTCTGCAAGACAAGATGTATTACTCCCCCAGCGGACGCGTTCATGCACCGGGCAATTTCGAATTCACCTCAAACCAGGACTCGGCTCAGGCAAGGGGACGTAAGATCACATGGGACGTATTTCGCATACCCACGATAAAGATTGTCGAGTAATCCCTCCCGTACGGAAAAGTCCGGTTCTACCCTTGACCCGCCAAAACCGCATCAGTATGATACGCAGCACTTAACTGTTCCCCCGTAGTTCAGTTGGTAGAACACCGGACTGTTAATCCGTATGTCGCTGGTTCGAGTCCAGCC